>NZ_JBIVYG010000020.1:69352-102321 GCF_044769685.1 Agrobacterium sp. NPDC090283 | reverse complement strand
CGCAAACTGCTCGTCATCGCAAACGCCATTCTCAGGGACAAAACCACATTCAAAACATCCTGAGAATAATATCCACCAATACAGTTGCCAGCCGACGCGCGTCTGCGCGGCGGGGAAGAGTCCTTTCAGCCCAAGACTTGGGCTGGCTGGATTCCTGTGACGAGCACAGGAATGAGGAGAGAGGGGAGGCCGCATCGCCCAAGGGAACAAGTCCCTGCCCGCGGCCTCCCCAGGGTCTCAGCCGCGAAAACCGTCCCGCAGCGCTTCGAACTTCGCCAGTTGTTCCGCCAGCAATTCCTTGTTCTCGTCGCGGCGGACGAAAATCTTGAACATGGCGCCGCCGGCGGCATTCATGAACCAGACGGAACAGGAACGGCGGCCGTGGAAGCCGCGGTCGACGAAGGTGATGCCGGCGCAATTGTCCTTCTTGATGTGACCGCCGATGGGGCTGTCGCCGTGGATGTTGAACCAGCCGTGGCTTTCGCTACCTTCCGGCAGGTGGCCCGGCACTTCCAGCACGATATCGCCGGTCTGCACGATCATCAGGACTTCGCCCCAGCCGCGCATCTCGTTCCAGATGGCGTCGAAGCGGTCGGCTGCGGCGGAAACGGCCGCACCTTCGGGCAGGATCGCCAGAATTTCGGCCGGCGTCACCTCGGCCTTGGCGGCGATGGCCTCCACGATGCCATCAGGCTTTTCGGCGAGCGCAGCGGCGGCGCGGGCCTGCCTGTCGTCGTCGGTCTTTTGGGCTGCAATGCTCATCTGATGGCCTCAGGCGGCAATCGAACGGCGTTCGCCATTCTTGTCTTCATGGATGATGACGTCGAAGCCTTCGAAATGCGGGCCGGAGAGATATTCCACCTTGCCACGGTTTTCGCCGGCCTTGGCGTGGGCGGCGCGGAACTGTTCGGATTTCGTCCAGGCAAGGAAATCGTCCTTGGTCGCCCAGACGGTGTGCGAGGCATAAAGCGTGTGGTCGTCCGCCTTCGGGCCTTTCAGCATGTGAAATTCGATGTAACCCGGCAATTCGCTGAGGTGCGATTTGCGCTCGCGCCAGATGGATTCGAAGGTTTCCTCATAACCCGGCACGACGCGAAAGCGGTTCATTGCGATAAACATGAAATTCTCCCTTTAAGTTTCCAGTTTCAGTCAGGATATCCAGCCGCAGGGAGGTTGGGAAGGGGTTCACGACAAAGCGAACAAATTTACTCCACTTATCGATTGCGCGGCTCATAAACATGTGTAAAGAACTCAAGATTAAATGACGCCGGCAAAGCTGTGCTGGGTCGTGTTTCAGGATAGCGCCATGTTGAATTCCCGCCTTCGCACCTTCGTTTTCGCCGCCCTCGTGCCCGCGGCCATCGCCTTTGCCGCACCGGCCGCCATGGCTTCGGACAAGGGTAATCCGGAGGCGAAACGCATCGTCGCGGTGGGCGGCACGGTGACGGAAATCCTCTATGCGCTGGGCGCGGGAGACCGCATCGTGGCGCGTGACAGCACCAGCAGCTATCCGGCAGAGGCGCTTGCCAAGCCTGACATCGGTTACATGCGGGCGCTGTCGTCCGAAGGCATCCTGTCGCAGAAGCCCGATCTCATCCTCTCCGAGGACGGATCCGGCCCGGCCGATGTCATCGCCATCTTGAAGGCAAGTGCCGTGCCTTTCGTCACCGTCGATACGCCGCCGAGCGGCGACGCCATCCCCAAAAAGATCGAGGATGTCGGCGCGGCCGTGGGTCTTTCGGACAAGGCGAAGGCGCTGGCCGCCGAGACCAAAGCCGGGCTCGATGCGCTCGCCAAGGATGTTTCGGCCGTCCCGGAAAAGGGCCGGAAGCGGGTTCTCTTCGTGCTTTCCACCGCCGGCGGCCGCATCATGGCGGCGGGTAAGGACACCGAGGCGGCTGCGATCATCGAAATGGCGGGCGGTATCAATGCGGCTCAGGAGATCAATGGTTACAAGCCGCTGACGGATGAGGCGGTCATTGCCGCAGCACCCGATCTGGTGCTGACCATGGCGCGCGGCGACCATGCCGCCAAGGCGGAAGAGATCTTCGCGCTGCCGGCCTTCCAGTCCACGCCTGCCGCCGCGGAGAAGGCGCTCATCAGCATGGATGGGCTTTATCTCATCGGTTTCGGCCCGCGCACGCCCGCTGCGGGCCGCGAGCTGGCAGCCAAGCTCTATCCAGACGTGGTGAAGCCGTGAGCCTTGCCGTCTTGAGTTCGGCCGAAGGCAGGGTTGCGGGCGACAGATCCCGTCAGGGGGTCGTCACCCTCGCCGTGCTCGTCGGCATCCTGCTGTTTGCCTGTGGTGTGTCGCTTGTCAGCGGACCCACGGGCGTCGGCATGTCCGAACTCTGGACCTATCTCACCGGTGGGGCGGATCAGCTCGATGCGCGTGACAGGATCATTCTCGAGGCGGTTCGCCTGCCGCGCACGGCGCTCGGCATGTTGATCGGCGCGGGGCTTGCCGTTTCAGGGGCGATGATGCAGGGCCTGTTCCGCAATCCGCTGGCCGATCCCGGCATTGTCGGCGTCACCTCGGGTGCGGCGCTGTTTGCGGTCGCGGCCATTTCTCTCGGAGAAGGCGCGTTTGCCACCGTCGCCGTGTTTTTCGGCCCGCATTTCCTGCCGCTGATGGCGTTTTTCGGCGGGCTGCTGAACACCTGGGTGCTTTACCTGATCGCGACGAAGGACGGCGCCACCTCCACCACCACGCTCATTCTGGCCGGCATTGCTGTGGCGGCGATCAGCGCTGCGCTGACGGGGCTGATGATTTTCATGGCCGATGACCGGGCGCTGCGCGACATCACCTTCTGGTCGCTCGGTTCGCTCGGCGGGGCGACCCCCGCCAAGGTGCTCGCCACCTTGCCTTTCATCATCGTCGTGCTGGCCATCATTCCCTTCGTTGCCCGCGGGCTGGATGCGCTGATTCTGGGCGATGCCGCGGCCTTTCACATGGGCATCCCGGTGCAGCGGCTGAAGCGGATCGTCATTCTGGCCGTTGCCGCCGCCTGCGGGGCAAGCGTGGCGGCGGCCGGTTCCATCGGCTTTGTCGGCATCGTCGTGCCACATCTGCTGCGGCTCGCCATCGGCCCTTCGCACCGCTTCCTGCTGCCCGCCTCCGCCCTTGGCGGGGCGGCGCTGCTGCTTCTGGCCGACAGTTTCGCCCGCACCGTGGCCGCGCCGGCGGAACTGCCGATCGGCGTCGTCACGGCGCTTATCGGCGCGCCGGTTTTCCTGTTCCTGCTGTTGGGACGCGGCGGTTTTTCCATGCGGAACATGTCATGATCCGGGCCGAAAACCTCACCCTCATCCGCTCCGGTCGCCGGCTGCTCGATACCGTTAGCGTCGATCTGAAACCCGGCAAGGTCAATGTCATCATCGGCCCCAACGGTGCCGGCAAATCCACGCTGATGAAGGTTCTCTCGGGCGAGATGCGGGTGGAAAGCGGTTCGGTGACCTATAACGATGTCGACCTGCCGGCCTTTACGCCGGTCCAGCTCGCCCGTCTCAGGGCCGTGCTGCCGCAGAGCACCCAGCTTGCTTTCCCCTTCACCGCGCTCGAAATCGTGCGCATGGGGGCTGTCGCACAAGGGTCTCGCGCGCCGGAAGAGCAGGCCCGCCGGGCGCTCGCCAAGGCCGGGCTGCGCGGTTTCGAGCAGCGGTCCTACAACATGCTCTCCGGCGGCGAACAGCAGCGGGTGCAGTTTGCCCGGGCGCTGGCGCAGGTGCCGAATCCGATGGAAAATGGTGAGGCGCGGGCGCTCTTTCTCGACGAGCCCACCGCAAGTCTCGATATCGGCCACCAGATCGCCGTGCTGGAAACGGCGCGCGACTTTGCAAGCGGCGGCGGTCTGGTGCTCGCCATCCTGCACGATCTCAACCTTGCGGCGGAATTTGCCGATCAACTTATCGTCATGCATGGCGGCCGGGTGACGGCGAGCGGTCCCTCGCTGGAAACGATCAGCGACGAGACGATTGCAAGGGTCTATGGCATTGGCGGTGTCGTCGGCCGGCTGCCGGCGCGGCATATTCCTTACGTGCTGCCGCAGTCGCGCCACCGCTAAGGGCCTGTATTTCGTTTCAGCTTTCCGGCCGGGTGACGATGAAGAGCGCAGAGCCGAGCATGACGGCGGCGACGATGGCCGCGCGCAGCGGCGGCGGCTCGCTCAGGAACCAGAAAGCGGCGTAGCTGACGGACATGGCCGAAAGCGCCGCGATCTTGGCCTTGCGGGCGATTGCGCCGCGTTCGCGCCAGCGCCGCAAAGAAGGGCCGAATCTGGGGTGGGCCAGCAGCCATGCCTCAAGTTTTGGCGAAGAGCGGGAAAAACACCAGAGCGCCAGAAGCAGGAACGGCGTGGTGGGCAAAACGGGAAGAAACGCGCCGACAATGCCGGTCGCGACCATAAGCCAGCCAAGACAGAGATAAAGAAGGCGCATGCATAAGCCGGTATCATGAGTTCCCCACTCATGATAGAGCGGCGATGCGAAATCTGTGAGCCCTGTTGCCGCAGGCTCCTGTCGCAGCACCTTACCGCAGAGCCTTGCCACACGGGGCGAAGCGAAGGTTTTCTCCATCACATTTATCGTGATCGGGGCTTCGCCCGTCGGTCGGGGCGCCTTTAGGGTTGAAAGCGAGGCACGCAGTCTTTATCCCCTTGGA
Source organism: Agrobacterium sp. NPDC090283 (assembly GCF_044769685.1). NCBI lineage: Bacteria > Pseudomonadati > Pseudomonadota > Alphaproteobacteria > Hyphomicrobiales > Rhizobiaceae > Agrobacterium > Agrobacterium sp. NPDC090283. The sequence goes on along the minus strand of NZ_JBIVYG010000020.1, from coordinate 97,661 downwards.
CCGCGATGCCCGGAGCATAACCGGGCCGTCAAAGGTTAAGAAGAAGAAGGAAAACACCATGGCCAAGCTGATCCACTCGATGGTCCGGGTGCTGGACGAAAAGCGTTCGGTGGAATTTTACAGGCAGGCTTTCGGGCTCGAGGTTGCGGAACGCGCCGAGTTCGAAAACTTCACGCTGATCTATCTCAGCAATGCCGAAGGCGATTTCGAGCTGGAACTGACCGTCAACCGGGGTCGCGAAGTGCCCTATGCGCTGGGTGACGGCTATGGTCACCTTGCGGTCAGCGTGGCCGATGTGGATGGCGAGCACCAGCGCTTCACCGAGATCGGCCTTTCCCCCGGAAAGATCATCGAAGCCGATTATAAGGGCCAGCCTTTCGCGAAATACTTTTTCATCTGCGATCCGGATGGTTACAAGATCGAAGTGCTGCAACGCGGCAACCGGTTCAAATAAACTCTGATGGAGGCAGGCATGGCAGAGGCAGGCGTCAAACTCGAGGATAGTTGGAAACGTGTTCTTTCCGGCGAATTCGCCAGCCCCTACATGCTCAAGCTGAAAGAGTTCCTGCTTGCCGAAAAGACCGCCGGCAAGCGCATCTTCCCGAAGGGCGCGGAATATTTCCGGGCGCTGGATCTCACGCCTCTCGATGAGGTCAAGGTCGTCATTTTAGGGCAGGACCCCTATCACGGGCTTGGCCAGGCGCATGGCCTGTGCTTTTCCGTCCAGCCCGGCGTGCGCATTCCGCCCTCGCTCGTCAATATCTACAAGGAATTGCAGAGCGACCTCGGCATTCGCCCGGTGGCTCACGGTTTTCTGGAAAGCTGGGCGAAACAGGGCGTGCTTCTGCTCAACAGCGTGCTGACGGTTGAAGAATCCCGCGCCGCCTCGCATCAGGGGCAGGGCTGGGAAAGGTTCACCGACGCCGTCATCCGCGCCGTCAATGATGAATGCGATCATGTCGTCTTCCTGCTCTGGGGTTCCTATGCCCAGAAGAAGGCGGCCTTCGTGGACCAGCGCAAGCATCTGGTGCTGCGCTCGCCGCACCCGTCCCCGCTTTCGGCCCATAACGGCTTTTTCGGCAATGGCCATTTTTCCAAGGCAAACGCCTTTCTCGCCTCCCACGGACGCCAGCCGATCGACTGGCAGTTGCCGGAAACGGTGGGAAGCGACAAAAACCTTCTCTAGATACTCATAAAATACCTTTACGCTTTGCGGTTGTCGGGATTAAAGATAACCGGACTATAAAGTGAAGGATTATGCCCGTGTCTCTCCTGTCTGCCGAAACTTCCGTCTCGCTGCCCGATCCGCTGTCGATCGTCGATGCTTTCGAGGATCATTTTTCCGAGCATATGGAGATGGAACGCGAAGGTGCTACGGTGCGGTTCAAGACGGAATACGGCCATGGCAGCTTCAGCGCCGAGGGCGGCCGTTTCGCGGCAAGCGTCAGCTGCATTTCCGAACATATATTGATGTCGGTAAAGGCCATGGTGGCCGAGCATATCGTTGAATTCTCCGGCGAGACGGGGCTGGATTTCCGTTGGAGCGGCCATGGCGCGCAACAGCGTGAACTGCCCAATCTTTTCGTCGGCAAGGTTGCCCGCGCCTATAATCTGACGCCGCATATGCGCCGGCTGGTGGTATCCGTCGAAAGCGGCATCGAAAGGCTGCTCTCCGGCGGCATGCATGTGCGGCTGCTTCTGGTGCCGGATCAGGCCCGTGCGCCGGTCTGGCCTTATCTTGCGCCCACCGGGGCGATCGTCTGGCCGGCGGGCGATGATCTTCTGACACGGCGCGTCTATACCATCCGCTCCGGCGATATCGCGCGCGGTGAAGTCGATATCGACTTCGTCATGCATGAGGGCGACCACATGCCGGGCGCGACCTTCGGTGCGACGGCAAAGCCCGGCGATGTTCTCGGCATCATCGGCCCGAGCGGTGTCTGCCCGGAAGCAGAGCGTTATGTCTTCGCCGGTGACGAGACCGCGCTGCCGGTGATGCTGCGCATGGCGGCCGAAATGCCGGCCGGGAAAAAGCTCAGCGTTTATGCCGAAATCGACGACGAAGCCGAGCGGCAGGAGATCGCCTGCGCGGCCGATGTGGAATGGACATGGCTTTATCGTCGTGGCAAGCCCGCCGGCACCGCCGGCCTGATCGAAAAGGCGCTGCGCGATCATTCCTGGAGCGCGGATCATCAAGGCCTGCATGTCCTTGTCGCCTGCGAAAAATCCGAGGCGAGGGCGGCAAAATCCTTCCTCACCGACGAGATCGCCCTGCCGAAGGCCGCGCTGCGCGCCGTCGGTTACTGGACCATGGGCGTCGCCGACGATCATTGAGCCGAGGATCACTGAGCCGACGATTCTTGAGATTGCCTTGCCGGGCTGATTGAACAGTAAACTTTATCGTTCATCATTCGGGAACAATCCGTTCCCGTTGCCCACTCTATGCCTGAGAGCGCTCTTACCCCATCTTTACGCCATGAAGAGGGCAGGCCCCAATGCGAGGCCCGCCAGGCGAAAAGGGGTTTATCATGCTCAACCAGATCAAGGGCCTGCACCACGTCACCTCGATGGCGGCGAGCGCGCGCCAGAACAACAGTTTTTTCACCGATACACTTGGCCTGCGCCGGGTGAAGAAGACGGTCAATTTCGACGCACCTGACGTCTATCATCTCTATTATGGCGATGAGATCGGCACGCCCGGCTCCGTCATGACCTATTTTCCGTTCCCGCATATCGCCCGTGGCCGTCCCGGCACCGGCGAAGTGGGCACGACGCTGTTTTCCGTTCCCGAGGGATCGCTCGGCTACTGGCAGGAGCGTCTTTCGAAGGCCGGGGTGGATGGCCTGAAGGCCGATGAAGCCTTCGGCAACAAGCGCCTGCATTTCGCGGGTCCCGATGGTGACGGTTTTGCGCTGGTCGAGGTCAGGGACGACAACCGTGCGCAATGGATCGGCAATGGCGTCGGCGCGGATCAGGCGATCCATGGTTTTCAGGGCGCGTCGCTGCGTCTTCGCGATGAAGGTGCGACGGCCGAGCTTTTGAAATTCATGGGCTATCAGGAAGTGGATCGTCAGGATGGCGTGCTGCGCCTCGGTATTCCCGGCGGCAACGGCGCCGACTTTATCGACATCGAAACCATGCCGAATATTTCTGGCGCGCGGCTGGGTGCGGGGTCGGTGCACCACATCGCCTTTGCGGTCGAAAACCGCGAAAAGCAGCTGGAGGTGCGCAAGGCGCTGATGGAGACCGGCTATCAGGTGACGCCGGTGATCGACCGCGATTATTTCTGGGCGATCTATTTCCGCACTCCGGGCGGCGTGCTGTTCGAAGTGGCCACCAACGAACCCGGTTTCGACCGCGACGAGGACACCGCCCATCTCGGCGAGGCGCTGAAGCTGCCGACCCAGCACGCGCATCTGCGCTCCGTGCTGGAGGAACATCTGGAGCCGCTGGGGGATGAGAAGGCGGTCTAACCTCTCGATAGCGTTTGGCAGGACATTGCCGCGCATTTCTTCTCCCCGTCCGGGGAGAAGGTGGCCCGAAGGGTCGGATGAGGGGGCAACGTCAACGATAGACCGCGCCCTTGCCCCCTCATCGCCTCGCTGCGCTCCGGCACTTCTCCCCGGCGGGGAGAAGAAACAAGCCGCATCCGTTTGCTCCATCTGATCGCTCCGCCTGGCCGAAGAGGCCGTGCGGAAGTCGCTGAACCTCCTCCTTTCAGAAAGGATCGTCCCATGACCAAGGACAGTTATTTCCACAAATCCCGCGCAGGTGCTGCCGGTGCACCGCTCTTCGTTTTGCTGCATGGCACTGGCGGCGATGAGAACCAGTTCTTCGATTTCGGCGCGCGTCTGTTGCCGCAGGCCACCATTCTCTCGCCGGTCGGCGATGTTTCCGAACACGGCGCGGCGCGTTTCTTCCGGCGCACGGGAGAGGGCGTCTACGACATGGCCGATCTTCAAAGGGCGACCGTCAAGATGGCGGATTTCATCAAGGCGAACCGGGAGCATTATCAGGCGGGTCCGGTCATCGGCCTCGGCTTTTCCAATGGTGCGAATATTCTTGCCAATGTGCTGATCGAACAGCCGGAGCTTTTCGACGCCGCGGTGCTGATGCATCCGCTCATCCCGTTCGAGCCGAAAATCTCCCCTGCCAAGGCCTCGCGCCGGGTGCTGATCACCGCCGGCGAGCGCGATCCGATCTGCCCGGTGCCGCTGACGACGGCGCTGGAACGGAGCCTTAAGGCGCAGGGCGGCACGGTGGAAACCGTGTGGCACCCGGGCGGGCATGAAATCCGCTCCGGCGAGATCGATGCGGTCAGGGGGTTTCTGGCGGCTTATGGGGAATAGGCGTGTGGCTGCACAGGCGTTCTCCGTCTGGCGCGACCATTCCGGCACCATGCCGCTCCCGACAAAACGTCATCCTCGGGCTTGACCCGAGGATCCACCGCCCGGCGTGACCATGGATCCTCGGGTCAAGCCCGAGGATGACGGAGGAGGTTTGCTACTCCGCCCCTTGTTCTCAAGTGAACTTGTCCAGTCTCGCCTCAGCGATATCCGCATTGCTGCAGCTGCGCCTCGTAACGCAGGGCCATGTTGGCGGAGCGGCGCGCGGCCTTCTGGACGGCGGAATTGTTGCGCCAGCTGCCCTTCGCATAACCGGCATGGCCGGAATAATAGGCGAGGTAGAGATTATAGGGGTCGTTCAGCGAAATGCCGTTTTCGCGCCGGCTCTTGGCGTGATACCAGCCGACGAAGTGGATGGCATCGGTGAAATCGGTGCGGCTTGCCGACCAGCGACCGGTTTCACGCTGGTAGACGCTCCATGTGCCGTCCAGCGCCTGGGCATAACCATAAGCGCTGGACTGGCGCGTCCAGGGAATGAAGCCGAGAAGCTTGGTGCGCGGCGGGCGCGCATAGGGGCGGAAGGCGGATTCGGTATAGATCGTCGCCATCATGACAGGCACGGGCACGCCGAATTCGCGCTCGGCCGCTTTCGCATCGCGCCGCCAATTGTTGAAGATGCCGTTCCGCTGCTCGAAAATCGCACAGGCATTGGTCACCTGCGACGGTGCGGTGGCGCAGCCGGCCAGGACGAGCATCAGGAAAACAACGGCAGATACGCCACGCATAACGGAACCCTTTCGTTCCGCTATTCTTAAATTGCTAACCATTAACGTCGGGTTTTAAGACAAGGTTAATTCAAATGCCGCCGATCGGCCGGCCGTTAACCCGCTGAAAATTCCTGTGTCCGGGATGGGGCGAAACAGCCTTCCTGACGCCTTTTTTCAAGATGTATTTATCCCCGCGCGTCCACGGTCCCGCCGGCCCGGCTATACTTGGCCCATCCCGGTCATCAGGCGTGCGCGCGGCGCAGGATGGGCGGGGCAGGCGGCCGAAACCGGGGAGTTTCCCGATGTCACGGTCAAGGCAGCCGGCATATGCCCATCCTCCAAACAGGAACCGGTTTGGCGGGCGGGTCATATGTTTCAAGCCGGGGCCGCATCGTCTGCAAACCCTGCAATACCCTTCAATACCCCCCGCAGCGATGCGGCCCCTTCCTTGCTTCCCAACGTCGCCGCGGAATTCGCGGTGACGGTATCGGCGCATATTCGAAAAAAAGCGTCCGCTGTACAAAAATGAAAACCGATAAAATTGTAGCAATCGGCTTAAAGCCGCCGAAAACAGTGCTGTGCCATTGTGGGATCACAGACGGGGAGCGGCCCTTGAAAAGAGACGCTCCACAAAACAGAAATCGAGACCGGCATAAGCCGGCGGATCGCAAACGGGGTATGAAATGCTGAAGAAGATTATTGCTGCCGCCATCTGCGGAATTGCCGTTGCTTCCATGTCCAACCATGCCGATGCGGCCGGCGCTGCCGGTTTTGCCCGTGGTTTCGCCGCCGCCGAGAAATCCGCCGTCACCCAGATCGGTGTTTCCGCGCCGGGCGGTTTCGATGGTTGCGTTCTTGCCGCCGGCCAATGCGTTTCGACCATCGCCGCGCCGCTGACGGTCGAGCGCCGTGAGGAACTGCTGCGCGTCAACCGCGACGTGAACGCCACCATGGGCGCGCTCGACGATTATTTTTCCGGTTTTGCGACCGATCTTCCGGCAACGCCATCGTTGAGCCTTGGCGATTGCGGTGACTGCGCCGCCATCAAGCGCACGGCCCTTGCCGGCGCCGGCTGGTCTTCGAGCGCGCTGCGCCTTGCCTTTTCGCTGAACAATGACGGATCGCTCGAAAAAGTGCTGATCGTTACCACCGACAAGGGCGATATCGTTCTCGGCAATGCCGTCTTTTCTCCGGCCAAGCGCGAAACCGCGCTCTGACCTTTCGTTCGAGCATCGGAAAGATTTTTTCGACCCGATACTCCATTCTTTCATGCCTGCCAGACTGCGCCGGTTTTCCTGACCCTATTGGTTCAGGAGGCCGGCGATTTTTTTCGTTCTGCCACGGCAATGCCGGCCAGCGCCATGACGAGTGCCATGATCTGGTAGGTATGCAGGGTTTCGCTGAGGACGACAACGGACAGCAATGTCCCGAAGACGGGCACGAGGTTGATGAAGAGGCCGGCGCGGTTGGCGCCGATCTGCTCCACGCCCTTGATGTAGAGGATCTGCGCGATGAGCGACGCAAAAATCGCGGCATAGACCACCAGTACCCAGCCCGTCTGATCCGGCCAGACGACGCTGTCGCGGGAAATCTCCCAGAAGACCAGCGGCACCGAGGTGAGGAGAGCGAAAAAGGCGGGGATGGCCATCAGCGTGCGCCAGTCGACGGCGGGTTTCCAGCGCAGGATGACGGTATAGATGGCGTAGACCAGCACGGCGAGCAGCATGACGGCGTCGCCGACATTCATTTCCAGCTGCAGCAGCGAGAGAGGATCGCCATGCGAGGCAAGCAGCGCCACGCCTGCGATGGTGAGGCAGAAGCCGGCGATCTGGCCGAACAGCACGCGGGTGCGGAACAGGATGAAGTTCAGAACGAAGATGACCATGGGAATGCCGGCCTGGATGACGGCGGCATTGATGGCCGAGGTGTGCTGCAGGGCCGTGTAGAGAAACACGTTGAAGGCGGTATAACCGACGCTGCCGAGCACGAAGAAATAGGGCAGGCGCTTTTTCACCACCGGCCAGTCCCTGATGAGCTGCGGCACGGAAATGGCGAAGATGATGGCGACGGCGAGGACCCAGCGCAGGAAGGTGAAGGCCATGGGGCTGATGTGGCCGACGGCGAGCTTGCCGGCGACAGTGTTGCCGCCCCAGCAGAGCGTGGCGATGATGAGGGCGATATAGGCTTTCGAAGGCACGCTGATGTTTCGCTTCTGCAAGGGGCGGGAAAATGGAGAGGGGTGAGCGGCGGCCTTGCACCCGCGCCTGGCCCCACGGGGCGAGATAATGCGGGAAATCCGCGCCTTGTCACGGAAAAAGCAAAATTCTCCATAAGAAACAGGGTCGCTTTCCGTAAAACAACACAGTATACATTCGCGGGTTTGGGTTTCCCATCGGGTTATCGGGCGCGCAAGCGCCATGAGCAGGAAAGCAAGAAATGACGAATGTTGTGGTGGTCGGCTCGCAATGGGGCGACGAAGGCAAAGGCAAGATTGTCGACTGGCTGTCCGAGCGGGCAGATGTCGTCGTGCGGTATCAGGGCGGCCATAATGCCGGCCATACGCTTGTCATCGATGGCATCAGCTACAAGCTTTCGCTTCTGCCGTCCGGCGTCGTGCGTCCCGGCAAGCTCGCCGTCATCGGCAATGGCGTCGTGGTCGATCCGCATGCGCTGATCGCCGAAATCGGCCGTCTGGAAGCGCAGGGCGTCAAGGTCACGCCGGAAAACCTGCGCATCGCCGACAATGCCACGCTTATTCTTTCGCTGCACCGCGAGCTGGACGGCATGCGCGAAGACGCCGCCTCCAACAGCGGCACCAAGATCGGCACCACCCGTCGCGGCATCGGCCCGGCTTACGAAGACAAGGTTGGCCGCCGCGCCATCCGCGTCATGGATCTGGCCGACATGGAGGCGCTTTCCGCCAAGGTTGACCGTATCCTCACGCATCATAATGCCCTTCGCCGTGGTTTCGGCGCAACCGAAGTCTCGCATGAAACGATCATGGAAGAGCTGGGCTCGATTGCCGAGCGCATCCTGCCCTTCAGCGAAACCGTATGGCTGCTGCTCGACAAGAAGCGCCGCGCTGGCGCGCGCATCCTGTTTGAGGGTGCTCAAGGCTCGCTGCTCGATATTGACCACGGCACCTACCCTTACGTGACCTCTTCCAACACGGTTGCCGGCCAGGCCGCTGCCGGTTCTGGCATGGGTCCGGGTTCGCTGGGTTACATTCTCGGCATCACCAAGGCTTATACCACCCGCGTCGGCGAAGGTCCGTTCCCGACCGAGCTGAATGACGAGATCGGCCAGTTCCTGGGCGAAAAGGGTCATGAATTCGGTACCGTCACCGGCCGCAAGCGCCGCTGCGGCTGGTTCGATGCCGCACTGGTGCGCCAGTCGGTCGCCACCAACGGTATTACCGGCATCGCACTCACCAAGCTTGACGTGCTTGATGGTCTCGACGAGCTGAAAATCTGCGTCGGCTACAAGCTTGACGGGCAGGAAATTGACCATCTTCCGGCCAGCCAGGGCGCGCAGGCGCGTGTCGAGCCGATCTACATCACGCTGGAAGGCTGGAAGGAATCTACCGTCGGTGCCCGAAAATGGGCGGATTTGCCTGCTCAGGCAATCAAGTATGTCCGTCAGGTCGAGGAATTGATCGGGGCGCCTGTCGCACTTCTGTCGACAAGTCCGGAGCGTGACGACACCATACTTGTGACTGATCCGTTTGAGGATTAATGTCCTCGGCGATCTAGATTCATAAACCATATCGGGCCGGTACGTCGCCGGTCACGACGAGAAAGTGCTTATGGCGGATTTTGTAGCAGTCATTCGCAAGGCCGTGGATGGCTTGGCGAACAATACTCCCGAAAACCGGGCGAAGGTTTACGACAAGGCGCGCAGTGCGGTTGTGCGCCAACTCGAGAATATGAAGCCACGTCCGCCGGAAGAATTGTTGCGCCGGCAGATCGCCAAGCTGGACGCCGCCATTGCCGAGGTGGACAGCGAATATGCCGAGGCGCTTCCGGCGCTGGAGGATGATGACGCTGTCTCGCCTGCCGCGGAAGAGACGGCGGCATCCTATTACCAGCAGGATGCTGCCGACGAAGACGAGGCCCGCGCCGCCGAGCCGGCAGAGCATGCCGACCGGGAAGAGGAGCGGCACGAGCCGGCCTACGAAGAGCCCGCACCCCCTGAACCCGCACAATCGGAGCCGGCTTACGCAGAAGCCGCCGAAGAGGAAGAGCCCCGGCATACTGATACCGTTGCCGATGACGCGCAGCGTCACGGTCAACACGAGCCGGAAGAGCTTTATGATGCGCCGGAAACGGTTCATGCCGCTCCGGCCCCGGCACACGCCTCCGACGAAACCGTCGGCACCTATTTCACACGGGCGGATGAGGAGCCGGCTCACCAGCAGGAGCCTGAAGCGGCACCCGGTGCTGCCGATGATTCCGTTCCCTCCCATTGGGCGCAGCCGGTGGATGAGGACGACTGGCGCAAGCTCGATGAAGCGCAGGACGAGGATGTGCGTCCGGCCGCCGAGGAATATGAAGAGGTTCGCAACGAGACCGACGAACGTCCGCTCGTTGCCGGTTATGCCGCGCAGCATTATCAGGAACCGGACGTAAGTTTCGAGCCCGCCCCTTATGAAAAGGATGAGCGGCGCGAGGCGGATGACCATTTGGGCCCCGCCGCCGTGGAGCATGCTCCGGTGTTTGGCGGTCGGCACGATTTTGACGACCATCACCGGACGGAAGAGCAGGCGCCGAAAAAGGCGGCCGTGGTCGAGGATTTCTCGTCCTATTTCCAGGATGCGGATATTGCCATTCCCGCCAAGGACGCGCCGGCGCTGCCGCGTGCGGATAACGATCCCTTCGGCGATCAGGCCGCGGCAAAGGACAATAAGGAACGGACGCCCTGGGACGATCTTGACGAGCTGATCGGTTATGACGGCGCGTCGTCCTCCACCCGTCAGGCTTCGGACGACACGAATGGTATCGGCGCTGTGGCCGCGACGCCCGCCTATATGGTCAAGAAGAAGCCGCGCCGCAATTATGCGTCGCTGGTGCTGGCCCTTGTCGGCGTGGCGCTGCTTGCCGGCGGCGGTTATGCCGTGTGGATGAACCGCGATGCGCTGAACGACATGGTCGGCGGGCTGGTCAGTTCCGCGCAGAACGGCGGCAATGGCCAGACGGCTTCGAACGGTACGGGTGAGGCGCAGACCTCGACACCGCCGGCGACCCAGCAGCCGCCCGCCACGGGGCAGCAGCCGACAACCCCGACCAACCATCAGACGCCGACCCATGGCGATGACGGCTCCGTCACCGGCACCAAATTTACCCAGAGGCTTCTGGCCGACGGCACCGAGCGTGACGAGGGACCGGCAACCGGATCGAACGGTCAGCCGGTGACGGCCGAAGGCCAGTCGGTCTATGAGCAGAATGTCGCGCCGCCGCCTGCGGGCGAGGCTCCGGCCAATAATGCCGGTGCGCCCGCCGGAACCCCGGCCGGCACGCCGCCGGCGCAGCAGCCTGCCGCTGCCGCCACCGGCGACCGCATGTTCCTTTATGAAGAAGTGCTGGGCCAGACGGTTCCGACCGCCATTCAGGGCAGCGTTTCCTGGTCGCTGCAGCAGGAAAATGACGGTGACGGCAAGCCTTCGCCCACCGTGCAGGGCCAGATCACCGTTCCCGGCCGTGGTCTCAGCGCGCTGATCACCTTCAAGCGCAATACCGATCCGTCGCTGCCGGCCAGCCATCTGATCGAGATCGTCTTCTCGGTTTCGCCCGGCTTCGAAGGCGGCGCTATCGACAGCGTCCAGCGCATCGCGATGAAGAGCACGGAGCAGGATCGCGGCAACGCCCTGATCGCGGTTCCGGCCAAGATCACCGACGATTTCCACATGATCGCGCTCAACGACTTCCCGGATGCGATGAAGACCAATCTGGAGCTTCTGAAGAGCCGCAACTGGATCGATATTCCGGTGTCCTACCGCAACGGCCGGCGTGCGCTGCTGACCCTGCAAAAGGGCAATGACGGCATCGCCGCCTTCGACAAGGCGCTCAGCGAATGGGCGGCGGCAACGCCGGCGACCGGGCAGTGATGATTTAAGGGCGGCTCAGGGCCGCCCTTATCATTTTAACACAGCAGGTGCCGGGCTTATTGAACGGCTGCGGCGGTGTCTTTGCTTTGTCGGGTGATGGGTTTTGGGGATGTTGGTGGCTCACCCCCCCCCTCTGCCCTGCCGGGCATCTCCCCCACAGGTGGGGAGATCGACTCGCGGCAAGGTTTCGCCTTTCTTGACAGTCGAGATAGTGCAACGCGGGCGCGTCTTGCCAATCTCCCTCCTTGTGGGGGACATGCCCGGCAGGGCAGAGGGGGGTAAGCCGCTTACTCCGAAGCGAGGATATTCTCCCTACCGCTTTTCCTCCAGCACGATCGCGGGTCTCAAAGGCAGACCATTTCCCATCGCCCGCCTTTTACAAACAAAAAATCCCCGGCCGAAGGCCGAGGATGATTCATGGTCAGCGCATTGGCGTCAAGAGCGCGCGGCCTTACGCATCCACCACGCGCAAGGCACGCGCCGCTTCGAGCGCTTCCTTCTGCACCGCTTCCTGCACCTTTTCGAAGGCGCGAACCTCGATCTGGCGCACGCGTTCGCGGCTGATGTCGAACTCGGAGGAGAGTTCCTCCAGCGTCACCGGGTCTTCGGCAAGGCGGCGGGCCTCGAAAATGCGGCGCTCGCGGTCGTTCAGCACGCCCATGGCCTTGGCCAGCATGCGGCGGCGGGTTTCCAGCTCGTCCTGCTCGATCAGCACGTCTTCCTGGCTGTCATGGTCGTCCACCAGCCAGTCCTGCCATTGGCCTGACTCGCCTTCGGACGCCTTGATCGGCGCATTCAGCGAGGCATCGCCGTGCAGGCGGCGGTTCATCGAGATGACTTCTTCTTCAGACACCTGAAGCTTCGTCGCGATTTCCTTGACGTGTTCCGGCTTCAGATCGCCATCGTCGATTGCCTGGATACGGCCTTTGAGCCGGCGCAGGTTGAAGAACAGGCGCTTCTGGTTGGCGGTCGTGCCCATCTTCACCAGCGACCAGGAGCGCAGGATATATTCCTGGATCGAGGCCTTGATCCACCACATGGCATAGGTGGCCAAACGGAAACCGCGCTCGGGATCGAACTTCTTCACCGCCTGCATCAGGCCGACATTGCCTTCGGAGACGACTTCGCCGATCGGCAGGCCGTAACCGCGGTAACCCATGGCGATCTTGGCGACGAGGCGCAGGTGGCTGGTGACGAGCTTATGCGCGGCGTCGCGGTCGCCATGCTCGGCATAACGCTTGCCAAGCATGTATTCTTCCTGCGGCTCCAGCATCGGAAATTTACGGATTTCGTCGAGATATCTATTGAGACCGGCTTCGCCGGCTGTAATCGTAGGCAAACTATTGCGGGCCATAAAGCACCCCCTTATCTATGGTCTGGAACGGCACCCTCTCTGGCGTGGCAAATCGCCCGCCCGAGGCACACCGTAAGCTGCGGGTCGTTACCGACCCCGCACGAACCCACGTGACAGATATGTACGCGTCCGCTGCGTTTCAAGCGAACGCTGCGTTCACACATGCGTTATGTTCCGGTGACACCTTCTCTCACCTGTTTAACTTTCGAACGGTAGATTCGTTCCGAGAAACCGCCAAGGCCGGAGCGCACCATCAGTTCATACATGACCCGTCGGCGCATGGGATTGTGCAGGCGCACCACCTTCGAGCCGAGGAACTGCGTCTCGACATGGGAAAGCGCCTGCAGATCGGGATCGGCGGCAATCGCGTCCGCATAGGTCGCGTGAAATTCCCGGCGGCAGACATAGGTCTTGTATTTCGTCATGCCGAAGCAGACCAGGCTGTGGCCGTGGGTGCGCAGGAAATCCGCGACGCCCACCGTCACCTCCGGCCAGGCGGGGTTGAAGGTGTCATCGAAGACGATGATGCCATGCGGTGCGATCACCTCCATCGCCAGTTTCGCATCGGCCAGCACATGGTGCAGATGGTGGCCGCCATCGATGCTGAAGAAACGCGCCGGGCCAATGCGCGCGGTGATCTCGGCAGGCGCCAGCCGTGTGCTGTCGCCTTTGATGATGAGGTCCTCATCCATTGGAAATCCCAGCCGGCGGCCGTTTTCCATCAGGCGCTCATATTGATCGAGGCTGCCATCTTCGGGCGGATCGAGATCGAAAAGATCGACGCCCAGCACCTTTTCCTGCGTCTGCGCGAATTTGCGCAGCAGGAAATAGGAGCGGCCATAATAAACGCCGATTTCCGCCATCCCGCCTTCAAGGCCGCTTTTGGTCTGCGCCTGAAGCAAAGCCTTGAAGACAAGCGCATCGGGCGGGTCGATATAACCTTCGACGCTGCGCAGATCCTGGAATATAAACCGGCGGTCTTCGATATTCATAGGCGATAAATCCCGTCATCATGCCGGTTCCGTTCGGGCTATGCGACTTGAACGAATGGCGTTTCCTGCGGCGTCTTTCCCGGCCAAGCTGTTGTGCGGCCACGGTTTTCACAGCGGCGCTTTCAAGCTTTGCGCGGGGCCGAGGAGGTGCGACGATTGAAGCGAAATTGGGGCGGTCTATAAAAAGGACCGACTGCGGAATATCGCTATCCGCTAATCTTTTTTTATTATCCGGGGCTTCCGGCGAAATGTATGGCGCAGTTTTTTGACCGCGCCATGCAAGGTTTTCAGCTGCGCAGGGCAGTCAGCAACTCTTCCATGTCTTTGGGCATGTCGGTTTCGAACTCCATCACCTCGCCCGTGCGCGGATGTTCGAAAGCCAGCAGATAGGCATGCAGGGCCTGCCGCGGAAAGCCGCGGACGGTGCTCCTTGCCGGCTCTTCGAGAAGGTTCGCCTTGGTGCGGAAGGCTGCGCCATATTCGGGATCGCCGATCAGCGGATGGCCGATATGGGCCATGTGCACGCGGATCTGGTGGGTGCGGCCGGTTTCCAGCCGGCATTCCACCATCGAGGCGAGGCAGGTGGCATCGGGCCGTTCATGGTAACGCTCCATCACCTCGTAATGGGTGATGGCCTCGCGGGCGTCGTCTGAATCCTCATGCTTGACGGCGCGTTTGGTGCGGTCGGCGCTGCGGCCGAGCGCTGCGTCGATGGTGCCGCGCAGGGTGCGCGGGCGGCCCCAGACGACGGCCTTGTAGGCGCGTTCCAACGGGCCGGTGCGGCCATGGTCGGCAAATTGCGCGGCGAGATGGCGGTGGGCATTGTCGTTCTTCGCCACCACCATGACGCCTGACGTTTCCTTGTCCAGCCGGTGCACGATGCCCGGCCGCTTGACGCCGCCAATGCCGGAAAGGCTGTCGCCGCAATGGTGGATGAGGGCGTTGACCAGCGTGCCGGTCCAGTTGCCGGCGCCCGGATGCACGACGAGACCGGCGGGCTTGACGAGTACGATCAGGTCTTCGTCCTCATATTCAACGTCGAGCGGAATGTCCTCGCCCTGTGGCACGGGGTCTTCCGGCTCGGGCATGACGATCTCGATGCGATCGCCCGGATGCACTTTCTTTTTCGGTTCGGTCACGGGTTGGCCGTTGAGGAGAACCGCGCCCTGCTCGATCAGCGCCTTCAGGCGGCTGCGCGACAGATCGCTGCCGACTTCGCCCACCAGCCACACATCGATGCGGCCTTCGGCGTCTTCCCCGGCAATCAGGACTTTCCTTGCGTCTCCGCCTTGTTTAAAGGGGTCGTTCATTCTTATTTTTCCGATCCATCAGCATTTCAGGGAACCCGATGACGCAGATCGAGCAAGACGAACAGGAAGACAAGCCGCTTGATCCGGCCATGGAAAAAGTTCGCCGCAAGATGATCCGTTTGCAGATCGTGTCGGGCTCCGTGATGTTTATCAGCCTTATGGCCGTCTTCGGTGCGGTTGTCTACAAGGCGATGGGGCCGTCGAAAACGGTTCAGACGCAAAGCGAAGCGCCGAACCTCGCCGTTCCCACCGGCAACGGACCGGTCGCCGTCACCGCCAGCCTGCCGCAGGGCTTTGTGATCGACAATGTCAGCTATTCCGGCGGCGACATGCTGTTTTACGGCCGGCTCGCCAACGGCACACGCAAGGCGCTGGTCTTCAACGTCGCGGCCGGCCGATTCCTGGCCGATGTGACGGTCGATGGCCAGTGAGGGCAATGACCGGCTGGAGGGGCGGGCGCTGATCCCGGTCGAGGATCCCGCCGATCCGCGCATCGCCGCCTTTCGCGACATCCGCGAGCGCGATCTGACTGGCCGGCAGGGTCGCTTCATTGCCGAAGGCACGGTGGTGCTGCGCATGCTGGCCGCCGCCCACAAAGCGGGCGGGGCCTTTGCGGCGGAAAGCATCCTGATCCTGCGCAACCGGCTTTCCGGCGTGGCGGATATTCTCGCCGATTTTCCTGATGACGTTCCCGTTTATGTGGCTGAAGCGCCGGTGCTGGACGGTATCGTCGGTTTTCACCTGCATCGCGGAATTCTCGCACTCGGCCGCCGGGTGCGCGATGATGGGCTGGAGCAGATGACGGCGGCGCTTCCCGCGTCTTCTCTGGTGCTTGTGGGCTGCGGCATTTCCAACCACGATAATCTGGGCGCGATGTTCCGCAATGCGGCGGCCTTTTATGCCGATGCGGTGTTTTTGGACGAGACGTGCTGCGATCCGCTCTATCGCAAGGCGCTGCGGGTTTCCGTCGGGTCTGTGCTGTCGGTGCCCTATCATCGCGGTGGCGGGGCGGTGGAGATGCTGGAGCGGCTTTCCGAGGCCGGTTTTGCGATCTGGAGCCTTTCGCCAAATGGTGAGACCGAGATTCGCGATATTCCCCGATCCGAACGCATGGCGCTGGTGATTGGCACAGAAGGTGAGGGGCTGCCGCAATCGGTGCTGTCGCGGTTTCATACGGCGCGGATTGCGCAGTCGCCGCAGCTGGATAGTTTGAATGCGGGGACGGCTTCGGGGCTGGCGCTTTATCAGATGGCGGGGGCGATGGGGCGGGTGTGATCGTGCGGCTTCAGGGCATGGGGTTTACAGCAAGCGTCGGTGTATGCCGCTTCACCCCCCTCTGTCCTGCCGGACATCTCCCCCTCAAGGGGGGAGATCGACTCGTGGTTAGCTCTCGACCATCTCAACCTTCGCGAATGAAGCGCTGATCGCGCCTCTTGCCGATCTCCCCCCTTGAGGGGGAGATGCCCGGCAGGGCAGAGGGGGGGTAAGCCGCACCCACTGAGGCGGACTATCCCCCACCCACCAGCTTTAGCGTTTCCGCTTCTCCATCACCACCGTCGCCCGCTTGGCAAGGCTCTCCCGCGCTGACGAACCCGACGCCTTGGCCAGCAACCCCGGAATGGGCGATGTCTCACCCTCCTGCGCAGCCGTGAGTGCGATCATCTCGGCGGCGATCCTCGCGATTTCGCGGCGGATCGGTTCGTCATTGCCGGTGCCGCGCACATTCAGCAGGCGTTCGGTAAGCGCCGTGCCCTGATTGCGGATATCCTCGATTTCCTGTTCCAGACCTTCCGGTGCTGGTGCCGCTGGCTCAACCACCGGGGAGACTGCGGTCTCCTCTGCGGCCACTGCCTGTGCCGCGGATTCTGCCGCGACCACAGGCGCGGTTTCCAGTGCGGCGATGGGCGCTGGGGCTGTTGCCGGTTGCGGCGGGTTCACCGCTTTCTCCACCGGCACGGCGGGGTTCGACAGGCGGATGATCATGTCGTTGGCGCGGCCGCCGGTTGCGGCAAGCTGCTCCTTCAGCCGGGCGACGTCCTGATTGCGCAGGGTCAGCATCGTGTCGAGATCGGCATTTTTCGCCATCAGCGTGGCGAGCTGTTCCTCCAGCCGGGTGACCTTGCGGCTTTCGCGGGCAACCGCCGTCATCGCTTCCTTGTTGCGGGCGGCGACATCCTGCAATTCGCGGGTCGCGGTCTCGCCTTCCTTGCGGAAACGCGTGGCACTCTGCTTGGCCTGCTCGGCCTCCAGATCGCGGGTGGCGGCGGTGATTTTCGAATCATCCAGCTCACGCGTCAGATTGGTGAGGCGGGCGGTGAGATCCGACATCTGGCTGGCGCGCTCGTTGGCGGCCTGTTCCTGCTGCAGGAGATTGGCCGCAATCGTGCCGGCGCGTTCTTCGCTGGCATCGAGGGCGGCGCGCAATTCGCCGATCTCCAGCGTCAGCTCCTCGATTTTCAGGGAGAAGCCGCGGTTCTGTTCGCCGAGGCGATAGGCATCGCTGGAGGCGGCCTCGTTGGCGAGGCGCAGCGAGGTGTTTTTTTCCCGTTCGGTATCCAGCTCCTGGCGGACCTTGGCGTTTTCGGCGGCGTAAAGCGCGCGCGCCATGTCCTTCTGGGCGCGCACTTCCTGCGGGCTGATGGGCATGGTCGCCCGCAGGCGGTTTTCCGTATAGGCGACGATGCGGCGGTGGATCGCGGGTGCGATCAACAGGGCCAGCAGGGTTGCGGTGAGAAAACCCAATCCGAAGAGAATGGCATATTCGATCACGCGGGACAGTCTCCGAAACTCAGATACGCGCGCATTCGGAAAGAGGGGCGCGAAGGCACGTTACGCTATTATTGCAACCATGGGGAGGGGTGTCTCCCGGCAATTACAGAGGCGGTGTCGGTGCCCCTTGTTTCTTCTCCCCGAGGGGGAGAAGTCCGCGGCAGCGGGATGAGGGGGCAAGGGTGGAGATGTACGGAGAGCGAGCCCCCTCATTCGACCCTTCGGGCCACCTTCTCCCCGACGGGGAGAAGAAGCCTGCCGCAATCTCTCATCCTGTATGCCACCGTTGGCTCCGCTGCACTTCGCCGTCAGCGAATCAGAAGGGGTTCCAGGTCGGCTGCTGGGTGAGCTTCAGGTAACCGACATTGATGCCGAGGCGCGCGCCGATGCCGGTGCGGATGGGGGCGAGCGTCACATCGCTGCTTTTCAGATAGGTCATGCCGACGCCGGCGACGATGAAGGCGGAGCCGCTGACGCCGCCATAGCGGCGGTAAAGCGCGTCGACCGAGGGCAGGTTGTAGACCAGCATCATGGCGCGGGTGCCCTGGCCGCCATAATCGAGGCCAAGCGAGGGGCCCTGCCAGAAGACCGGGTGCTGGCCGGCATTCTTGGTATAAAGCGTGCCTTCGCCATAGGTGAGGCCGGCAACGAAAGCGCCGGAGCCTTCCTGGCCGAGAATGTAACCGTTCGGAAGACCGTATTGCTGGAAGGCGCGCTCCACCACCTTGGCAAGGCCGCCGGTGGTTTCACCGAAGAATCCGTGGCCTGCATCCACGACTTCCTGGAAAGAATATTGATCGCTGTTCTGGGCCGCGGCCGGTGCGACCCACATCAGGAGGCTCGCAAGGAGCGCGACAATCTTTCCCAGTCCGAGGCGTGCAATGGTGCGGGTTTTCGTAAGGCGCATCGTCATGTCCGTCCGTCTGTTCGTTAGCGCAACAATCCCGCAAACCCGAATCGGTTTTCGCAGGGGCCGCCGCGCAGAGTCAAAGTTCTACAGCATGTTTCGTGCATCCTTGCGGATACACGGGGCTCCAGTGTGGCCTGTTAAGGCATTTGGCATTTTGAAACCATCCTATTAACAATCGGTTTACCAAATATGGTGTCATTATGGCTTAACAATTTCCACACCGTCCGCGCCTCCCTTGCGCAGGAGAGAATTTTATGACGAGCAAACTCAATATCACGCTGTCCGGTCCCGATCTGGCGGCTCTTCTGTGCAGCCGTGTGTGCCATGACGTTATTTCTCCTGTCGGCGCCATCAATAACGGCCTCGAACTGCTGGACGAGGGCGGCACGGATGACGATGCGCTCGATCTCATCCGCACGTCAGCGCTTAACGCATCCGTGCGGCTTAAGTTCGCCCGCCTTGCCTTCGGCGCTTCCGGCTCGGCCGGTGCTTCGATCGACACCGGCGAGGCCGAAAAGGCCGCCCAGGATTTCGCCGCCGCCGAAAAGAAAGCGGAAGTGAGCTGGAACGGCCCGCGCGCCATCGTTGCGAAGAATCGTGTCAAACTTCTGCTCAACCTCTTCCTCGTCGCTTATGGCGCCATACCGCGCGGCGGCAATGTGGATGTGCTCCTGGAAAATCCTGATGGTGACGCCAGATTCGAAATCACCGTCAAGGGCCGGATGATGCGCGTTCCGGCCAAGTTCGTGGAAATCTACGAAGGCCGGCTGGAAGAGGCGGTCGATGCCCATTCCGTGCAGCCCTATTACACGCTGCTTCTGGCCGAAGAGGCCAATATGGCGGTGGAATACAAGGTGCATGAAGACCGCATCGTCTTTACCGCCAAGACGGTTGCCGAGTGACGGTGCAATTACCGATATGAATTTGTGAGAGGCCGGATCGCGTCAACCAACGCGCCGGCCTTTTTATTTTGGGGAGCATGTTCATGACACGTCTGGCAACCGCCCGCCTTGTCCTGCGGCCGCATGCCATTTCGGATGAGGCGCTTTATTGCGCCTTCTGGGGGGCGGCCGTTCGGCCGATCGCGGGGGTTACGTCGATTGCCCCGCTGGACCCGGAACTCGCCTTCGCGCGCCTGTTGCGTTTCATCGGCCATTGGTCCGTTTTCGGTTTCGGCCCCTTCGTGGTGGAAGAGCTTGCCACAGGGCGCATCGTCGGCGAGGTGGGCTTTGCCCATATGCGCCGCGGCAACGGCGCCGATTTCGATGGGGTGCCCGAGGCGATGTGGAAAATCGACGGGCAACTGGCGGGCAAAGGCGTTGCAACCGAAGCGGTTGAGGCCGCGACGCGCTGGTTCGACGAGAGCGGAATTTCGCGACGGACCGTCTGCATGATCGATGCGCTCAACACGCCGTCGCTGGCGATTGCCGCCCGATTCGGCTTTCATCCGTTTCGCGAGACGATGTTCCGCAACAACCCTGTCCGGCTTTTCGAGCGGGTAGGCGGGAAATAGCGCCTGCATTGCGGCGGGCGACGTGGCGGGGCGGAGACCTCGAACAGGTTTCAGAACGTGCTTGAACCTGATTGAGGTCTCGGCAGATGGCGGTTTGAGGCAAGGGTTGGCCATATCAACTCCGGAGCCTCCCATGCGTCTTTTCCTCCTGGCGGCAATCGCCGTCCTTTCCACCCTTCGCGTCGCGATGGCTGACAGCGCCATCGGTTTCAAGCAGACGGAATTGCCTGCTGATGCCGGCGGGCATGCGCTCACCATATCCCTTTGGTATCCGGCCGCGCCCTTAGGCAAAACCGAGACCGTCGGAGAAAACGCCGCCTTTTATGGCCTTGAGGTGCAGCCAGATGCGCCCTTCCTCACGGGGTCTCGCCCTCTTGTCCTGATGTCGCACGGTTTTGGCGGAAGCTGGCGCAATCTCAACTGGATTGCCGGCGCGCTTGTGCGGCAGGGTTTTGTGGTGGCCGCGCCTGACCACAAGGGTGAATCATTTACCGAGGCCGATGCGACCGAGATCGTTCCCCTGTGGGAACGGCCGCGCGATATCAGCCGAACGCTGACGGCGCTGCTCGATCATGACGATCTTGCCGGCGGGATCGACCGCGGGCGCATAGCCGTGATCGGCCATTCTCTCGGCGGCTGGACCGCGATGGAACTGGCAGGTGCCCGTTACAGCGCCGATCTTGCCCTGAAGGATTGCAACAGGGCAAAGCTCCCGCCGCAATGCAAGGCGCCGCGGCTGCTGGGCAAGGTTGGCATCGTCGGTGACGGCAAGGCCGATCCGCGTCTTGCGATGGACTGGCGAGATGCCCGCATCCGCGCCGTCGTGGCGCTCGATCTCGGGCCGGCCGCCGGTTTTCTGCCGGAGACGCTGCAACAGGTGGAGGTGCCGGTTCTGGTTCTGGCCGCCGGTGTGGAGACGCCCGAGATTGCCGCCATCAAGGCCGATTCGGACTATATTGCCCGGCATCTGCCCGGCGCCACGACCGTCTACCGTGAAATACCGGATGCCAGCCATTTCAGCTTCATGCAAATCTGCAAGCCGAACGGCGAAAAAATCGTCGAGGAGCTTTCGCCGGGCGAGGGGTTCGTCTGCCGCGATGGCGGCGGCAGGGACCGCGCGGCCCTGCATGCACAGATTTCCGAGGCAATCCTCGACTTCCTGAAAGTGGACATGCGGTAGGACTTTTGAAGCGCTTCGGGGGCTGTGGCGGCCCCGAAGCTTTGCGATTTTCAGGCCGTCTTGAGTTGGTGATAACGATAAACGAGGTCCTCGGGGTCGGAGCGTGGCGCCGAGGGATCGAGAGTGCCGCCGATTCGTTCGGCGACGGCCGCTGATTTGCGGTTCTGTGGCGAGACGTAGCTGACCAGTGTCGGCAGGTTCAGGGTCTTGAAAGCCCAGTCACGCAGCGCAATTGCGGCTTCCGCTGCATATCCGTGTCCCTCATGGCCGTCGTAAAGCAGCCAGCCGAGCTCTTTCTCCGGAAACAGGGGGCCATGATTGATGCCCACCTGGCCGATGCACTCCCCCGTTTCGCGAAGCTCCATCATCAGCGCGCCATGGCCGAAGAAATGCCAATTGGCGAGATCGTGACAGAAAACACCCCATGTCTTCCAGAGGTCATAGGGGCCGCCGACGCCGGCGGAGCGGGGCGAGGCCATGAAGTCGAGATAGGCGGGGAAATCCACCATGACCTGCGGACGCAATAAAAGACGGTCGGTTCCAAGTGTGGGGATGGCGTGTTGCATGTCTTTTTCTTCCTCGGCGGCGGCGGGTCTGACTGTGCCCCTTTCCTATCATCGGCGGAAAGGATCGATGCAAGCGAGAAAAAGCTGGAAATGAATCCAGGGAAGGATTAATAAACCGAGCAGTCACTTTATTAATGAGGTTTGCCGTGAGAATTGTCGATCCCGATCAGCACCTTGCAAAACGACGGGAGATTCTGTCTTCCGCACGGGTCATTTTTGCCCGGCATGGATTTCACCGAACCAGCACCGATATGATCTGCAAGGCGGCGGGCATCAGTTCGGGCAGTCTTTTCCACTATTTCCCGACCAAAAAAGCCCTCATTCTCGCGCTGGTCGAGCAGGAAGGCCGCGACATCGCGGCGGCCATGGAGGCGTTGTCCAGGCTGGACGATCCGGTCGGCGCCGTGGAGCATTTTCTCGATGGTATCGTGAAGGCGGTGGACGACGGCACCGAACGCAATCTTGTCCTGGAAATCGCGGCCGAATCAGCCAGAGACGTGGATGTCGCAACCTTGAGCAAGACCGGCGACGAGGCCCTGCGACATGGGCTGGAAGCGATTGTCCGGCAGGGCGTTGAGACTGGCGCATTCGCACCCGTCGTTTCACCTTCGCAGTTTGCGGATTTCATGCTCGTTGTCATAGACGGTATTTTCAGTCGCTCGAGCACGGATCCCGATTATTCTGCGGCGCAGGCCGCTCCTTCAATTCGCAATATCCTCACGGCAGCGCTCGGGGTTGCCGATGCACAATAAGGTTGCCCGTATCGGCGATGTGGACGCCCTTCGCGGAATTGCCCTGCTGGGCATCCTGCAGGTCAATATTCTGGCCTTTTCATCGGTCTATTATGGTACGGGCTTACCATCGCCCGTGGCGTCCTCCGCCTCGACCCTGCTCGTGAAGCTTTTTATTTCGATTATTTTCGAACTGAAGTTCTATCTCATCTTCTCCTTCCTCTTCGGCTACAGCTTCACGCTTCAGGTGCGATCCGCCGAGAAGGCCGGAGCATCCTTTCCCACGCGTTTTCTGCGGCGCCAGGCGGGGCTTCTTGTTATCGGTCTGGCGCATGCCGCCTTGCTGTTTCATGGCGATATTCTGGTGACTTACGCCGTGCTTGGCCTCGGTCTCCTGTGGGCGAGGGGTCTTTCCGACCGTAGGCAGGTTCAGATCGCGGCGGGTCTCATTTTTACCTGTTCCGCGCTTTGGGCGCTTCTCGCGATGCTGCAATGGGAGAGTATGGGCACTCAGTCTGCGACATTTTCCCCGGCGGAGGGCATCGCGGCGCTTTCGGCCTATCGAGGTGACTTTACCGGCATCGTCGGCCAGCACATTCGGGACTGGGCGGCAACGGTGCCGCTTCTGGTCCTGGTTCAGGCGCCATGCGCTTTCGCGATGTTCCTCTTCGGCAATGTCGCGGGCCGCAGGCAATTGCTCGCAAGGCCGGAGAGTTTCCGCCATTATCTGCGGCCTGTTCTCGGTTATGGCATTGCCCTGGGCATGCCGGGTGCGTTTTTATATGCTGTGGCCACGCAGCTTGCGGCCGGAACGCCGTGGGAAACTGCCGGTCTTGCCGTTTCGATCCTCACCGCGCCCTTGCTTGCCGCCGCTTATATCGCTCTCATTCTTGGTGCTTTTCAGAGAATTCGCGGCGGGAAGCTCTATGATTGGCTGGTGAATGCCGGTCGGACGGCTCTATCCAACTACCTGCTGCAATCGGTCCTATGCGGGGCGATTTTTTATGGTTTCGGCCTCGGCCTCATCGACAGGCTGGATATGCTGCCGGTCGTTTGTATCGCGTGGGCGATATTTTTTGCGCAGCTTGCGGTCAGTACCCTGTGGCTTCGGGCGTTTCGTCAGGGGCCGGTGGAATGGCTGTTGCGCTTCGTCACCAGATGATATCTGCCGCAGGGGCCAAACAAAAACCCGCCGTTCCCGGCGGGTTTTTAACAACTGCCCTGTCCTTAAACGGATCAGGCGGTTTCGAGGAATTCCGTGGCGCCGTCAGGCTCGCGCAGAACATAGCCGCGGCCCCAGACGGTTTCGATGTAGTTTGCGCCGCCGGCGGCGTTTGCGAGCTTCTTGCGCAGCTTGCAGATGAAGACGTCGATGATCTTCAGTTCCGGCTCGTCCATGCCGCCATAGAGGTGGTTCAGGAACATTTCCTTGGTCAGCGTCGTGCCCTTGCGCAGCGAAAGCAGCTCGAGCATCTGATATTCCTTGCCGGTCAGGTGAACGCGCTGGCCGCCCACTTCAACCGTCTTGGCATCGAGATTGACGATCAGCTCGCCGGTGGCGATGACCGATTGCGCATGGCCCTTGGAACGGCGGACGATGGCGTGAATGCGGGCAACAAGCTCGTCCTTGTGGAACGGCTTCGTCATGTAATCGTCGGCACCGAAGCCGAGGCCGCGCACCTTGTCCTCGATGCCGGCCATGCCGGAGAGGATGAGGATCGGCGTCTTGACCTTGGAGAGGCGAAGCGTTCTCAGTACCTCGTAACCCGACATGTCGGGCAGGTTGAGGTCGAGAAGAATAATGTCGTAGTCGTAGAGCTTGCCAAGGTCCACGCCTTCCTCGCCGAGGTCGGTCGTGTAGACGTTAAAGCTTTCCGACTTGAGCATCAGTTCAATGCTCTGCGCTGTTGCGCTGTCGTCTTCAATCAGTAGAACCCGCATAATTATCCCCTTTGCCGCCCGCGAACCGGTAAATCATTGCCTCGCGCGATGCGGATCCAGACGTTGCCTGATTTGCAGGCTGCCACCAAATGGTTAACAAATTCTAATTGCCTTTGGCAAGGTGTATCGAATTTATTAAGCAAACTAGGCATTTCGCTGTTTTTGCACGTGAATCCACCATCGCCAAAATTGAAGCTTAACGTGAGGATTTCCCGCTAAGTGATTCAATCGACTCTTACATCGTCTGGCCCATTTTTTTGGACCTGGCATTTACCGACCCTTAAATGATCGTCGTTATCATTAACGATGCCCGTAAACGAAAGGTTAACGACGGCGGTTTTTTATTAACGTCGGGTAACTTTTGGGAATCATTCCGGGACAGGGGCAACCCTTAAGGAAAAACGGGCGGGTTAAACGGGCCGAGCAGGGGGGCATAGTGCCTTTTTGATCCGGGTCTCGCTATCCATGGAGTATTGCGTATGAAGTCGCGTGACAGCCTGGTTCGCCTGAAGGAATTTCAGGTCAATGAAAAACGCCGGCAGCTTAACCAGCTGCAGCAGATGATGTCCGAATTCGAACGGATGGCAAAGGAACTGGTGCATCAGATATCTCTGGAAGAGAGCAAGTCGGGTATCACTGATCCGACGCATTTCGCCTATCCGACCTTCGCCAAGGCCGCACGCCAGCGGGCGGATAATCTTCAGGTCTCCATTCGGGAACTGAAGGCCCAGCAGGAAGCTGCGGAAGCTTCGCTGGAAGAGGTGCAGGCCGAATATGAAAAGGCCGCGGCCCTCGAAAACCGCGACGGAGCCATCCGCGCCCGCGCCTGACGCCCGCGTCTGACGATTGGCGCAGGAGTTTACGAAGATCGTCCTCATTGACGGCTGCCGGTGGATCAGGAGGCGGCTTTCAATGACGGGACGCCATGCATTTTTTTAAAAAGGCCGCTCCTTGGGGAGCGGCCTTTTGTTTTGCTGTGTCGCCGGTGTTTCGCGCCGGACGACCAACCCCGATTTCGATTGTCCGGGGGTGGGTAAAGGCGTATTTTATGCGGGTTCCGACCATGAGCCGGAGTTTTGCGCGCGCGCCTCAAGCGGGCGCGGGCGGCTATTTCAGGGAGGGAAAAATGGCCCGACAATATATAGATTGCCGCGAATTCCCCAGCGACAGCAGATGCACCGTCGCCATCTCCGCCGATTCTCCGGAGGAGCTTATGGAAGCGGCCGTGCAGCACGCCGTGGCGGTGCATGGCGCGAAGGATACGCTGGAATTCCGTGAAGAAGTCCGCAGGAGCATGCATGCCGGGACGCCGCCGCTGAAGGTGGCGTGACGGGGTAGGTCAAGAATGACGCAGTACTTGGAACCGTAGCGAGGGACCGGGTGTAAGCCGCTTGTTTCTTCTCCCCGCCGGGGAGAAGGTCGCGGCAGCGGGATGAGGGGGCAAGGGTCAAGATAAACCGAGGGCTAGCCCCTCATCCGACCCTTCGGGCCACCTTCTCCCCGGCGGGGAGAAGAAACAAGCGGCGACGCTTGCGATTATTCTGCCCTCAGACAGACGATGAAGCGCCCTTACCCCTGGATCACATCCGCCCAGTCGGCATGGCGCAGCGTCTGGGCCTTGAAGAAGGGGCAGAGCGGAATGATTTTCCAGCCACCCCTGCGGGCTTCATCGATCGCATGGGCGGCGAGCGCCTGACCCACACCTTTGCCGCGCAGCGCATCGGGCACGCCGGTATGGTCGATGATGATGAGGGAAGGGGAGGTGCGCGAATAGGTCATCTCCGCCTTGTGGCCGTCGATGGTTGCCGAATATTCGCCGTGCGATCCGGTTTCGGTTGTCTTGATGTCCATAATGAGCGCCTTCCACATTGCTGTTCGTTGCCGCCACTGTAACGGCTTCAGCCTGAATTGAAACAGCACGATAGCGAACGCAGCGGACACAAACCGGCGACAATCGCCGGCTCTGTCAGGCAGTTTTCGGGGGAAATCCAAAATCAAACCGAAAGCCCCGTCGATGATCCGGCGGGGCGTTCTGGACATTCGGTCTGGGCGCGTTTTCGCGCCGGCGCACTGTTTTAGTGGCGATATTGCTGAATGCGCGTGGTGCGCAGGCCGGCAAGGCCATGATCGGCAATCGAGGACTGCCAGGACAGAAATTCTTCAACGGTGAGCGTATAACGCTCGCAGGCTTCCTCGAGGCTCAACAGTCCACCGCGTACCGCTGCAACCACCTCCGCCTTTCTGCGAATGACCCAGCGACGGGTATTGGCAGGCGGAAGATCCGCAATCGTCAGAGGGCTGCCATCGGGGCCGATGACATATTTAACTCGTGGGCGTATCATTTCGGTCATTGGACACTCTATACAAACTCAAGACCATATGACGGGAACTCTATCCCCGTACCTTTAAAAATTGCCTAAGCAGCTCGTGACAATTTATTAAGAATTTGAACGGTTTCGCCTGATTTGTTCGAGTCGCCTTATTTTGCCGGGAAAAAATTTTTCCAAAAATCGCAATTTTTCTCTCTCATCGGTTGTTTCCGTTAGAGTGCTGCAAGCGAAAGGCCCGTTTTCCCGTTGCCCTGGGTAAATTCCGCCGTTCCCTCATGCTGCAGCCGCAGGCGGTCGCCGCCATCGAGGGAAAGGATGGAGGTTGCCGACTGCGATGTGCCTGACGTCGATGCATTGCCGGCGATGCCGAAGCTGGCCGCCATGCCGTTGATGAAAAGCGTCACCCGGTGGCCGGACGAGGAAACCACGGCGAGCATCAAGGCCGCCAGATAAAGGCCCTTTGCCGGAACGACGAGTTCACGCCCGCCGCCGCTCACCGCATCACCGAGCGCAAAGCCGCCCTCGGCGGTGGAGAGCACGGAAAAACCTGCCGCCGCGCCATTGGCGGGTTTCGTCGTGCCCGCCGGCAGGCCGGCAACGGCAAGCGGGCGGTTCGGCATCGAGACCCGGCCATCGCCGCTGCATAGAAGCGCGGTGTGCCATGAGGCGCCATCCTTGCTGGTCTTGATTGAAAAGCCGTCATTGCCGGCAAGGCCCATTTCCGCCCGGCCGCTCCAGCCGGACTGGAACAGCAGCGAGGCGGTATCGGTTCTGCCCGCCTTGTTGACCGTCATGCGGTGGCTGCCATCTTCTGCGGCATGGGTGAAGAGGCTGGCGGGGGAGGCGAGCGCCAGCCGGTTGGTGGCGTCGGCCTCCGTGCCGATGCCCAGCCTTTCCAGCCGGCCGGTGGCCGGCAGCGGCATGTCGCGCCAGTTGCCGTCGCGCAGGATGCGATATCTGTTCTCGGCCGCAAACCAGGCCGCCCAGCCGGGCTGCGGCGTGATCGAAAGCCACGCGCCATCCTGCCGGAAGGCAAGCCTGCCCCCCTTGCCGGTCCAGTCGCCCGCGGCATCGGCGGAGAGGAGGAAGCAGTCGCCTTCCGCTGCGTTATCGGGTGGAGTGGTGACGGTGGACCTGATGACGAGCTGCACGATTGCGTCGAGCCTCTGCAGGGCTTCGTTATGGGTGACGTGTTTCTGTGCCTGCGAGGGGAGGATATAGGGAAGCTGAAGTCTTGCCGTCTGTTCCGTCATGATGTGCCTTCCGCGCGGTTGTGTTTCCTTGCGGGGCATTGTGGGGTGGCGGCGTGGGGTGGGGATGAGTGGGGGTGGAATTATTTTTTGGGGGGGCGGGAATGGGGATTTTTTGGGGCTTCGGCGTGTGCCGCTTTACCCCCCTCTGCCCTGCCGGGCAGAGGGGGGTTAATGGGGCCAAGCCGAATCTGAACAAAACAAAAAATTTTAGGGGTGGAACAATAAAACCGCCGTAGAAGGGAAC
>NZ_JBIVYG010000020.1:0-69342 GCF_044769685.1 Agrobacterium sp. NPDC090283 | reverse complement strand
CGGGGGGGCCGGGGGGGGGGGCACAGCCGGGGGGGGGCGGGGGGTGTGGGTTTTTTGGGGGGGCGGGGGGGTGGGCGGTTTCCCCCCCCTCTGCCCTGCCGGGCAGAGGGGGGTAAAGCGGCACACGCCGAAGCTCACCAAAGCAGAAATTTGACGCTGTGCACCATGACAGCCGCAGAAGACGGCAACCGCCTGTTACCCCGCGATCTCCACCGCCATCGCCCCCTCGGCGATAAAATCCGGATTGGCCAGCGCATCCTCGCCCTTACCCATCACGGCATAGGCAAGCGGCCGCCCCTCGCAATCGAGCGTTCTGCCGCCGGCGGCGCGCAGCACGGCGTCGCCGGCCGCCGTGTCCCACATCATGGTGCGGCTGAAGCGGGGATAGATATCGGCGGCACCCTCCGCCAGCATGCAGAATTTCAGCGAGGAGCCGACGGAGATGCAGTCCTTCAGCCCGTGTTCGGCCACGAAGGCTTCCGTTTTCGCCGTGCAATGCGAGCGGCTGATCAGCGCCACGGGCGAGGCGCCGCGCCGGCGTGCCCGGATGGGATGGCGCGACAGGATCGTACCTTCGCCTGATATTGCGAGCTTTTCGGCAACATTATCCTCACCCGTCCATGCCTGCCCGCGGCAGGGGGCATAAACCACACCAGCCACCGGCACGCCGTCGCGGATCAGCGCGATATTGACGGTGAAATCGTCCTTGCCGGAAATGAATTCCTTGGTGCCGTCAAGCGGATCGACGAGGAAGAACTCCGCACCGGTTTCCGGCAGGATGCCGCTCGACACCGCCTCTTCGGCAACCACGGGAATATCGGGAAAATGGGCAGCAAGCGCCGCAAGAATGATCGTCTCGGCGCGCTGATCGGCCTCGGTCACCGGCGAGCAGTCGTCCTTGTATGACACATGCGGGCCGGCGCGGTGGACCGCCATGATGGCCTGCCCGGCGTCCAGCGCC
Organism: Agrobacterium sp. NPDC090283; assembly: GCF_044769685.1. Classification (NCBI taxonomy): domain Bacteria; kingdom Pseudomonadati; phylum Pseudomonadota; class Alphaproteobacteria; order Hyphomicrobiales; family Rhizobiaceae; genus Agrobacterium; species Agrobacterium sp. NPDC090283. The sequence continues at coordinate 68,381 of NZ_JBIVYG010000020.1, read as the reverse complement.
GCTTTCGTCAATATGTCGATCATCTCTTCGCCAATTATATCCCGTCTGCGGGATCTCGCCGTTCCGATCTTCGCTACTCCTTTGCCCGCTGCCCGTCAAATAATGGCATTGGACAATGCTAAAATAAGCATCCGGCCGTCATTTTTTCAGCACTTCCTGCCAAAATCATGGCTCTTTTGACCGGGAAAGCGGCAGTCCATGTGGAAATTCCAAATTTTGTGCAGGATCGCCCGTTTTTGACTTCACATTTTTAACGAACACGATATGCATTTTGGGGGTGGGGGCCTGCCTGCAAGGGCGCTCCTATAATTAACATAACGAGGCGTGGCCCATTCGAGGTCGTGCCCGGGGGAAAGACATGGAGTATTTTATCCAGCAGCTCATCAATGGGCTGACTCTTGGATCGATCTACGGCCTCATCGCTATCGGCTATACGATGGTTTACGGCATTATCGGCATGATCAACTTCGCCCACGGCGATATTTTCATGCTTGGCGGCTTTGCCGCGCTGATCGTTTTCCTGATCGTGACATCCTTCGTCGCCGGCATTCCGGTGGCGCTGCTTCTGCTTCTGATGATGGTCGTCGCCATGCTGATGACCGGCCTGTGGAACTGGGTGATCGAACGCGTCGCCTATCGGCCGCTCAGAGGCTCCTTCCGTCTCGCACCGCTGATCACGGCCATCGGCATGTCGATCGCGCTGTCCAACTTCATTCAGGTGACGCAGGGTCCGCGCAACAAGCCGATCCCGTCCATGGTCACGGAAAGCTATCATTTCGGCGCCATTACCGTGTCGCTGAAGCAGCTGATCATCATGGTCGTCACCTCGGTGCTGCTTTTCGCCTTCTGGTATATCGTCAACAAGACCCCGCTCGGCCGGGCGCAGCGCGCCACCGAACAGGACCGCAAGATGGCCGCGCTGCTCGGCGTTGATGTCGACAAGACGATCTCCATCACCTTCATCATGGGTGCGGCGCTCGCCGCTGTCGCGGGCACCATGTATCTGATGTATTACGGCGTTGCCTCCTTCAGCGATGGCTTCATTCCCGGCGTCAAGGCGTTTACGGCGGCCGTTCTCGGCGGCATCGGCTCGCTGCCGGGCGCCGTTCTCGGCGGCCTGCTGATCGGCCTCATCGAATCGCTGTGGTCGGCCTATTTCTCCATCGCCTATAAGGATGTCGCGGCATTCGGCATTCTGGCTTTCGTGCTGATCTTCAAGCCGACCGGCATTCTCGGTCGTCCGGAAGTCGAGAAGGTGTGATCCCATGACCAATATCGCTTCCGACAACGCTGCTTCCAGCCCGAGCCTGATGGCGGCGGCTGTGAAGGAGGGCCTGATTGCGGGCCTCATCTCGTTCGGCATGTTCATTCTTTATGTCGGCATCGTCACCTATCAGGATATCAACAACCAGCTGATCTGGGGCACCCGCTGGGGGCTTCTGGCGGTTTTCGTCGGCATTGCCGCCGTTGGCCGCTTCCTCGTGGTCGGCTTCATCAAGCCGTCGCTGGACCGCCGCAAGCTGGCCAAGGCCAAGAGCGGCGTGCTGGAGATTTCCGAGGAAAAGGGCTTTTTCCACAAGCACTTCCTGAAGCTGGCGCTGGTCCTGCTGCTGCTTTATCCTGTCATTGCCGTGCAATTGTTCGGCTTTCAGGGTTCGCTGAAATTCGTCGATAATTTCGGCATCCAGATCCTGATCTATGTGATGCTGGCCTGGGGCCTCAATATCGTCGTCGGCCTCGCCGGCCTGCTCGATCTCGGTTACGTGGCCTTTTATGCGGTGGGCGCCTATTCCTATGCGCTGCTATCAAGCCATTTCGGCCTGTCCTTCTGGGTGCTCCTGCCGGTCGCCGGCATTCTCGCCGGCTTCTGGGGCATCATCCTCGGTTTCCCGGTTCTGAGACTTCGCGGTGACTATCTGGCGATCGTGACACTCGCCTTCGGTGAAATCATCCGTCTGGTGCTGTTGAACTGGACGGCAGTGACCAAGGGCACCTTCGGCATTTCCGGTATTGCCAAGGCGTCGGTCTTCGGCATCTGGTCCTTCGATGTCGGCGCGTCGAACAATTTCGCCAAGGCCTTCGGCCTGTCGATGTCGTCGGCCTATTACAAGATTTTCCTGTTCTACGTTATCCTGCTGCTGTGCATGCTGACGGCCTATGTCACGATCAAGCTGCGCCGCATGCCGATCGGCCGTGCCTGGGAGGCGCTGCGCGAGGATGAGATCGCCTGCCGTTCGCTCGGCATCGATACCGTCATCACCAAACTCACCGCCTTTGCCACGGGTGCGATGTTCGGCGGTTTTGCCGGTTCCTTCTTCGCTGCCCGCCAGGGTTTCGTGTCGCCGGAAAGCTTCGTCTTCCTCGAATCCGCCGTCATTCTCGCCATCGTCGTTCTCGGCGGCATGGGGTCGCTGACGGGTATCGCCATTGCGGCGCTCGTCATGGTCGGCGGCACCGAGCTGCTGCGTGAAATGGAGTTCCTGAAGCATGTCTTCGGGCCCGATTTCACGCCGGAACTCTACCGCATGCTGCTCTTCGGTCTCGCCATGGTCATCGTCATGCTGTTCAAGCCGCGCGGCTTCGTCGGCTCGCGTGAACCCACGGCCTTCCTTAAAGAACGCAAGGCCGTCTCCGGCAGCTTTACCAAGGAAGGTCACGGTTGATGGCTTCCGGAACGGCAACAATGACATCCAATACGACTGGCGATACGATCCTCAAGGTCGAACATCTCTCGATGCGCTTCGGCGGCCTGATGGCCATCAACGACTTCTCCTTCGAGGCGAAGCGCGGCGAGATCACCGCATTGATCGGCCCCAATGGTGCGGGCAAGACCACGGTCTTCAACTGCATCACCGGCTTTTACAAGCCGACCATGGGCATGATCACCATGCGCCAGCAGAATGGTGAGGCGCATCTTCTCGAGCGCCTGCCGGATTTCGAAATCACCAAGAAGGCGAAGGTGGCGCGTACTTTCCAGAACATCCGGCTGTTTTCAGGCCTCACGGTTCTGGAAAACCTGCTGGTGGCGCAGCACAATGCGCTGATGAAGGCCTCGGGTTACACGATCCTCGGCCTTCTCGGCCTGCCCGCTTACCGGCGGGCGGTGGATGCCTCGATTGAAAAGGCCAAATACTGGCTGGAAAAGGCCGATCTGATCGACCGCGCCGACGATCCGGCCGGCGATTTGCCCTATGGTGCGCAGCGCCGTCTGGAGATCGCCCGCGCCATGTGCACGGGGCCGGAGCTGCTGTGCCTCGACGAGCCGGCCGCCGGTCTCAACCCGAAGGAATCGCTGGCGCTCAACGCGCTTTTGCGCGGCATTCGCGACGAGGGCACGTCGCTGCTCCTCATCGAGCACGACATGTCCGTGGTGATGCAGATTTCCGACCACGTGGTGGTTCTGGAATATGGCCAGAAGATTTCCGACGGCACGCCGGACCATGTGAAGAACGACCCCAAGGTCATCGCCGCCTATCTGGGTGTCGAGGATGATGAAGTGGAAGACGTGATTGCGGAAGAACTCGACGGAGGAGCGGCCTGATGTCCGGTGAACCGCTTCTGAAAGTCCAGGGTGTCGAAACCTATTATGGCAATATCCGGGCTCTGGCTGGTGTCGATGTCGAGGTCAACAGGGGTGAAATCGTCAGCCTGATCGGCGCCAACGGCGCCGGCAAGTCGACGCTGATGATGACCATCTGTGGCAGCCCGCAGGCCCGTGCCGGTCAGGTGATCTTCGATGGCGAGGATATTACCCATCTGCCGACGCACTTGATTGCCCGCAAGCGCATTGCCCAGTCGCCCGAAGGGCGCCGGATTTTCCCGCGCATGACGGTGCTGGAAAACCTGCAGATGGGCGCCAATCTCGATAACCTGAAATATTTCAAGGAAGACGTCGAGAAGATCTTCGTGATGTTCCCGCGCCTGAAGGAGCGCCAGAGCCAGCGCGGCGGCACGCTTTCCGGCGGTGAGCAGCAGATGCTCTCCATCGGCCGCGCGCTGATGGCACGGCCGAAGCTGCTGCTGCTGGACGAACCGTCGCTGGGTCTCGCGCCGCTGATCGTCAAGGGCATCTTCGAGGCGATCAAGAAACTCAACCAGGAAGAGGGGCTGACCGTCTTCCTCGTGGAGCAGAACGCCTTTGCCGCTTTGAAGCTTTCCGACCGCGCCTATGTGATGGTCAACGGCAAGGTGACGATGAGCGGTTCGGGCAGGGAACTGCTCGCCGATCCGCAGGTGCGCGCCGCCTATCTGGAAGGCGGACGGCACTGAAAGATTTTACTTGCGCCGGAAATTTTGCGGCGCAAGACTGCAAACGGCGGCCTGTTGTCCTTTCGGCCAAACCTTAAGGATCCATGGCGGGACGCAAACAATAAAATGCCCGGCGGGAAAACGACGGGACGACAGACAAGGCAGGGCCAGGGCGTTTCAGCCCGGCACTGATGGGGAAAGAGATGCAGGGCCTTTTTTTCGAAACCGATAACGGCGTGCGTTATGTTCTGCGCGCACTGGTTGTCCTCTTGGGCTTCTGGACGGCATGGCGCACGGGCAAATCCGTGGCCGATGGCTGGGGCGGTTATACGCGGGTGGTGATCTACACCCTCGCACTTGGGCTGGTGATGCGGTTTCTGCATCACGCGCTCTTCAACGGGCCGTTCATCAACGGCTTTTATTACGTGTTTGACGTCGTTCTTCTTCTGGTCTTTTCCAGCATCGGTTTCCGCATGCGCCGGACGAGCCAGATGGTCAATAACTACTATTGGCTCTACGACCGGACGTCGGCATTTTCCTATAAAAAGAAAAATTGACAGCCGGTCTTTTCCGGGGTCACTAATACTCGGCAGAGTGGAACGTTTCTGTTCGGTTAAGGTGGGTACCGAATGGGTTCTCGCAATCAACCCATCCAAAGGAACTGGGAGTAAAGTAATGAAGAAGTCTCTTCTTTCCGCTGTTGCGCTGACCGCCATGGTCGCGTTTGGCGGTTCGGCCTGGGCCGATGTCGTGATCGCTGTCGGCGCACCGCTGACCGGCCCGAACGCTGCTTTCGGCGCTCAGATCCAGAAGGGTGCCGAACAGGCCGCGAAAGACATCAACGCCGCCGGCGGCATCAATGGCGAACAGATCAAGATCGTGCTGGGCGATGACGTATCCGACCCCAAGCAGGGTATTTCGGTTGCCAACAAATTCGTCGCTGACGGCGTGAAATTCGTTGTCGGCCACTTCAACTCCGGCGTCTCCATTCCGGCGTCCGAAGTTTATGCCGAAAACGGCATTCTCGAAATCACCCCCGCCGCAACCAACCCGGTCTTTACCGAGCGCGGCCTGTGGAACACCTTCCGTACCTGCGGCCGTGACGACCAGCAGGGCGGCATTGCCGGCAAGTACCTGGCCGATCATTTCAAGGATGCCAAGGTCGCCATCATTCACGACAAGACCCCTTATGGTCAGGGCCTTGCCGATGAAACCAAGAAGGCTGCCAATGCCGCCGGCGTGACCGAAGTCATGTATGAAGGCGTCAACGTCGGTGATAAGGACTTCTCCGCGCTGATCTCCAAGATGAAGGAAGCCGGCGTTTCCATCATCTACTGGGGCGGCCTGCACACCGAAGCCGGCCTGATCATCCGTCAGGCGGCTGATCAGGGCCTGAAGGCCAAGCTCGTTTCGGGCGACGGTATCGTCTCGAACGAACTTGCCTCCATCGCCGGCGACGCCGTCGAAGGCACGCTGAACACCTTCGGCCCCGATCCGACACTGCGCCCGGAAAACAAGGAACTGGTAGAGAAGTTCAAGGCCGCCGGCTTCAACCCGGAAGCCTACACGCTCTACTCCTATGCCGCGATGCAGGCGATTGCAGGCGCTGCCAAGGCTGCCGGTTCCGTGGAGCCGGAAAAGGTTGCCGAGGCCCTGAAGAAAGGCACCTTCCCGACCGCACTCGGCGAGATCTCCTTCGACGAGAAGGGCGACCCGAAGCTTCCCGGTTACGTCATGTACGAATGGAAGAAGGGTCCGGACGGCAAGTTCACCTACATCCAGCAGGGCAGCTAAGCGCTTCTGCGACACATGATCGAAGCCCGGCAGCGATGCCGGGCTTTTTGTTTGCGATCTCGGCCACATTAGGGACAACAAGGCAGGAAACTAATCCTCTCGGGAACCGCAATGAGGGATAGCAATGACGACTAAGCGAGCCGTGTCCCTATTCCTCGTTCTCGCCGCGCTCGCCACGGTGCTCGTCGGCCTGCATGTCTTCAGCAAATCCCGCACGACGCAATTATTCGGCGGCATCATCGCAAGGGTCGAGACAGCGAGGCCGATGGTGGCGCTGACCTTCGACGATGGGCCGTCGGTGCGTTTCACGCCCGATGTCCTGGCGATCCTGAGGGAGCGTGGGGTAAAGGCGACTTTCTTTTTGACCGGTCAGGAGACCGAAGAGAATCTGCCGCAGGCGCGCATGATCGTCAGCGAAGGACATCAGCTCGGCAACCATAGCTATACGCATTCCAACATGATGCTGATGGGGCCGGCGGGGATCGGGCAAGAGATCGAGCGCACCGATGCGGCCATTCGGACTGCTGGCTATGAAGGTGAGATCATGTTCCGCCCGCCCTATGGCAAGAAGCTGCTCACCTTGCCCTGGTATCTTTCCCGGCATGACCGGAAAACCATCATGTGGGATGTCGAGCCGGAATCGTTTCCCGATGTCGCCGAGGACGCGGCCGTCTTTGCAAAACACGTCATTGAGCAAACGAGAAACGGCTCGATCATCATCATGCATGTGATGTATCGAAGCCGCGAAGTGTCCCGGCAGGCTTTGCCCTTGATCATCGACGGTCTGCGTCAACGCGGGTTTGAGTTTGTCACCGTCTCGCAATTGCTCGAAAATCGCTGAAGCCCATTCTTTGCACAGAGCGTATCAGCCGATCCGCGTCAGAATAAAATCCGCGCGCTCCTCTATCCCGGATTTCGGAAGCACGAAAATATCGTAGCCAAGCTCGTCATAATCGCGGACCAGGCGCTCATATTCCTCGACCGCCGCATCGAAGCCATGCTTGCGCTCGCTGTCGCCCCTGTAGATTTCCGGCCATGGCGGGGTGAGGAAGACCAGACGGTTATAGCGGTGTGCAGCCCGCAGCGTCTCGATGAAGGCATCGCCATTTATATGACGAAGCGCCGAGGCGGCGTCGATCAGGCCGCGATCGAAGAAGACCGGGCCTTCCGGCGGGGCGTTCCGCCGGTCTTCGAGGGCCGTGGCGATGGCGCGGCGGGCGAAGGCTTCGATGTCGATCCACGGCAGGGCCGTGCCGCCATTGCGGTTTTCTTCGATGACGATGCGCCGGCCGGGCTCTTCCACGGTGGCGAAACCGCGTCGGGAAAGCTCGGCGAGAAGCGTGGATTTGCCGCCGCCGGAGCAGCCGGAAAGGATGATGAAACGGTCCATGGGATTTCTATCCTGTATTGGGTTCAGGTGGGTCGGACGGTAATTTTTGGGTTTGGGGTCGCGGCGTGTTTCTTCTCCCCGCCGGGGAGAAGGTGGCCCGAAGGGTCGGATGAGGGGGAAACTTGCCGGATTTCGGAGAGCTTGCCCCCTCATCCCGCTGCCGCGGACTTCTCCCCCTCGGGGAGAAGAAACAAGGGGCGGACGCTCGAACAATGAGCGGATGCTGCGCTCAAGCGGAAAATATATGTTGGCCAAACCTTACCACACCCAGCGCTGTCGTCACCCTTGATGTAATATATGCGCTGCCTTCACGGCCGCCGAAGCGCGGTTTTCGACGCCGAGCTTCACATAGATCTGTTCCAGATGCTTGTTCACGGTTCTCGCGGAAAGGCCGAGAATATCGCCGATATCGCGGTTGGACTTGCCCTTGGCGATCCATAACAGCACTTCCGATTCCCGGGCGGTGAGGGAAAAATGCTCGCGCAGCAGGTGGTCGCCGGATTTCTCATTGGCGGCGGTGAGGCGGAAGAGGAATTCATCCGGACCCATGGCGCCGAGGAAAGACAGTTGCAAGGCGGGCCGTCCGGCCTCGGTGATCGTCAGCGGCGCATCGCGGCCGGTTTCCGCTGCCGTCCGTTCTGCGAGCCAGCGGCCGATATGGGTGACGACGGTCTCCATGCCGTCATCGCGGCCGGTGGCGGCATTGACCAGTCGCGTCGCCTGCGGGGTGGACCAGTGGATCGCACCGCTGGCGCGCACGGCCAGCAGGTGGCGGCCGGCGGCATCGAGCGCCACACGGGCGCTCTGGGCCGAGCGGGCATTGGAGAGATGCACGCGGATGCGGGCGCGCAGCTCGTCGATGTTGATCGGCTTTGTCAGATAATCGACACCGCCGGATTCCAGCGCCCGCACCACATGTTCGGTCTCCGTCAGCCCGGTCATGAAGATGACCGGCACCTGCGCCACCGCCGCATTGGCCTTCAGGCGTCGGCAGGTTTCGAAACCGTCCATAACAGGCATGACGGCGTCGAGCAGGATGATATCGGGCGTGATGCGCTCGGCGATGTTGAGGGCTGCCTGTCCCGAGGTGGCGATGAGGGCGGAAAAGCCTGACTGTTCCAGCGCATCGGTGAGGAAACCGAGCGCTTCCGGGCTGTCATCCACCAGCAATACGATGTCTCTCGGAGCCGATGTTGCCTGACCGCTCATGCCTTGCCGTCTCCCCTGTCACCGTTTTCGAACCGCTTGAGAAAATGCGCGTAACCGGCCAGATCGAAGGCCTGCACATAGGTGCCGAGCTTCTGCGTGAAGGGCAGGTTTTCCGTGTTGCGGGCGAGATCGGCGAGTTTCGCCTCGATGCCGCGTATGTAGCCGATTTCGCCGAGCCGCTGCAAATCCTGGATATGGATTGCGCCGGGATGGATGATCTGCGGTGCGGGCTGCGGCGCGGCTGGCATGGGCAGATCAGTATCGTAAATCCATTTCAGGCCGAGATGCACCGCAAGCCTGTCGCAAAGGTGGCGGATATCGACCGGCTTGGCGATGGCGTCGTTGTGGTTATCCTCGCCCGCACCGGCCATGGCGCCGTCACCGATATTGGCCGAGAGCATGATGAGCGGAGCGGTCTGGCCGGCTTCTCGCAGTTTCTTCACAAGCTGCCAGCCGGTCATGCCGGGCATGGAAATATCGATAAGGAAGAGATCGGGTTTCACGCCTTCGATGAGCGTCAGGCATTCCGGCCCGCTCTGGGCCGTCAGCACCACGAAATCGAGCGGCACCAGCACCTGCCGCATCAGCTCGCGATGATCCTCGTTGTCATCGACCACGACGATGGTGCGGCGCGGGCCGGAATAGGAGCGGATAGTCTTTTCCGCCGCTGGCGCGGTGCTTGGCCGGTGCACGGCTGACAGCATCAGGCGGACGCGGAAGGTGGACCCCTCATCCTTTTCGCTGGATACGGAAATCTCGCCGCCGAGCGTATTGGTCAGAAGCCGTGTGATGGTAAGTCCGAGGCCGAGGCCCGGCATGGGGCGCACGCTGTCTGCCTCGCCGCGCTGGAAGGGTTCGTAGATGCGGGCGAGGTCCTTTTCGGCAATGCCGCGGCCGGTGTCGGAAATGGTGAAGCTCGCCACCTGGCTGCGATAGCCGACATCGAAGGTGACCGCGCCCTCATCGGTGAACTTGATGGCGTTGGAGAGCAGGTTGACGAGGATCTGGCGCAGCCGCTTTTCATCGGTGCGGACATATTGCGGCAGGGCGCGGGAGCGGTCGTGGCGGAATTCCAGCCCCTTGGCCTGCGCCTGCGGGCGGAACATGTCGACGATCTGGTCGAGGAAATCCTGTATGTTGATCTCGTTGGAATAGACCTGCAGCCGGCCGGCCTCGATCTTGGAAATATCGAGAAGCCCGTCGATCAGGCCCGACAGGTGATCGGCCGAGCGGCGGATGACCTTGATCGCCGATTGCCGGGGAGGGGGAATGGTATCGTCGCGTTCGAGGATCTGGGCATAACCCAGGACGGCGTTGAGCGGCGTGCGCAATTCATGGCTGAGGCCGACGACATAACGGCTCTTGGCGCGGTTGGCGGCTTCCGCCGTTTCCTTGGCGTCCTGAAGGGCGGCGTCGGTCTTTTTGTGGGCGGCGATTTCCTTCAGGAGCAGCGTGTTCTGGCGGGAGGATTCCTCTTCCGCCACCACCCGGCTGTCATGGGCAAGCACGAGGAACCAGCAGACGATGCCGGCAATGACGGCGAAGACGAAAAACACGATGAGGATGGTGCGGTTCACCACATCGGCCGTTTCCGGCGAGGCGGTGCCGACCTGATGGGCGATCATAGCCAATATGCCGCCGATGGCGGTGACGGCAATCGCCGCCGCCATGCCGTAGCGCCCGAGCCGGGTGGCGAGCTTCGCCACCAGCTGCCTTGGCAGGAAGGTTTTTGCGACGGTTGCGACCTGATAGTTGAGCTTGGCCTTCGGCTTGCACATGTCATGGCAGCGGCTGTCCAGTGAGCAGCAGAGCGAACAGATCGGTGCGGCATAGGCCGGGCACCAGGCCATGTCTTCCGGCTCGAAAGGGTGTTCGCAGATCGAGCAGGTGATGCTGCTTTCTTCACGCCACTTCTGGCGCGGCTTGCGGGCGAGATAAAATTTGCCCTTCGTGCCCCAGGCAATCAGCGGCGAGGCGATGAAGGCGACGACGAGCGTCAGATAGGGCGCGAGCGAGGCGGCAAGCGGGCCGAAGGCGCCGAAATGCGCCATCAACGCAATGGTGGCCGAAAGCGCCATGGAGCCGACGCCGACGGGGTTGATGTCGTAGAGATGGGCGCGCTTGAATTCGATGCCTGATGGGGCAAGGCCGAGCGGCTTGTTGATGAAGAGATCGGCGGAAATGGTGCACAGCCACGCCATGGCGATGATGGAGAAGATGCCGAGCGTTTCTTCCAGCAGGCGGTAGATGCCGAGTTCCATCAGAAGCAGCGCGATCGCCACGTTGAAGACCAGCCAGACGACGCGGCCGGGGTGGCTGTGGGTAAGTCGCGAGAAGAAGTTCGACCAGGCGAGCGAACCCGCATAGGCATTCATGACGTTGATCTTTAGCTGCGAGACGACCACGAAGGCGACCATGAGCAGCATGGCGGCGGTCTCGTTGGGGATCATGTAACCGAAGGCGGTGAGATACATCTGCGCCGGATCGGCGGCGCGATCCACCGAGACGCCGGAACTGAAGGTCAAGACTACGAGGAAGGAGCCGGCGAGCAGCTTCGGTACGCCGACGACCACCCAGCCGGCGCCGGCCAGAAAGACGGCGATGCGGTGTCGCAGGCGGCTCTGGCCTTCGGCCGGCAGGAAGCGCAGGAAATCCACCTGTTCGCCGATCTGCGACATCAGCGCCAGAATGACGGCCGAGGCCGCGCCGAATTCCACGAGGTTGAAATCGGCGACGGTTCCCGGTGGGCCGGAAGCGTGGTGAATACCGGCAAAGGCCCGCCAGAGATCGTATTTTTCCCAGTCCATCAGGGCGATGAAGACAAAGGGTAAAATGTTCAGCACGATCCAGAAGGGCTGGGTGACGATCTGGAAACGGCTGATGAGGCGCACGCCATGGGTGACGAGCGGAATGACCATGACGGCCGAGATGATGTAGCCGATCCACAAGGGAATGCCGAGCGCCAGTTCCAGCGCGCCGGACATGATCGACGCCTCGATGGCGAAGAGCATGAAGGTGAAGGCGGCATAGATCAGCGACGTGATGGTGGAGCCGATATAACCGAAGCTCGCGCCGCGTGTCAGAAGATCGATATCGACGCCGTGGCGGATGGCGTAGCGGCTGATCGGCAGGCCGACGGCGAGCATGGCGATGGCGGCGACGAGGATGGCGTAAAAGGCATTGGTGGTGCCGTAGGAGAGCGTGATGGCGCCGCCGATGGCTTCCAGCGCCAGAAAGGAGATCGCGCCGATGGCGGTGTGGGAAATGCGGTTGGAGGAAAATTGCCGGGCGCTCTTGGCGGTGAAGCGCAGCGCATAATCTTCCAGCGTCTGGTTGGCGACCCAGCGGTTATATTCGCGCCTGACGGGGATAATGCGTTGCCGTGCGGCCATGCCTATCGAGCGCCTTTCCGGAGGGGGCTTCTCACAGCCGCACCGACATGCCGCCATCCACCGTCAGCACATGGCCGTTGACGAAGGAGGCCGCGTCGCTCGCCAGAAACAGCGCCGCACCGGCAATCTCGTCCGGCCGGCCCCAGCGCTCCAGCGGCACGCGCAGCTTGGCGAAGGCCACCATCTCAGGATTTTCGGAAAGGGCGGCATTGGTTTCGGTGGCGAACATGCCCGGCGCAATGGCGTTGCTGGTGATGCCGCGTGCGCCATATTCCACAGCGATTGCGCGCATCAGCCCGGTCAGCCCCTGTTTGGCGACGGGATAGATCGCATCGCCCGGCCGGACGATGTGGCCGAGAATGGAAGTGATGGTGATGATGCGGCCGTAACCGTTGGTGTTCATCGCCTCTGCCGCATCCCGCGACAGCGAGACGGAGGAGGTGAGATCGGTGCGGATCAGCTCCAGCACGTCATCGTCGCTGAATTCGGCAAGCGGGCGACGGTCGCGCGCGCCGACATTGTTGACGAGAATATCGAGATGGCCGAATTCATCCATGATACGGCGGACAAGGGCGCTTCCCGCGGCCGTATCGGCAATATCGAAGGCGGCGTAATCGGCCTTGCCGCCGGCCTTGCGCAAGGTGTCCACCGCCTGTTCCAGCGTTTCGGCATTGCGGCCGGTCAGCCACACATGGGCGCCGGCTTCGGTAAAGGCGCCGGCAATTTCAAAACCGAGGCCGCGGCCGCTGCCGGTGATGATGGCCGTGCGATTTTTCAGAGAAAATTTGTCGAGAATGCCCATCGCTCACCTTCTTGCTTCAGGGCATCGGCGCGGAAACATGCAGCTGTTTGCCGAATATGCGATGCCGTTGTTGAAAGCCGCGCACTCCGTTGGCGCGCCGGAAGATTATGCCGCGTGCGGCGGCTGGCGAAAGGTCGCCCCGGCCTCCGGCCGTTCGGTGGACACAAAAATGGCGTCGCCCGGCTTCGGGCGACGCCATGTCTTTATCAATCAGGCAGCAGCCGACTTTGCGAGCGGCACTTCTGCGATCGTCTTCAGAACGACGGAAGCGATCTGGTAAGGGCAGCCCTGCGAGTTCGGACGACGGTCTTCGAGGTAACCCTTGTAACCGTTGTTGACGAAGGAATGCGGAACGCGGATCGAGGCGCCACGGTCGGCAACGCCGTAGGAGAACTTGTTCCACGGAGCGGTTTCGTGCTTGCCGGTCAGGCGCAGGTGGTTGTCCGGACCGTAAACGTCGATGTGCTCTTTCCAGTTCTTGGCGAAAGCGGCCATGAGGGCTTCGAAATAGTCCTTGCCGCCAACTTCGCGCATGAACTTGGTGGAGAAGTTGCAGTGCATGCCCGAGCCGTTCCAGTCGGTGTCGCCGAGCGGCTTGCAATGGAATTCAACGTCGATGCCGTACTGTTCGCAAAGACGCAGCAGCAGGTAACGGGCGATCCAGATCTGGTCGGCGGCGCGCTTGGAGCCCTTGCCGAATACCTGGAATTCCCACTGGCCCTTGGCCACTTCGGCATTGATGCCTTCGTGGTTGATGCCGGCTTCGAGGCAGAGGTCGAGGTGCTCTTCAACGATTTCGCGGGCAACCGAACCGACATTCTTGAAGCCGACGCCGGTGTAATAAGGACCCTGCGGAGCCGGGTAACCCTGTTCCGGGAAGCCGAGCGGGCGGCCGTCCTGGTAGAAGAAATATTCCTGTTCGAAGCCGAACCATGCATCTTCGTCGTCGAGGATGGTCGCGCGGCTGTTCGAAGCATGCGGGGTGACGCCATCGGGCATCATGACTTCGCACATGACCAGTGCACCGTTGGAGCGGGCCGGATCAGGATAGATCGCGACGGGCTTCAGCACGCAATCCGACGAGTGGCCTTCGGCCTGCTGCGTGGAGGAGCCATCAAAGCCCCAGAGGGGCAGCTGCTCGAGTGTCGGGAATTCGTCGAATTCCTTGATCTGGGTCTTGCCGCGCAGGTTGGGGACCGGCTTGTATCCGTCCAGCCAGATGTACTCGAGTTTGAACTTAGTCATTACGAACCTCTCATAGGTAACAATGCGAAGCCTTGAGGCCTCCCGTGGCTTTGGCCACCGAAGCGCATTCGCGTTCAAGGGCTGACCCCTTAGATGCATGCCGCGTGCCAGATTGGCGATATCCGACGATTTTTTCGAAAAATCTTTCAGGCCCCCTGTCGCGCAGGAGCCTGGATATCGCTTGCGGCTGGTTCTGCTGCGCTGCGGCAGGCAAATTCACCCCTCATGTTTCATCATTGAATCCTGATAGATAGCCGGCGTCTTCCGGGGAAATGCCCTGCTGCGGTGCAATGATTTCGATTGCGCGCGAGGGATCGGCATTTGCCCCAAAAACCGGCGCTTTCGGAATGGTTTTTCTTGTAGATGAGACGATTAATGCCTATATTTTTCGCAACGTGATTTTTTTTTAATCAAACGGAGCGAATCCGGCCTTTGCTGGTTTGTTCCAGAGACAAGTGCTTCGATGCAAACAGAGTGAGATGACCGATATGGCAACTGGCTTTCATCGCGAGACGGCAACGATCTATCAATTCCCGGTCGGCGGGCGCGCGGGCGTTTCCAAGTTCCGCGACAGCGGGCTGAGCAAGCTTGAACGTGAGGCGCGGGAGCCGCATGTGGATTTCGGCTCCTGGTATCATGACGATGCGATCCGCGACGAAGATCGGGACGGCAAGCCGCATTCGTGACCTCTCTTCGCCGCGTTTTCGGGGAGCGTGAGTCCACCGGCCCGTCCGGTTCCAACGCCGTCACTCGCTCCAACGCTCCCTCTCGCTCCACGTCATCCTCGGGCTTGACCCGAGGATCCAACACTCCGGGCGGCCATGGATCCTCGCCTCAAGGGCGAGGATGACGTCGAATGTGTAGGCGGTTCCGCTCCAAATCGTGGCCTCGCGCAGCTTCGCACTGCCAGACACCCGATTGCAGCTTTCGCCACCCCGCCTACGTCAATTGACGTATACGGTTTCGTCTCCGCGAGATCGATAGTCCCTCCCAGCAGCGGCCGCTGATGCCGCTGAGCCTCGACGAGAGGCCAACAAGGAGAGGGGTTCTTCCGATGATGTTCCGCAAGACGCTTAGTGCCGCGCTGCTTGGCGCGATCCTGTCCACCACCGCCTTCCACGGCGCCTTTGCCGCAGACGACACGATCAAGGTCGGTGTGCTGCATTCGCTGTCCGGCACCATGGCGATTTCAGAAACGACACTGAAGGACGCCATGCTGATGCTCATCGACGAGCAGAACAAAAAGGGCGGCGTTCTCGGCAAGAAACTCGAAGCCGTGGTGGTCGATCCGGCCTCCGACTGGCCGCTATTTGCTGAAAAGGCCCGCCAGCTGATTTCGCAGGACAAGGTCGCCGCCGTGTTCGGCTGCTGGACGTCTTCCTCGCGCAAGTCGGTGCTGCCGGTCTTCGAAGAGCTGAATTCGATCCTGTTCTACCCGGTTCAGTACGAGGGCGAAGAATCCTCGCGCAACATCTTCTATACCGGCGCGGCTCCGAACCAGCAGGCCATTCCGGCCGTCGATTATCTCGCCAGCACCGAAGGTGTGGAGCGCTGGGTTCTGGCCGGCACGGACTATGTCTATCCGCAGACCACCAACAAGATCCTGAAGGCCTACCTGATGTCGAAGGGCGTCAAGGAAGAGGACATCATGATCAACTATACGCCGTTCGGCCATTCCGACTGGCAGACGATCGTGTCCGACATCAAGAAATTCGGCTCGGCCGGCAAGAAGACCGCCGTGGTCTCCACCATCAACGGCGACGCGAACGTGCCTTTCTACAAGGAACTGGCGAACCAGGGCATCAAGGCCGAGGATATCCCGGTCGTCGCCTTCTCGGTGGGTGAAGAGGAACTGGCCGGTCTCGATACCGCACCGCTGGTCGGCCACCTTGCCGCCTGGAACTACTTCCAGTCCGTCGATGCGCCGGTCAATGCCGAGTTCATCAAGACCTGGCACGCCTTTACCAAGAACGACAAGCGCGTGACCAACGACCCGATGGAAGCCGCCTATATCGGCTTCAATGCCTGGGTGAAGGCCGTGGAATCCGCCGGCACTACAGATACGGATAAGGTTCTCGACTCGATCATCGGCGTTTCGGTGCCGAACCTTTCGGGCGGTTATTCCACCGTCATGCCGAACCACCACATCACCAAGCCGGTGCTGATCGGGGAAATCCAGGCCGATGGGCAGTTTGAGATCGTACAGCAGACACCGCAGGTGGTGGGGGATGAATGGTCGGATTATCTGCCGGATTCGAAGGACCTGATTTCGGACTGGCGGAAGCCGATGTCTTGCGGCAACTTCAATGTGGCCAGTGGCAAGTGCGGCGGCAAGGGTAGCTGATTGGCTTAGCACCGCCCCTCGCGGGAGGGGCGGACTTATTTGGGTTTCTCTCATTAGAAACTGAACAAGCATGCCCCCCTCTGCCCTGCCGGGCATCTCCCCCACAGGTGGGGAGATCGGCAAGATGCGCCGACGCCGTGCAATCTCGACCGACGAGAAGGGCGAGACCTAGCAACGGATCGATCTCCCCCCTTGTGGGGGAGATGCCCGGCAGGGCAGAGGGGGGTGAGCGGCATACTCAAGTGGCATTACCCACAAACGCCCCGCCGTAAAACGCCCAAGGACCCCGACATGACGATCCGATCTTTTCTCGGAGCCATCTTCCTCTGGCTCACCATGGGGATCGCCGCCCAATCCTTCGCGCAAAGCGATCCGAAGGCGCTGATCGACCAGCTCGGCACGGCTGACTTCAAACAAGCCGAAACGCTGATCGGCCAGATCGCCGCGACCGGCGATGCGCGCGTCGTTCCGGCGCTAGAGGCTTTTGCGTCAGGCGATCTTTACGTGCGCAAGGCCGACAATCTGGTGTTCATGACGAAGCCGGCAGGCTCCAACTTTACCTTGATAGATCCGCTGACCGGCGAAAGCGCCGGCGAAGCGCCGAAGGCGGCCGTTACCAAGATCAAGGTCAACAATAATCTGCGCCGCATCATCCGCGCAGCCCTCGGCGGGCTGACCCTGCTCAGCCCGGAAAAATCCGTGCGGCTTTCCGCCGCCGATGCCGTTCTGAAAGCGCCGAGCGCTGAAAATCTCGAATTGCTGGAAGCGGCCATATCAAGGGAAACCGATCAAGAGGTGAGGACCCGGATGGAGGAGGCGCGGGCTGTCTCGCTGCTCTCCTCCGACCGTCCGCTGGAGGCCAAGAGGCAAGCGATCGCCACCATCAAGAACCTGGGCGGCCGCGATGCCATCGGCATTCTCATGGCGGCGTCGCCTTCCGTGGATCAGAGCCTGAAACCGGATATCGACAGCGCCATATCGAGTATCGAAAGCTCCCTTGCCTTCTGGGATTACGCGCAGAATGTCTGGTACGGCCTGTCGCTCGGTTCCGTGCTTTTGCTCGCCGCCATCGGCCTTGCCATCACCTTTGGCGTGATGGGCATCATCAACATGGCGCATGGCGAGATGGTGATGATCGGCGCTTACTCCACCTTCATGGTGCAGGAGGTGATCCGCTCCAATTTCCCCGGCCTGTTCGGCTGGTCGCTCGCCATCGCCTTGCCCGCCGCCTTTCTGGTCACGGCCTGCGTCGGACTGGTCATGGAGCGCGGTATCATCCGTTTCCTCTACGGGCGGCCTTTGGAAACGCTGCTTGCCACCTGGGGCATCTCGCTCATCCTGCAACAGGGCGTGCGCTCCATCTTCGGCCCCACCAACCGGGAAGTCGGCAGCCCGAGCTGGATGTCCGGCTCCTTCAGCGTCGGTTATCTCAATTTCACCTGGAACCGGGTGTGGATCGTCTGCTTTTCGCTTTCGGTGTTTTTCGCGCTGCTGGTTCTCCTGAAGCGCTCCGCTTTCGGCCTGCAGATGCGCGCCGTCACCCAGAACCGCCGCATGGCCTCTTCCATGGGCATCCGCACCCCCTGGGTGGATGCCTTCACCTTCGCGCTCGGTTCCGGCGTTGCCGGTCTTGCCGGTGTGGCGCTCTCGCAGATCGACAATGTCTCGCCCAATCTCGGCCAGAGCTACATCATCGACAGTTTCATGGTGGTGGTGTTCGGCGGTGTCGGCAATCTCTGGGGAACGCTGGTCGGCGCGCTGTCGCTCGGCGTGCTCAACAAGTTTCTCGAGCCGACGGTGGGCGCCGTGCTCGGCAAGATCCTCGTGCTCGTTCTCATCATCCTGTTCATCCAGAAGCGGCCGCGCGGTCTCTTCGCACTCAAGGGAAGGGCGATCGAAGCATGATTACCGGCTTCCTCCTGCGCGCGCTCGATCGCCGCATTTCCATCGCCATCGGCATCATTCTGGCCATCGCCGTGCTGGTGCCCGCCTCCAATCTGCTATTGCCTGAGGGTAGCGCGTTTCGCATCCCGACCTACATCATGTCGATGCTCGGCAAATATCTGGCCTATGCGCTCTTGGCGCTGGCGCTCGATCTCGTCTGGGGGTATTGCGGCATTCTCTCGCTCGGCCACGCGGCTTTCTTCGCACTCGGCGGTTATGCCATGGGCATGTATCTGATGCGGCAGATCGGCACGCGCGGGGTCTATGGCCATCCGGTGCTGCCTGATTTCATGGTGTTCCTCAACTGGAAGGAACTGCCGTGGTTCTGGCAGGGCTTCGACATGTTCTGGTTTGCGGCACTTATGGTGCTTGTCGTTCCGGGGCTGCTCGCCTTCGTGTTCGGCTGGTTCGCCTTTCGCTCGCGCGTCAACGGCGTTTATCTGTCGATCATCACCCAGGCTATGACCTACGCCCTGCTGCTTGCCTTCTTCCGCAACGATATGGGTTTCGGTGGCAATAATGGCCTCACCGATTTCAAGGATATCCTTGGCTTTTCCGTGCAGGCGGATGGCACGCGCGCCGTGCTGTTTGCCGTGACGGCCGTGATCCTGGCGCTTTCGTTGCTGATTGCGTCGCGCATCGTCAATTCCAAATTCGGCAAGGTGCTGGTGGGCGTGCGCGATGCCGAAAGCCGGGTGCGTTTCCTCGGTTTCCGGGTGGAAAACATCAAGCTCTTCACCTTCGTCGTGTCTGCCATGATGGCGGGTATTGCCGGTGCGCTGTTCGTGCCGCAGGTGGGCATTATCAATCCCGGCGAATTTTCGCCCGCCAACTCCATTGAAGTGGTGGTGTGGACGGCGGTGGGAGGGCGCGGCACGCTGATCGGGCCGATTATCGGCGCGCTGCTGGTCAATGGCGGCAAGAGCTACTTCACCGGCGCTTTTCCGGAATTCTGGCTGTTTGCGCTCGGTGGGCTCTTCATTGCGGTGACGCTGTTCTTCCCCAAGGGCATCGTCGGCACCCTGCAGCATTATCTGGCAGGGCGGCGTGAAAAGCGGGTCGCGCTTGCGGCAGGTGGGGCACAGCCGGGCAATGACAGCGGCTCGACAGTGGCGCAACAGGCGGCGGAGTGAGGCGGATATGAACACGGTTTCCGAAAACAGAACAAAGAGCCTGCTTTATCTCGATGGCGTCTCGGTGTCTTTCGATGGCTTCAAGGCGCTGAATTCCCTCTCCTTCGTGGTGGAGCCGGGCGAACTGCGCGCCATCATCGGCCCGAATGGGGCGGGCAAGACGACGATGATGGACATCATCACCGGCAAGACAAGGCCGGATGCGGGCACGGTGCTGTTTGAAGACAGCATCGACCTCACGAAAAAGGACGAGGCGGATATTGCCCAGCTCGGCATAGGGCGGAAATTCCAGAAGCCGACGGTGTTCGAGAGCCATACCGTCTGGGACAATCTGGAACTGGCGCTGAACCGCAAGCGCGGCGTTTTCGCGACGCTGTTTTACCGGCTGAGCGAGGAAGACAAGGCGCGCATCGAGGAAATCCTCGCCACCGTGCGCCTTGGCCACCGTCGCGGCGATCTTGCCGCCAACCTCTCACACGGCCAGAAACAGTGGCTGGAGATCGGCATGCTCTTGGCGCAGGAGCCGAAGCTCTTGCTGGTGGACGAGCCGGTGGCGGGCATGACGGATGCGGAAACGGCCGAAACCGCCGTGCTTTTGAAGGAAATCGCCAAGACCCGTTCGGTGGTGGTGGTGGAGCATGACATGGGTTTCATCCGCGAACTGGGGGTGAAGGTGACGTGTCTTGCCGAAGGCTCGGTGCTGGCGGAAGGGTCGATCGATTTCGTGTCCAGCGATCCGAAGGTGATCGAGAATTATCTGGGGCGGTGATGGTGCGGCGTATCACAACGACATTTGGGCGTTTGTCGCGGTGGATCCTCGGGTCAAGCCCGAGGATGACGGTGGAGGACTGGTCGATAGGGGTACCACACTGTCCTTCACCGCTCTGGGAAACATGGAGTGGTGGTCAACCCCCAACATTGAGAAACCCGCTGCCGTCATCCTCGGGCTTGACCCGAGGATCCATCGCCACCCACTCAGCCAAATTCCTCGTAAAGATCACGCCACTCCGGATTAAAATCCTCAATCAGCTTGATCTTCCAGTCGCGATACCAGCGTTTCAAGGATTTTTCCCGCTGGATCGCGGTGCCGATGCTCATATGCTCTTCGTACCAGACGAGCTTCGTGCACCCATAAAGGCTGGTAAAACCTTTGGTCAGTCCTTCGCGGTGCTCGTAAACTCGCTGCTCAAGGTTCGACGTCACGCCGATATAAAGCGTTCCGTGTCTGCCGCTCGCGACGATATAGACGAAGCCGGCCACGGTGTGTTCCTGGGAGTGGATCCTCGGGTCAAGCCTGAGGATGACGGCTGGGTGGGGGTAATGCCTGGAGGTTACTCCGGGAATATTACAAAAAATTTTCGCTCTGTCGTGACCCGTCAGCACGGCGAAATTGCGCGCCGAAATCGGTATTTGACAGCGCTGCTGTGCGTTCCGCTTGCCCCTACGTCATCCTCGGGCTTGACCCGAGGATCCATGCCCCGCTCTCCCACTACGCTTTTTTCAGACAAGGTAGCACCATGCTGACAGTCGAAAACATCAACCTCCACTACGGCGCGGCGCAAGCCCTGCGCGGTGTGTCGCTCAAGGCGGAGATGGGCAAGATCACCTGTGTCCTCGGCCGCAACGGCGTCGGCAAAAGCTCTCTTCTGCGGGCCGTCACCGGCCAGCAGGCCACCAGTGCCGGCACCATCCGTTTCGGCGATGCGACGTTAGACGGGCTGGCGCCCTATCAGCGGGCCAAGCGCGGTGTCGGCTATGTGCCGCAGGGGCGGGAAATCTTTCCGCTGCTCAGCGTTCAGGAGAATCTGGAGAGCGGTTATGCGCCGCTGCCGCGCAGGGAACGGTTCATCCCGGACGATATTTTCAGCCTGTTTCCGGTGCTGCAATCCATGCTGTCACGGCGCGGCGGCGATCTCTCCGGCGGACAGCAGCAGCAGCTTGCCATCGGCCGGGCGCTGGTAACGCGGCCGAAGATCCTCGTGCTCGATGAGCCGACCGAGGGCATCCAGCCGTCGATCATCAAGGATATCGGCCGGGCGATCAAATATCTGCGCGATTCCACCGGCATGGCGATCCTGCTGGTCGAGCAATATCTGGATTTCTGCCGCGAACTTGCCGATTACGTCTACATCATGGACCGCGGTGAAATCGTGCATGAGGGGCTGGCTGAGACGCTGGATACGCCCGAGGCGCGGCGGCATCTGACAGTATAAATCGAGACTAAAAGTACCGCACGCCGATCACGGCGTGCAAACGGCCGATTAATATTTTGAAAGCCTATGCGCCTCTGCATGGCTTTTATGCGCAATTTTAGCATTTCGTTGAATAAAAGCCTGTGATATTGGCAGCGCAAATGCTGCATGCGAGACACAGGAAAAGTCTATTCGCACGCCGCGACAGTTGATCCCTTACATTTCCTGCACGCTCGACGTATCGTCGGGACACTGTGCCAATAAAGGCGTGTCAATGATTCAAGACTTTGCAGTGGGCCGGGCTTCCCGGTTGGTTCGTTCCGCACGCAGCCTGTTCCTCGGGCTGGTGATCAGCGCAAGCGCAGGCGCCGCAGCGTCGGCATCGACCTGCGGTCAGGGCATCGGCCCGGGCATGGAGCCGGGCCGGCATGATTTTTCCATTCTCTCCAATGGCGAGAAACGCGACGGCGTCTATTTTGTTCCCTCCGCCTATGACGGGAAAAAGCCGCTGCCCGTCATATTCGACTTTCATGGCTCCAACAGCAATCCGCATGGCCAGCTGAACCGCAGCGGCTGGGACAAGCTGGCCGAGCGTGACGGCCTTGTGGTGGTGGCGCTGGCCGGCAGCCTGAACGGCGAATTGCCCGGCACCCATGCCTGGAACGTTCCCGGTGTCACCAAGCGCCCGGGCGGGCTGGATGAAGTCGGTTTTATCCGCGATGCCATCACCATGGTGAAGGGCAGGTTCTGCGTGGATGAGGAGCGCTTTTACGGTTCCGGTTATTCCGGCGGCGGGCGCATGCTGTCGCAATTCATCTGCAGCGGCAACGCGGATTTTAATGCTGCCGGTTTCGTCGCCTCGCTGCGCGCCGGTTATCCGCTGGAGACCGAAGGCAAATGGGGGCCGGATGCGGCAAGCTGCACGCCTGCGCGGCCGATGTCGATCATCGCCTTTGCCGGGCTGAAGGATCCTGCCAATCCCTATCAGGGCGGCGGCAAGTCCTATTGGCAATATGGCGGTGAGACTGCCTTGAAGCGCTGGGCCGAGATGGACGGCTGCAAGGGCGCGGCCAAAAGCAGGGTGGGCGAGAGCTTCACCGTCAATTCCTACGATGTCTGCAAGGCTGGCGCGCGTATTCAGTCCTATCTCATCGAGAACTGGGACCATGCCTGGCCGCGCGCCACCATGAAGGCGGAAGTGCTGGCCGCGAGCGCCGTCGTCACCCGCAAGCCGGGCGGCGCGCAGACGCCGAAGGCCGAACCCGCCGTGGAGCGCAAGATGCCCACAGGCGAAGTGACGCGCACGGTTGATGCGGCCGAAAGAATGTGGGATTTCTTCCGCAACACGGAAGGGCAGATGGTGGTGGACGCCGTCGTCAAGAAGGATTGTGGCGCCAAGGCCGGATCCGCTTCCGCAAGTGCTTCGGAGACCGCGTGCAGCAGCAACAGCAAGCCATCGGCCCTTCCGGTTGTGAAGACGCTCAACAGCCTGTCCGGCAGCAGCGCGCCCGTGGCAGAGGACGCATTGTAACCAAGGCGGTTGAAGGGCGCAGCCGGCTGGACGAGTTGTTCCAGGAAGGCTGTGCGAAAATCCGCCTGCCGGACACTTTTTCGAACGAAGCCGAAGCCATTCTCATCAATTCCTCCGGCGGGTTGACCGGCGGAGATGAGATCGAATGGCAGGCCACGGCCGGTGCCGGCACTTCGCTTGTCGTGACCACCCAAGCCTGCGAAAAGGTCTACAAGGCATCATCAGGTACGGCCACTGTCACCGCCCGCGTTTCCGCCGGGCCGGGCGCGAAACTGCATTGGCTGCCGCAGGAAACCATCCTCTTCGAGCGGGCATCGCTCACCCGCCGGCTGGAAGCCGATCTCGACCAATCCTCCGAATTCATTGCCGTCGAAGCCGTGCTGCTCGGCCGTCAGGCCATGGGCGAGGCGATGACGCATGGCCTTTTTCGCGACCGCTGGCGCATTCGCCATGGCGGCAGGCTGGTGCATGCCGAAGAGCTTCTGCTTGAGGGCGAGGTGGCGGAGCTGACCGCGAAGGCGGCGGTTCTGGCCGGGCAGGTCGCCTTTGCGACGCTTCTCTATATCGGGCCTCTTTCCGAGGCGCTTCTGCCTAAAATCCGGGCGATTGCCGGGGAAAGCGGCGGTGCCAGCGAATGGCGGGGCAAGCTTGTCGTGCGCGTGGCCGCCGCCGATGGTTTCTCCTTGAGAAAATTGCTTTTTCCGATCATTTCGCTCTTGCGAAACGGCGCGCCAGTGCCGAAAGTCTGGAATCTGTAATCCCTTCGGATCGCCGCGTGACGGGCATCCTTCGGGGTCTGTCAAATGTCGGATCTGATCTCCCGCAAACCTGCTTTGCGGGGCAGGTGCCAAGCTGCGGGACGACGATGAACCTTAGCCCAAGAGAAAAAGACAAGCTTTTGATTTCCATGGCCGCCATGGTGGCGCGTCGTCGGCTGGAGCGCGGCGTGAAGCTGAATTATCCCGAAGCGATTGCGCTGATTACCGATTTCGTGGTCGAGGGCGCCCGTGACGGCCGCGCCGTTTCCGATCTGATGGAAGCCGGCGCCCATGTCATTTCCCGCGATCAGGTGATGGATGGCATTGCCGAGATGATCCATGATGTGCAGGTGGAAGCGACCTTTCCCGATGGCACCAAGCTGGTGACCGTTCACGAACCGATCCGGTGAGGAGGGTGGTATGGCGTTGGAACTGAGGCCCAATTGCGAATGTTGCGACCGTGATCTTGCGCCCGACAGCCGCGACGCGATGATCTGCTCGTTCGAATGCACCTTCTGCGCCGACTGTGTGACGAATGTGCTCAAAGGCGCCTGCCCGAATTGCGGCGGCGAACTGGTGCGAAGACCCGTCCGCTCGGCGGAAAAACTCGTCAACAATCCCGCGTCGACACGGCGCGTCCTGAAGGCCGAAGGCTGCGTGGCCGCAACCGCCGCCTGAGACAGAAACAAGGGGAGCACCATGAAGCCAGGCGAAATCATTGCCGCAGAAGGCACAATCGAACTGAATGCCGGCCAGCCGACGGTGACGATCGAGGTGGCCAATTCGGGCGACCGGCCGGTGCAGGTGGGCAGCCATTATCATTTCTTCGAGACCAATGCGGGTCTCCTCTTCGATCGCGACAAGGCGCGCGGCATGCGTCTCGATATTCCGGCCGGCACGGCGGTGCGTTTCGAACCCGGCCAGAAGCGGGAAGTGACGCTGGTGCCGCTTTCCGGCAAGCGTGAGGTTTATGGTTTCCGTCAACAGGTCATGGGGAGGTTATGAAATGGCGACGGCGCATTATCATGGAAGCTGCCAGTGCGGCAGCGTCAGCTTCGAGGTCGATGCCGATCTCGACCATACCGTCATCTGCAATTGTTCGCGCTGCAAGCGGCTCGGCTCCACGCTCGCCTTTGCGCCGCGGGAGAAATTCACCCTGCTTTCCGGCGAGGACAAGCTGAGCGAGTATCTGTTCAACAAACACAAGATCCACCATTTTTTCTGCTCCAACTGCGGCATTGAAAGCTTTGCCTATGCCGATGGGCCTGACGGTACGCCGATGGTGGCGGTCAATGCCAATTGTCTCGACGGTGTCGATCCAAGGGCGCTGAAGTCGCAGGCTTTTGATGGCGCGGCGGCCTGAGCGATGGTGATGAACCCGCAAAATTTCCGTTTGGCCGTCGCGGCGCTGCTGTTTCTGACGGGCAGCGCGGCAGGCCCGGCGCTTGCCGATGACGCGCCCGATTGCAAGGCGCCGCAGACGCAGGCGGATATGACCATCTGCGCCGGCAAGGACCATGAAAAGGCCGACAAGGATCTGAACGCCGCCTATCAGAAGCTTCGCAAGCAGCTTGCCGAGCGCGACAAGACCGCTGACGCAAGCAGCAAGGGTGCGACCGACGCTCTGGTGACGGCCCAGCGCGCATGGGTGGCGTTTCGCGACGCCAATTGCGCGCTATCAGGTTTTCAGGCGCGTGGCGGCACGATGGAGCCGATGCTGATCGCTTCCTGCCTCGCCGATATGAGCAGCAAGCGCGCCGATGAATTGCGCCAGTTGTCGGAAGGCTTCTGAACGGCATGGGGCGTCGGATCATGATTGTCGGAAACGGGGAGCTGCCGCCGGGTGTGGCTGGTTTCATCGATCTTTCCGATATCGTCATCCGCTTTAATGATTGCCGGTCGCTCGGCGCCGGCGGCAGCCGCACGGATGTGGTGGCCGTCTGCAACACCGGGCGGCCGGGCCAGGAGATGACGGAAGGCAGCGGCTGGCGCGAAAGCGACGGCGTGCGGCAGGCCTCCGCCCTATGGTCGGTGCGCGATCCCGCGAAGTTTTCAGAGATGGAGCCGGGCATTCGCGCGCGCTGGCCGGAGCTGACCGATTTCTGCGCCGATTATACCCCCGGTTTTGCGGCAATCGCCGCGGAAACCGGCAAGAGCCATATCGTCATTCCACGCGACGTGCATGAGCGGCTCGATGCGGCGCTCGCGGCCTATGCGCCGGCACCCTATGTCTGCCCCAGCACCGGCCTTTTTGCCATTGCCCATGTTCTAGAGAGCGTGAGCGGCGATGGTGACGAGGTGGCGATTGCCGGTTTCGGCCATCAGGGCTGGAGCGGTCATCCCTTTGCCGCCGAACAACAACTGGTCGAAGCCCTCTCAAATGAGGGCCGGCTGACACGAATTTCTCCCACATCGATTTTCTCCGCGTCCCAAGGAGCCTGAGCCCATGCCCTACAAGATTTCCCGCGCCGCCTATGCCGGCATGTTCGGCCCGACCGTTGGCGACAAGGTGCGTCTTGCCGATACCGAACTCTTCATCGAGATCGAAAAGGATCACACGACCTATGGCGAGGAAGTGAAATTCGGCGGTGGCAAGGTCATTCGCGACGGCATGGGCCAGAGCCAGGCGACACGGGCCGAAGGGGCTGTCGATACCGTCATCACCAATGCCGTCATCGTCGACCATAGCGGCATCTACAAGGCTGATGTGGGCCTGAAGAACGGCCGCATCCACGCTATCGGCAAGGCGGGCAATCCGGATACGCAGCCGGGTGTGACGATCATCGTCGGCCCGTCGACGGAAGCGATTGCCGGAGAAGGCAAGATCCTCACTGCCGGCGGCATGGATGCACATATTCATTACATCTGCCCGCAGCAGATCGAGGAAGCGCTGATGAGCGGCGTGACCTGCATGCTGGGCGGCGGTTCCGGCCCCGCCCATGGCACGCTCGCCACCACCTGCACCGGCGCGTGGCACATCGAGCGCATGATCGAAAGTTTCGATGCCTTTCCGATGAACCTCGCACTGGCCGGCAAGGGCAATGCCTCGCTGCCGGCGCCGCTCGAAGAAATGATCCTTGCCGGCGCCTCCTCGCTGAAGCTGCATGAGGACTGGGGCACCACACCCGCCGCCATCGACAATTGCCTGACGGTCGCCGACGAATATGACGTGCAGGTGATGATCCACACCGATACGCTGAATGAAAGCGGTTTCGTGGAAGACACGGTCGCCGCCATCAGGGGCCGCACCATCCATGCTTTCCACACCGAAGGGGCGGGCGGCGGGCATGCGCCTGATATCATCAAGGTCTGCGGCAACCCGAATGTCATTCCGTCTTCCACCAATCCGACGCGGCCCTATACCGTTAATACGCTCGCCGAACATCTTGATATGCTGATGGTGTGCCACCACCTGTCGCCGTCCATTCCTGAGGATATCGCCTTCGCCGAAAGCCGTATCCGCAAGGAAACCATTGCGGCGGAGGATATCCTCCACGATATCGGCGCGTTTTCGATCATTTCTTCCGACAGCCAGGCCATGGGCCGTGTCGGCGAAGTGGCGATCCGTACCTGGCAGACCGCCGACAAGATGAAACGCCAGCGCGGCCGCCTGAAGGAAGAGACCGGCGAAAACGACAATTTCCGGGTGCGCCGTTATATCGCCAAATATACCATCAACCCGGCCATCGCCCAGGGTGTCAGCCACGAGATCGGCTCCGTGGAAGTCGGCAAGCGTGCCGATCTGGTGTTGTGGAACCCGGCCTTTTTCGGCGTGAAGCCGGAAATGGTGCTGTTAGGCGGTTCGATCGCCGCAGCCCCGATGGGTGATCCGAACGCCTCCATTCCCACCCCGCAGCCGATGCATTACCGGCCGATGTTTGCCGCTTACGGCAAGCTGCGCACCAATTCTTCGGTCACGTTTGTGTCGCAGGCGTCGCTGGATGCCGGCCTTGCCCAGCGCCTCGGCGTCGCCAAGAAGCTGCTGCCGGTGAAGAATGTGCGCGGCGGCATTTCCAAGGCGTCGATGATCCACAATTCGCTCACCCCGCATATCGAGGTCGATCCCGAGACTTACGAGGTGCGGGCGGATGGCGAGTTGCTGACCTGCGAACCGGCAACCGTGCTGCCGATGACGCAGCGTTATTTCCTGTTTTAACGGGGCGTAGTGTTGAGAACTGTCCTCAGATGGATTAGCGGCGGCGTGCTGCTGATCGCAGCACTTCTTGTGCTCGGCACCGTCGTGCCGCGCCCCTTTTTTGCCGATGATGCAAACGGTGCGAAAGATCGCGAAATCCTGCTGTTGTCTAATCCAATCCATACGGACATCGCCCTGCCGGTCGATGACGATCTGCGGCGGGTCTTTGCCGAATTGCAGGAGGACGGGATAGCGGTCAATCATCCGGCGGCTGCCTATCTGGTGTTCGGCTGGGGCGGCCGGTCGTTTTATATTCAGACGCCCACCTGGGCCGATCTGAAGCCGATGCCGGTGCTGCGCTCGTTTACGCTGGACAGTTCCGTCATGCATGTGGATGTGACCGGGGATTTTCCGGCCGATCTGGCCGGCGTAAAACGTCTTCGCATTTCCGAAGCGGGGTATCAGCGCCTTGTCGCGGGTATCACGGCAAGTTTTGCCAGGAAAGACGGCAAGGTCCAACTGGTCCCCGGGGTCGCCTATGGTCTGACGGATGCGTTTTTCGAGGCGAGTGGCTGGTTTAATGCGCTGGCCGGTTGCAACACATGGTCGGCCGCCATGTTGCATGAAGCCGGCATTCGAACGGGTTGGTGGACGCCCTTGCCGCCGCTGTTGCGCTGGTCGGTAGACCTGCACAATTGATCTCTCGCTGCTGCGGCATTTCGTGCATTTGACGGTCGATAATCCGATTTTTATGCTGCACCGCAGCGCATCTTGGGCTATGGAAACGGCAAAAGAATTCCGCGTGGATCGATCCCAAGCGATCCGCGTAAAACGCCAGAACAGGAGACAAGACATGCTCGGCAAAAAAGTGCCCGCCGTTACCTTCCGCACGCGCGTTCGTGACGAGGCCGTTGGTGGCCCCAACCCGTTCCGTTGGCAGGACATGACCTCCGACGATTATTTCAAGGGCAAAAAGGTCGTGCTGTTTTCGCTGCCCGGCGCTTTCACGCCGACCTGCTCGACCTATCAGCTGCCTGATTTCGAAAAGCTGGCGGGCGAATTTCGCGCGCTCGGCGTCGATGAGATCTATTGCCTGTCGGTCAACGATGCCTTCGTCATGAATGCCT
The DNA here is from genome assembly GCF_044769685.1 of Agrobacterium sp. NPDC090283. Taxonomy (NCBI): domain Bacteria; kingdom Pseudomonadati; phylum Pseudomonadota; class Alphaproteobacteria; order Hyphomicrobiales; family Rhizobiaceae; genus Agrobacterium; species Agrobacterium sp. NPDC090283. The sequence goes on along the minus strand of NZ_JBIVYG010000020.1, from coordinate 39,137 downwards.
GGGCCAAGGGCCAGAACCTCGAAAACGTCAAGGTCATTCCTGACGGTTCGGGTGAGTTCACCCGCAAGATGGGCATGCTGGTCGCCAAGGACAATCTCGGTTTCGGCATGCGCTCCTGGCGTTACGCCGCCGTCATCAATGACGGTCTGGTGGAGCAGTGGTTCGAGGAAGAGGGTTATTCCGACAATTGCGAGTCCGACCCCTACGGCGTTTCCTCGCCGCAGAACATTCTCGAAAACCTCAAGGCACGCGCTGCGGCGTAAGTGTTGCCCACCAGAATCCCGGCGCAAGCCCGGTACCTGATGGGACGGGGATATTTCCCTCCGTCATCCTCGCCCTTGAGGCGAGGATCCATAGGCGCCTGTGGCTTGGATCCTCGGGTCGAGCCCGAGGATGACGTTGAGAGTTAGGATGGTTTGTTATTATGGTCAGCCCGGCAGTGATGCCGGGCTTTGTCGTTTAGGCACGCACATGCCTAGAAATCGCGCCTTGAAATCATCCCCGCTATCCGTCAAAAATCACCTTCCCAAGACTGTTTCTGAAACGGATCATCCCATGCTGCGCGTCACCTCCTATCACCCGGCCGGAACCCCCGGCGACGAGCCCTCCGGTTACGTCACGCTGGCGCATGACCAGCGGCATCTGCGCCGCAAGCTGTTGCATCTGCAGAATGACGAGATGGTGATGCTGGACCTGAAGGAAGCCGTGCTGTTTGCCCATGGCGATCTGCTGGTGGTGGAAAACGGCGATCTGATCGAGGTGCGTGCGGCGGATGAAAAGCTGTTCGAAATCAAGGCCAAGGATCGGCTTCACCTGATCGAGCTTGCCTGGCATCTGGGCAATCGGCATCTTTCGGCGCAGATCGAGGAAGAGCGCATTCTCATCCTGCGCGACCACGTCATTCGCGCCATGCTGGAAGGCCTTGGCGCCACGGTGCGGGATGTGGAAGAACCTTTCCAGCCGGCACGCGGCGCCTATCACGCCCATGGCGGCCATTCCCATGGTCACGATCACGGGCATGGCCACCACCATCATGACCATGGCTGAGGCGTGAGCGCGGAAAGCGGCGTTGCCGCGCTGCTGCGGCTGATGGCCTGGCTGTCGCCTGCCTTTCCGGTCGGCGGCTTTTCCTATTCCGGCGGGCTGGAAAAGGCGGTGGAGGACAGGCGCGTGCGCGATGCCGCGGGGCTTCACGGCTGGGTGGAAACGCTTCTGCGCCATGGCAGCCTGTGGAACGATGCGGTGTTTCTGGCGCATGCCTGGCGAAACGCGAAAGATGCCGTTGCGCTGAGCGAAACGGCCGATCTCGGCCGCGCGCTGGCCGGTTCGGCGGAACGTTATCGCGAGACCGTGCTTCTGGGAGATGCCTTCGTTTCCGCCGCCGGGGTATGGCCGCATACGGTTCTCGAGCTATTGCCGAAGGAGGCTCCCTATCCCGTCGCCATAGGCGCTGTGGCTGCCGGACATGGAGTGCCGCTGCGCGAGACGCTTGCGGCCTTTCTGCATGCCGGTGTTTCGCAGATCGTTTCGGCCGGCATCCGTCTTGGCGTCGCCGGGCAAAAGGATGGTGTTGCCATTCTGGCCGCAAGCGAGGCGGTGGTCGCGGAGATTGCTGCACGGGCGGCATTATCCACGCTCGATGACCTCGGCAGCGCCACGATCATCGCCGATACGGCGGCGATGCGTCACGAAACACAGGGCACGCGGCTTTTCCGCTCCTGACGGCGGCCCAATAAAGATCGATGAAGCGAGCGGGCGCTCCGTGTTTCTTCTCCCCGCCGGGGAGAAGTCCGCGGCAGCGGGATGAAGGGGGCGAGGGTGCGGTCTATCGCTGGCGTTGCCCCCTCATCCGACCCTTCGGGCCACCTTCTCCCCCGGCGGGGAGAAGAAACTGGCGGCACGGTTCTTGCTTCTTCTTGAAGCGTTGGTCCAAGGCTTTACGGTAGGAAATACCAAAGCATGATGAAGGGAACAGAGTGATGAAATCGGGTAATGGTCCGCTGCGCGTCGGCATTGGCGGGCCGGTGGGTTCCGGCAAGACGGCGCTGACGGAAAAGCTCTGCAAGGCGATGAGCGCCGATTATTCCGTCGCGGTCGTCACCAATGATATCTATACCAAGGAAGATGCCGAGGCGCTGGTGCGCATGCAGGCGCTGCCATCAGAGCGCATCGTCGGTGTCGAGACGGGCGGTTGCCCGCATACCGCCATCCGCGAGGATGCGACGATCAATCTGCAGGCGATTGCCGGGCTTAATGCGCGGTTTCCCGATCTCGACGTGGTCTTCATCGAATCCGGTGGCGATAATCTCGCCGCGACCTTTTCGCCCGATCTTGCCGATATCACCATCTATGTGATTTCCGTCTGCCAGGGCGAGGAAATTCCGCGCAAGGGCGGGCCGGGCATCACCCGCTCCGACCTGCTGGTCATCAACAAGAAGGACCTCGCCCCGTATGTCGGCGCGGATCTGACCGTGATGGACAGCGATGCGACGCGGATGCGCAATGCCATGCCGTTCGTTTTCACCGATATGAAACGCGGCGATGGCGTGGATCGTATCGTCGGTTTCCTGAAAGAGCAGGGCGGTCTCTGAGCCATGAATGCACCGCTGCGTTTTGGCCGTTATGCCGTGTCCCGGTTCATCGATGGTGTCTACAAGGCGCCGGTCGGCCATCTCATTCACCGGCAGGGCGCGGATGTGCTGGCTACGGTTCTTGCCGGGCTCGAGGGCGAGACGGTCGACATGGATGTCAATTGTTTTGCGCTTTCCGGGCCCGATGGCGTGTGGCTGATCGATGCCGGTTGCGGCACGGCCTGGGGTGCTGCCTATGGCCATGCCCGCCCGGCGATGATTGCCGCCGGTATTCAGCCTGAGGGTGTCAGCCGTGTCATCCTCACCCATATTCACGGCGACCATGCGCTGGGTCTCATCGATGGCGACCGGCCTTATTTTCCCAATGCGGAGATATGGGTGCCCGAGGCCGATCTTGCCTTCTTCTCCAGCGCGGAGGCGCGAAAGACATTGCCGCCCGCCCGGCAGGGCGGTTTCGATCTTGCGGCGCGGCTGCTCGATATTTGCGGTGCCATGTTGCGGCCGATCCCCATGGGAACGGTTGCCGAGGATATCGAGGCGATCGCCATGCCCGGCCATACGCCGGGGCATGCCGGTTATCTCATCGGCAACGGCGATAAGCGGCTGTTATTGTGGGGTGATGTGCTGCATGTGAGTGCATTGCAGGCGGCCGATCCCGACATCGCTTTCGTTTACGATATCGATTCCGAACTTGCTTATGCCACCCGTCTTGCGGCGCTGGCAGAGGCGGCCGATCATGGCTGGCTGGTGTCCGGCGGCCATCTTGGCGGATTTTTCCATATCGAGCGGCAGGGCGATAGCTTCCGTTTCGTGCCGCAGCCGGGCTGATTTTCCGTTTTCGGGCATGCAGAAGGGCGGGCTGCCGGCTGGCATCCCGCCCTTCGTCCTCTCCCGGTGTTTTCAGATCTGCTTCAATGCCGCGACGTCATTGACCTGCACGATACGGCCGCGCACCGTCACACCCGACTTCTTCAGTGCCGAGAAGGCGCGTGATAAAGCTTCCGGCGCAAGGCCGAGCTTGCCGGCCAGCAGGCTTTTCTGGAACGGCAGCCGCAACGAAAAGGATGTCGCATCCCGCGGGCCCTGATTGATGAGGTAATGGGCGACGCGCTGCGGTGCCGTCTGCAGCCGGTCGTTGGCGATGCAGTCCATGGTCGCCAGCAGGCTGTTGGAAAGGCAGCGCATGACGGCCTTGGCGATTGCCGGCTCCTGATCGATCAGGGTTCGGATTCTTGCGAGTTCGAAACGCGCCACGGTGCAGCTTTCCGCCGCCTGTGCGCTGTAACGATAGGTATCGCTGCCGAAGATCAGGCATTCGTTGAAGGTATCGCCGGGGCCGCTGACGCGTACATCCGCCTCGCGCCCATGCCTGTCCAGCCGGTAAAGGCGGACATAACCCGACAGAACGCAATAAAAATGCTGCGCCGCTTCGCCTTCCTTGAAGAGCACATGGCGGGCGTTGACAGTGGTGATGGTCGCCGCCTCCATCAGCTTCAGCGCTGCCGCGTCGTCGGCAACCCCGATCAGGGGTGCGCGCAGCAGAATGTTCCTGTCCCTGTTGCTCAGCTTCACGGTCTTGTTCACGTCCATTCGGCTCCCGCTCAAACCTTTTGCCGGGCTGTCCGAAGCGACACGAAACCGGGGAAGTTCCTTCTCCCTCACGCCTATCTGCAAAGAACTCATCGCATTTTTCCTCGACCGGCAATTCCCGATGCGAGGGAGACTAGCAGTTCACCTGAAAAGCGAATTGATTTCGATCAAACAGGATTTGACGTTGTCATTTGGGGAAGCGAGCGAGTGCGGCGAGGCTATGCATGCTCCAGAGCGCGAGCATGAGGGGATGTGGAGCGAGCGAGGGCGGCATTGTTCTTCTCCCCGCCGGGGAGAAGGTCGCGGCAGCGGGATGAGGGGGCGAGGGTAGAAATATGCGGAGAGGGCGCCCCCTCATCCGACCCTTCGGGCCACCTTCTCCCCGGCGGGGAGAAGAAATCAGCCGCGACGCTTTGCTCTAAAGCATCCGCGCAAAAGAAACGCCGGGTACAAGTCCCGGCGTTTCAATCTTAATATCTGGAATTCTCACTCCGCAGCGAGCGGCGGCAGTCGTAATATATTGCTGCCCTTGTCGCTGGCCTTGTCGCCGGTGCCCTTTTCCATGCTGGCGACGCGCGCCTCCAGCGAGGAGAGCGCCAGGCTGTTTTCGCGGGCGATTTCCGAGAGCTTCTCGTTGGAGAGAGCCTCTTCCTCCTCTTCCTTCTTGCCGACGAAGCGGCCGAAGAGGTGGGCGAGCAGGCGCGACAGGTCGTCCATGATCAGGAAGAAGGCCGGCACCACGATGAGCGACAGCACCGTCGAGACGATGATACCGCCGATCACCGCAATCGCCATCGGCGCGCGGAACGAACCGCCTTCGCCGACGCCGAGTGCGGAGGGCAACATGCCCGCCGACATGGCAATCGAGGTCATGATGATCGGGCGGGCGCGCTTGCGGCCGGCCTCCACCATGGCATGCACCCGTTCCATGCCGTGACGGCGCATTTCGATGGCGAAATCCACCAAGAGGATGGCGTTCTTCGTCACGATGCCCATCAACATCAGGATGCCGATGAGAACGGGCATGGAGAGCGCGTTCTGCGTGATGATGAGCGCGACCGCCACGCCGCCGATGGCGAGCGGCAGCGAGAACAGGATGGTGAAGGGCTGGATGACATCCTTGAACAGCAGGATGAGCACGACCAGCACCAGCATCAGGCCGAGCAGCATGGCGTTGACGAAGCCCTGCTGCATTTCGCCCTGCACCTTGGCGTCACCGCTTTCGGCAAGGCGGACGCTTGCCGGCAGTTCGGTTTCCGACACGATGCGCTTGAACTCGGCCGTCGAGGTATCGAGCGCCGTGCCGAAGGGCACGTCGGAGCCGATGGAGACGACGCGGTTGCGGTCGTTGCGCTTGATCGAGCTTGGACCTTCCGAATAGTCGATATCGGCGACGCTGTAGAGCGGCACCAGCGACCCGGAGGCGGTCTTGATCTTCAGCGCGCGGATGGTGGCGAGATCGCGGCGGGTATCGAGCGATGCCTGCACGCGGATCGGGATCTGCCGGTCGTCCAGCGAGATCTTCGTCAGCTGCGCGTCGATATCGCCGATGGTGGCGACACGCACGGTCTGCGAAATCTGCTGCGGCGTGATGCCGAGGCGGGCGATTTCATCCTTGCGCGGGCGGATTTGCAGTTCGGGACGCGGCAGAGCGCCTTCCGAGCTGACATTGGCGAGGATGGGCGAGGCGCGCAGGCGGCTTTCGAGAATGCCGACGGCGTCGTTCAGATCCTTCTCGTTGGTCGAGAGGAAGTTGAAGGAGAGCTCGCGTTCCGCGCGGTCGTTGAGCTTGATGATGCGGACATCGGGGATGCCGCGCACCTGCGCGAAAATATCCCGTTCCACATCCCATTGCGGACGTATGCGGCCCTTCTCCTCCACCTTCGGCAGATATTGGCCGATGAGCGGAATGGAACCGAGACCCTTGTTGACCACCAGCTTGAGCAGCGAATGGTCGATGTGCTGCAGGATGACGTTGACGGTGGCGCGGCGAAGCTCCAGGTCGCCCTTCGGCGAAGCGCCGCCGAGGATGAAGACGCTTTCCACGCCGTTGATGTCACGCAGCGCATGATAAATCTGGGTCGTCGTGCGGTCGGTTTCGTCGAGCGTCGCATTGGGCGGCAGTTCCACCGAAAGCGTGACGCGCGAGGCATCATCCGGCGGCAGGAAGCTGCCCGGAACGCCGGCGAGCAGAATGACGGAAGCGACGAGAAAGCCGATGGCGCCGAGCAGCGTCAGATACCGCGCCCACCACTTGCGGGTGGTGGCGGTGACCATGCGCGTATAGGCCTTCATCAACCGGCTGTCATTGTCGTGGTGATCGTCCATCGCATCTTCGGCGCGCATCAGATAGGCCGCCATCAACGGCGTGATGAGGCGGGCCACCGCCAGCGAGAAGAACACCGAGAAGGCGACGGTGAGGCCGAACTGGATGAAGTACTGGCCGGGAATGCCGGGCATGAACGAGACGGGCACGAAGACCGCGATGATGGTGAAGCTGGTGGCGATGACCGCGAGGCCGATTTCATCCGCCGCTTCGAGTGCCGCGCGATAAGGCGTCTTGCCCATCTTGATGTGGCGGGCAATGTTCTCGATTTCCACGATGGCGTCGTCGACGAGAATACCCGTGGCGAGCGTCAAGGCGAGAAAGCTGACGAGGTTGAGCGAGAAGCCCATGATATCCATGATCCAGAAGGTCGGGATCGCGGAAAGCGGCAGGGCAACTGCGGCAATCAGGGTTGCGCGCCAGTTGCGCAGGAAGAGCAGGACCACGATGACGGCGAGGATTGCGCCTTCGATCAGCGTGTCGAGCGCCGCCTTGTAGTTGCCATAGGTGAAGTAGACGGCGTCATCGACCATTTCGATCGAGACGTCAGGATGATTCTTGCGCACCTCATCGAGGCTTGCCGCCACGGTTTCGGCGACGGAGACCTCGCTGGCGCCCTTGGAGCGGAACACCGCGAAGGTGACGGCGGGGTTGCCGTTGAAACGCGAGAAGGACTTCTGTTCCTGATAGGTGTCGGTGACGGTGCCGAGCTCGGAAAGCTTGACGAAACGGCCGTTGGAAAGCGCGATCGTGGTGTTGGCAAGCTGGCTCACATCGCGCGTGTCGCCGAGCGTGCGGATCGTCTGCTCGTTGCCGCCCACCTGGCCGCGGCCGGAACCGAGATCGATGTTGGTGCCGCGCAGCTGGCTGTTCACTTCGGTGGCGGTGATGCCATAGGCGTCGAGCTTTTCGGGGCTCAGCGACACGCGGACCTCGCGGTCGGCGCCGCCGTAACGGTCGACCTTGCCGATGCCGGACTGGCCCTGCAGCGAACGCTTGATTGTGTCATCCACGAACCAGGACAGTTCTTCCAGCGTCATGTTGGGCGAGGAGACGGCAAAGGTCTGGATCGCCTGTCCCTCGACGTCGATCTTGCTGACGACGGGCACTTCGATATCGGCGGGCAGATCGCTGCGGATCTTGTCGATGGCGTCCTTGGTGTCCTGAACCGCCTCTTCCGTCGGCTTTTCGATGCGGAAGACGACCGTCGTCGTCGACTGGCCGTCGACCACGGTGGACTGGATTTCGTCGACGCCGCTGATGGCGGCAACGGCGTCCTCGATCTCCTTCGTCACCTGCATTTCCAGCTCGGAGGGCGAAGCGCCGCTCTGGGTCACCGTGACGGCTACGACGGGAACGTCGATATTCGGAAAACGGGTGATCGGCAGGGTGTTAAACGCCTGCATGCCGAGGATCATCAAAAGCGCGAAGCCGAGCAGCGGCGCAATCGGATTACGGATTGACCATGCGGAAAAGTTCATTTCAATCCCTCAGTCAGTTGGACGCAGCCGTCTGGGCTTCCACCGGTTTAATCCGGTCACCATCACGCACGAATGCCCCAGCCTTCTCGACAACCTTGTCTCCAGCGGCAAGACCGCTGACAATCTCGATGAAACCACTGTCTTCTATGCCGGTCTCGATCTTCACCTGCTTGACGACGTCGCCTTCCACCCTGCGGGTGGTCGAGCCTTCACGCCCGGAGGTAACGGCCGACAGCGGCAAAGCGAGCGCATTCGTCTCCTCGACGATGATCGCCGCGCTGGCATACATGCCCGAGCGCGCCGGGCTGTTTTCCGGCAGCACCACATGCACGGAGCCGAGGCGCGTCGTCGGATCGACGGTGGGCGAAACGAGGCGCACCTTGCCCTCTATTTTCTCAGCTCCGCCGGCAACCGTCAAATAGGCTTTCTGGCCGGCCTTGACCTTCTGGATATCGGTCTCGGACAGATCGGCGACAAGTTCGATCGCGCCGTCCTTGATGACGGTGAAAAGCGGGTTGCCGGAGCCGCTGGCGATTGCGCCGACCTTGGCGTTCTTGGCGGAAACGATGCCGGCGACCGGGGTTTTCACGCCGGTGCGCGTCAGCTTCAGGTCGATGTCGTCAATCTGCGCGTCAACCACCTTGATATCGGCCTCGCCGGCGGAAACGGCCTGACGGGCGGCGTTGAGCTTGGCGGCGGCCACTTCGGCCTGCGCCTGGGTCTGCTCCACCTGCGAGACGGAGCCGGAGCCGCTCTGGCCGAGCTTTGCGGCACGGTCGCGCTGGCGGTTCGCGTCATTGGCGCTTGCCTCCGCTTCCAGGACCTGTGCCTTGGCCTGTGCGACGGCAGCCTGCGCCTTGGCCTTGTTGGCCTCAAGCTGGCTTTTCTGGAGGATCAGACTGTCCGAGGAGAGGACGGCAAGGATCGCGTTTGCTTCGACCCTGTCGCCGATATCGACGTTCAGCGTATCGATCGACAGGCCGTCGACCAGCGGCTGGACGTAGATTTCGTCCACGGGGCGGATGGTGCCCGTCGCGATGATGCGGTCCACGAGATCGCGTTTTGCGGCATGGGCAACGATGATGGAAGGCAGGTTCTGCTGTTTGACCGGTGCCTGCGCCTCTCCCTCGGCTGCTGCGGAAAGAGGGAGCACCGTTGCGGAAAGAAGAAGGACTACAAAGCGGTTAAACGTGACTTTATGCTGCATGTGTCTTGGCTCGCGCAATATCCGCTCACATGTCCTGAAGGCCCGGGGCCGTATCTTAAAAGGTCATGCGATGGCGAATGTGAAACAAGGGATCACAATACTTCCTTTTCGATCCTCCCGATTCAAACGCCCCTCAACGCGAATCTCAAGCACCTTTGCCTTGTGCTTTTTTTACAAGATCAAATTTGGCAGTCTTGTGGGCGGGACTGTAATTCTTGTTGCCGTGCAAATCAATCCGCATAGCTGCGATGGTTGATATACATTTTTGTATAGGTCGGGATATTGTAATTCGTCAAATGGGTTACCACCACGTGAGGCGGTCTGGAATTCTGAGAACGCCCAATACGCCGTCATCCTCGGGCTTGTCCTGAGGGTCCAGGCACATCACCACAATCAAAACGCCGGTGGATCCTCGGGTCAAGCCCGAGGATGACGGAGGAGAGGTTGCCGTTCACCAAGATCGCGCGGTCATCGCCGCGCGATCTTATCTTCCCGCCCCAGATTATTTCAGCGCCGCGTCGGTAATCTCCGTAGTATAGGCGCCTGTCGGTTCCTTGGTGATCACAGGATCGGAGCCGCCGCCGAGCAGGGTCTTCACCGTGCGTTCGTAATCCGCCTTGTCGAGCGCGCCCTTCGAGCCGGCGGTGAGCTTGGCCACTTCGCCCATCATGCGCTTCTGGTGCTTTTCGGTCTGGGCGCCGGAGGCGTCGTTTTCGAGAACGATACCGGCGGCATCGTCCGGGTTTTCTTCCGCCCACTTCCAGCCCTTCATGGAAGCGCGGACGAATTTGACCATGTCCTCCTTGAACTTGGCATCCTTGAGCTTGTCTTCGAGAACGTAAAGCCCGTCCTCCAGCGTCGCCACGCCTTCGGCCTCGTATTTGAAGGTGACGAGTTCCTCCGGCTTGATGCCGGCATCGATGACCTGCCAATATTCATTATAGGTCATGGTGGAAATGCAGGCGGCCTGTTTCTGCAAAAGCGGGTCGACGTTGAAGCCCTGTTTCAGAACGGTCACGCCATCCGCGCCGCCGGTGGTCGGGATTTTCAGGTGCGCCATCCACGACAGAAACGGATATTCATTGCCGAAGAACCAGACGCCGAGCGTCTTGCCCTTGAAATCTTCCGGCTTGGTGATGCCGGTTTCTTTCAGGCAGGTCAGCATCATGCCTGACGATTTGAACGGCTGGGCGATGTTGACAAGCGGCACGCCCTTTTCGCGCGTCGCAAGGGCGGACGGCATCCAGTCGACAATGACGTCAGCACCGCCGCCGGCCAGAACCTGCGCGGGGGCGATATCCGGGCCGCCGGGCTTGATATCGACATCGAGGCCTTCGGCTTCGTAGAAACCCTTGTCCTTGGCGACGTAATAACCGGCGAATTGCGCCTGGGTGACCCATTTCAGCTGGAGGGTGATCTTATCGGCGGCCTGGGCTCCGAATGCGGTCAGGACTGACGCGCCGGCAAGAAGCATGGATGCAAGTTTCATTTTCATCGCTGTTCCCTTTTTCGTTATTTACGTTCGTCCCCCACGGACGGACGGATGCCAGAAGGTGACGGCACGCTCCGCGAGCGCCACAAGACCGTAAAAGCCCGAACCTGCGAGCGCCGCCACGGCGATCTCGGCCCAGACCATATCGACATTGCTGCGGCCCATTTCCGCCGAAATGCGGAAACCCATGCCGACGATGGGCGTGCCGAAAAACTCCGCGACGATGGCGCCGATCAGGGCGAGCGTGGAATTGATCTTCAGCGCATTGAAGATGAAGGGCCAGGCGGCCGGCAGGCGCAGCTTCACCAATGTCTGCCACCAGCCGGCGGCATAGGTGCGCATCAGGTCGCGCTCCATGTGGCTGGAAGCGGCAAGCCCCTGCACCGTATTCACCAGCATGGGGAAGAAGGTCATGATGACGACGACGGCGACTTTCGATTGCCAGTCGAAACCGAACCACATGACCATGATCGGTGCGATGCCGACGACCGGAAGGGCGGAGACGAAATTGCCGATGGGCAAGAGCCCGCGCTGCAGGAAGGGCGAACGGTCGATGAGGATGGCGACGAGGAAACCGAGGCCGCAGCCGAGCACATAACCGGTCAGCACCGATTTGAGGAAGGTCTGGCGGAAATCCGCCCAGAGGATCGGCAGCGAGCCGAGAAGGCGCGCGAGAATGGCGCTGGGGGCCGGCAGCAGGATGGGCGGCACGGAAAAGCCGCGCACGACGCCTTCCCAGAGGACCAGAAGGGCGAGGCCGAAGAGGAGAGGCACGGCGATGCGGCTGATGCGCTTTCCCGAGGAGGAGGTGAAGTTGCGCCGCACCAGCCATTCATTGAAAGCCCAGGCGGCAAGCCAGAACAGGATCGCGCCGATAAACCAGAAGGGGTTCGTCATGGCCGTGTTCCCATTCTTTTCAGCACGGCGGCGTGCGCAATGCCGATGATCGACACCAGCAGGGCCGCGACACCGGCGGCCATGAACAGCGCTGCCCATATCTGCACCGTCTGGCCATAATAGGAGCCGGAGAGAAGCCGCGCGCCGAGCCCGGCGACCGCGCCTGTCGGCAATTCCCCGACGATGGCGCCGACCAGCGCGATGGCAATGGCGATCTTCAGCGAGGTGAAGAGATAGGGCAGTGCCGAAGGCCAGCGCAGCTTCCAGAATATCTGCGCCGATGAGGCATTATAGGTGTGCATCAGGTCGAGCTGGAGGGTTTCCGGGCTTCTGAGGCCCTTCACCATTCCGACGACGATGGGGAAAAAGGAGAGGTAGGTGGAAATCAGCGCCTTGGGCAGAAGCCCGGAAATGCCGATGGAGTTCAAAACGACGATGATCATCGGCGCGATGGCGAGGATGGGGATCGTCTGGCTGGCGATGATCCACGGCATGACGGAGCGATCCATGGCGCGGTTATGGATGATGGCGACGGCAAGCAGGATGCCGAGGACGGCGCCGATGGCGAAACCGAGCAGGGTGGCCGAAAGCGTGATGCCGGCGTGGTAGATCAGGCTGCGCTTGGAGGTGATGGCCTTGTTGACGGTGGTGTCCCAGAGTTCCGCGGCGATCTGGTGAGGGGCGGGGAGGACCGGGCGTTCCTGGGCGAAGGTTTGCGGCAGGAGTTCGAGGAAACCCGGCGTCTCGCCCGCGCGGGTGGCCTGGTCGCGGGCGAAGGGCATGTTGAGATAGACGACGGCGAGGTGCCAGAGGATGAGGATGGCGAGAAGGACGGTGAGGATGGGGAGGATGCGGTGGCGGAGGAGGGTCATTGCGGTGTCCTCCGAGGGTGGGGGTTACGCGTGCTCTGAGAGTGACGCTTACCCCCCTCTGTCCTGCCGGACATCTCCCCCTCAAGGGGGGAGATCGACTCGTGGTTGGGTCTCGCCCATCTCATTGTTTGCGAATGAAGCGGTGGTTGTGCCGCTTGCCGATCTCCCCCCTTGAGGGGGAGATGCCCGGCAGGGCAGAGGGGGGTATTCCTGGCGCTGACCTCACCCTTCATAGCCATGCCCCGCCTTCAACCCCTCACGCACGCGGTGCGCAATCGCCAGAAATTCCGGCGTCTCGCGAATCTCCAGTGGCCTTTCCCGCGGCAGGGTGGATGTGATCACATCCGTCACCCGCCCCGGCCGCGGCGACATGACGACGATCTTGGTCGAGAGATAGACCGCTTCGGGAATGGAATGGGTGACGAAACAGATGGTCTTGCCGGTCGCATCCCAGAGCTTCAGCAGCTGTTCGTTCAGATGATCGCGCACGATCTCGTCCAGCGCGCCGAAGGGCTCGTCCATCAGCAGCAGGTCGGCATCGAAGGCGAGTGCGCGGGCGATGGAGGCGCGCTGCTGCATGCCGCCGGAAAGCTGCCAGGGATATTTCTTGCCGAAACCGGTGAGGTTGACGAGATCGAGCGTGCGCTCGATGCGTTCGCGCTGTTCGGCCTTGCCATAGCCCATGATTTCAAGCGGCAGGGCGATGTTCTTTTCGATGCTGCGCCAGGGATAAAGTGCGGCGGCCTGGAAGACGTAACCGTAGGAGCGGTCCTTGCGGGCGTTTTCCGGCGTCGTGCCGTTCACGGTGATCTCGCCTGACGTGTGTTTTTCAAGATCGGCGATGACCCGCAGGAAGGTGGTCTTGCCGCAGCCGGAAGGGCCGATGAAGGAGACGAAGTCACCTTTTCCCACATCCAGATCGACATTCGACAGGGCGTGGACCGGGCCATCCCCCGTTTCGAAGGTGAGGCCCAGTTTTCTGGCGGAAACGACGGAATAGGGAGAGGCCTGGTTCATCTTGGCTGATTGTCGCTTTCCGTGAGCGCTGCGCGCGCCAGCGGCAGCATCTGGGTTTCCGTAAGCTTGGCGATCATCACGTCCGGGTCGCGGTCGAGATCGAGCCAGCGCACTTCCTCTATCTCCGCCTGCGGGGCGACATCCGTATAAAGCCTCGCGATAAATGCATGGGCGACGACGTCGGCGCCGGTTTCATTGGCGGCTTCCTCGCGGAAGACGCCCTCATAACGGGCCGCATTCTTCGGCAGCGTCAGGCCGATTTCCTCGGCCAGTTCGCGGTGAAGCGCCTGTTCCGGCGTTTCGCCCGGATCGATCTTGCCACCCGGTTGCATGAATTGCGTGGTGCCGCGCTTGCGCACGACCAGCATCTGCCGTCGCTCATTGAGGAGAACGGCTGCGGCGATGACGATTTCGCGTTTCGGCCCGGCGCTCACGGTCATACACCCGATGCCGGAATGCCGCTGCGCTCCACCTTGCGCGGCGCGACGAGTTCCTTCCAGGTGGAGAGCGCCCGGCTGACGGCGGGATAGGCATCGCGGGCGATGAACTGACCGTGGCCCGGCTGCGTTTCGATGGTGGCCTCCTCGATGCTGACGAGGCCGCGCGACAGGGTGTAGCGCGGCAGGCCCTTCACCTTCTGCCCTTCGAACACGTTGTAATCGATGGCCGATTGCTGGTTTGCCGCGCGGATGGTCTTTTCCAGCGCCGGATCCCAGACGACGATATCGGCATCGCTGCCGACGAGGATCGCGCCTTTTCTCGGATAGATATTGAGGATCTTGGCGATGTTTGTGGAGGTGACGGCGACGAATTCGTTCATCGTCAGCCGGCCAGTCGCCACGCCATGGGTCCAGAGCAGCGGCATGCGATCTTCCAGCCCGCCGGTGCCGTTCGGAATCTTGCGGAAATCGCCGAGGCCGAAGCGTTTCTGCTCGGTGGTGAAGGCGCAATGGTCGGTCGCCACGCATTGCAGCGAGCCGGAGGCGAGACCCGCCCAGAGGCTGTCCTGATGCTGCCGGTTGCGGAAGGGCGGCGACATCACGCGGCGGGCGGCGTGATCCCAGTCGACATTGGCATATTCGCTCTCGTCGAGGATCAGGTGCTGGATCAGCGGTTCGCCATAGACCCGCATGCCGTTTTGCCGGGCGCGGCGGATCGCTTCATGCGCCTGCTCGCAGGAGGTGTGGACGACATAGAGCGGGGCGCCCGCCATATCGGCGATGATGATGGCGCGGTTGGTGGCCTCGCCTTCCACGGAGGGCGGTCGGGAATAGGCATGCGCCTCCGGCCCGACATTGCCTTCCGCCATCAGTTTTTCCTGCATCTGCGCGACGATATCGCCGTTTTCCGCATGCACGAAGGGAATGGCGCCCAGTTCGGCGCAGCGCGAGAAGGAGGCGAACATCTCGTCGTCATTCACCATCAGCGCGCCCTTATAGGCCATGAAGTGCTTGAAGGAATTGATGCCCTTTTCCCGCACCACCGTCTTCATCTCGTCGAAGACCTGCTCGCCCCACCAGGTGACGGCCATGTGGAAGGAATAATCGCAATTGGCGCGCGTCGCTTTGTTGTCCCAGCGTTGCAGGGCGTCCAGAAGCGACTGGCCGGGTTCCGGCAGGCAGAAATCCACCACCATAGTGGTGCCGCCGGCAAGGGCCGCCCGCGTGCCGCTCTCGAAATCATCGGCGGAATAGGTGCCCATGAAGGGCATTTCCAGATGCACGTGCGGATCGATGCCGCCGGGCACGACGTAACATCCCGTCGCGTCCAGCACCGTGCCGCCGGTCAGGTCGGGTCCGATCTCGGTGATCTTGCCGCCTTCGATTTTCACATCGGCCTTGTAGGTGAGGTCGGCGGTGACGATGGTGCCGTTTTTGATGATGGTGGCGGTCATTGGTGCATGTTCCCGGTAACGAGGACTGGCGAATAACGGTCGGGATGATCGGGCAGGAAAGTCTCGTCGCGGCGGAGTTTTCGGGCTTGCGTGGTTTTGCCCGAATGGCGTTTTGATGCTTTTTTATCCGTGTGATCGACCATGACCGTTGCCCCCTCATCCGGCCCTTCGGGCCACCTTCTCCCCGGCGGGGAGAAGAAATGGGAGGCACCGTCGCAGATTTTTATGACGCCGGTGGTAGGGGTGAGGGCGTTGCCGCGTGCTTCTTCTCCCCGCCGGGGAGAAGGTGGCCCGAAGGGCCGGATGAGGGGGCCTGGCATCGTGGGCGCGATCATTCCACGATCTCCGCAGTCTCCAGCACCGCATGCAGCAGCACATCGCAGCCGGCGGCCGCCCATTCCGGCGAAATCTCTTCCGCTTCGTTGTGGGAAAGCCCGTCCACGCAGGGGCAGAAGATCATTGTGGAGGGGGCGACCCTTGCGGTCCAGCAGGCGTCATGGCCGGCGCCGGAAATGATGTCCATGTGGCTGTAGCCCAGTCTTTCGGCAGCGGAGCGCACGCGGCCGACCAGCACGGGATCGAAGCTGACGGGATCGAAATGGCCGATGGCTTCGATCGAGCAGCCGACGCCGAGTTCTGCGGCGATCTGTGGCACCTCGCGTTCGAAGATGGTGCGCATGCTGTCGAGTTTCGCCTGCGAGGGGGTTCTAAGGTCGATGGTGAAGACCACCTTGCCGGGCAGCACGTTACGGGAATTGGGCGTGAAGATCATCTGGCCGACGCCGGCGACAGCGCCCGGCTGGTGGGCCATCGCCACTTCCTGCACCTTTTCGAGAATACGGGCGGCGGCAAGGCCGGCATTGACGCGCATGGCCATCGGCGTGGAGCCGGTATGGGCTTCCTTGCCGGTCAGCGTCACCTCCAGCCAACACAGGCCCTGGCAATGGGTGACGACGCCGATCTGTTTGCCTTCCGCCTCCAGAATCGGCCCCTGTTCGATGTGATATTCGAAATAGGCGTGCATTTTGCGCGCGCCCACCTCTTCCTCGCCCAGCCAGCCGATGCGTTTCAGTTCTTCGCCATAAGTCTTGCCGTCGGTATCGGTGCGGCCATAGGCATAATCGAGATCGTGAATGCCGGCGAAGACGCCGGAGGCCAGCATGGCCGGCGCAAAGCGCGCGCCTTCTTCATTCGACCAGTTGGTGACGGTGATCGGGTGTTTGGTTTTGATGTTCAAGTCATTCAGGCTGCGCACCACCTCCAGCCCGGCCAATACGCCGAGCACGCCATCGAACTTGCCGCCGGTCGGCTGGGTGTCGAGATGGCTGCCAATATAGACGGGAAGCGCATCCGGGTCCTCGCCGGGGCGGGTGGCGAACATGGTGCCCATGCGGTCGACGCCCATCGTCAGGCCTGCCGCCTCGCACCAGCGCTGGAACAGGCTTCGGCCTTCCGCATCCTCATCCGTCAGCGTGCGGCGATTATTGCCGCCGGCAATGCCGGGGCCGATCTTCGCCATATCCATCAGACTGTCCCACAGACGGTCGCCATTGACCGTCAAGTTCTTACCCGCCGTCATGCAGTGTCGTCCTCACCTGTTTTGTTTTTATCAATGCAAAGCTTGTGCCGTTCCCTTTTTTGCCGGTTAAGATAACAGCCATTGCCTAAAGATGGCGATGGGGGATAAATTGACCGGCTGGTAAACATTGCAAATTCGCAGCGATGTCAGCAAGGGAATTTCGTGACGAATCGCACTAATTTTGCCTAAACTGTACGCGTCGATTATTTTTTAAGCATACTGTAGCGGCAATTGCATTGAAAAGAAACAGAGAGCTGAGAATGGCCATACCGCGAGCAGCGAAAACACAGAAGCGGACCCGCATTCAGGAAGAAAAGCAGGAAGCGATTCTTGAAGCTGCGCTCAGTGTTTTTTCCACAAACGGGTTTCGCGGTTCCACCATCGACCAGATTGCCGAGGCTGCCGGCATGTCGAAACCGAACGTGCTTTATTATTTCCGCACCAAGGAGGCGATGCATCGCGCGCTCATCGAGCGGGTGCTGGACACATGGCTCGACCCGTTGCGCGCTTTCGACGCGGAGGGCAATCCCGAAAGCGAAATCCGCTCCTATATTCGCCGCAAGCTGGAGATGTCGCGCGATTTCCCGCGTGAGAGCCGCCTGTTCGCCAATGAAATCCTGCAGGGCGCGCCGCATATCGAGGACGAGCTGAAAGGGCCGCTGAAACAACTGGTGGATGAAAAGGCCGAGGTGATCCGTGCCTGGGTGAAGGCCGGGCGGATGGCAAAATGCGATCCCTATCACCTTATTTTTTCGATCTGGTCGACCACGCAGCATTATGCGGATTTCGATGTGCAGGTGCGGGCGGTGCTGGGTGAGAAGAATGGCGGTGAGGGCCGTTTTGAGGATGCAGCCCGGCATCTGGAGCAGCTTTTTATGGGCGGATTGCGGATAAACGGCTGAACGGGACCGTTCTCGCGAATATGTGATCGATTCTTTATGTCAAAACATGAGGAAAATTATCATCTTTATACTTTACTCCAAAACTCATCTTTATTATGGTGCCGGCATCCTGATCAAAGGAGCCGCTCATGGCGCCGGATATCGGGGCATGAAAAATCAACCGGCAGGTGAGGGAATGGCGCGCAAGGAAAAGAAGAAGGCCGAACGTGGCGGCAAGCAGGGCAAGGGCGCTCCCCAGACCGAGCGGGATGTGGCCGAACAGCAGCTTTCCGGTCCGAAAAGCTTTCTTTATGTCGGCGGCCGTGACTGTCAGGTTGCGCATCTTCGCCAGATCGCCAGCAATTTCGGTGCCGAGCTCATTCATCACGATGGCGGCCTGCGTGAGGCCGTTTCCCGCATCGATACCGTGCTTCCTTCCGTCGACTGCGTTTTCTGCCCGATCGACTGTATCAGCCACGATGCGTGTCTGCGGGTGAAGTCGGGTTGCAAGAAATTCGGCAAGACGTTCATTCCGCTGCGCAATGGCAGCAAATCCAGTCTGGAGCGGGCGCTGCAGACGATGAATGAACGGACCTCCAGCGATGAGCGACGAGCGCAATAATTTCCATGATGAAAATCCAGCGGTGGCAGAGGCCTGCCGTGTGGAACTGCACAAGATGGCCGAGCAGGCTGCCGATCCGGCGCTGACGGACATCTATGAAATCATCGGTGAACGCGAAAGGCGCAACCGCCTTGCCATAAGCGGCGGGAATGTCGTGACCTTTCCCTATTTGCGGACCCGCCAACCCGGTGAAACGCCGTCCTTCGAGATTGGCGCGGCGGCCGAAGAGGGCCGCAATATCCTGTCGTTTCGCTGGACGCGGCGCAGGGGCTGAAGCCTCTCCTCCGTCATCATCGGGCTTATCCCGAAGATCCACAATTTCCGTGGTCCATGGATTCTCGCCTCAGGGGGCGAGGATGACGCCGAGTGCGAGGTAAGCGCCGCACGCAATATGCGTCAAAACGCGGGTTATCTAAAAAATCAAACTTTCGGCTTCAGAAACGCTCCCGCGCACAGCACCAGCCACCCGACGATCATGCCGAGGCCGCCGGTGGGCGCAGCATAGGGAAACAGGCTGTGGCCGGAAAAATGCCTGGTGACGAGATCGCCGACAAAGACTGCGGTGCCGAGGCCGAGGATCAGGCCCGCCGGAATGGCAGTTCTGATGCGATCCGCGCCGATATGCAGCGCCACCAGCACCGGCGCATGCGCCAGCGCCATGGCCGAGGCATTGCCGAGCATATAGGTTTCGCCGGTATGGGTGGCGGCGGCGGCAAGCATGACGCCGGCAGCGCCCAAAAGGCCGCCCAGCAACAGAATGAAGGCCCGCAATCTTGCGCGGGGCAGGCTTGCGATGGTCGCGCTCTGCATGGTCATTGGCTGTCTGCCTCCTGGTTCTGCATGTGAAAGGCCAACCGCTCGACCGGCGCCCAGATGATGTCGCGCAGCTTCACGTTCTCGATCGTCTCGTCCATGGCGCGGCGGAAGCAGAGCAGCCATTCATCCCGCTCGGCGGGGCCGATGGGGGCGACGAAATGGCGTCGCCGCAACATCGGATGGCCGTGTTTCTCGACATAAACGGGCGGTCCGCCAAGATATCCCGTCAGATAATCGTAAAACTTCGCCTCGCTGCCGGAAAGATCGGCGGGATGGATGGCGCGGCAGCGCGCGGCCTCCGGCAGGGTATCCATCAATTCGTAGAAGCGCCGGGTCAGCGCCCTGACGGTCGCATCGCCACCGATCGCTTCATAAAGGGTAATGGTCTCGCCGCTCATCGTCCGCCTCCTTCGACCCTGCGGTCCTTATCGCTCTGCGAAGCGGGAAGAGCAACAGGGCAATGGCGGGGTGCGACATTTGCGACACGAGATTTTCCGTCATTCCGGCCTTGTGCCGGAATCCAGCCAGCCCAAGTCTTTGGGCTGAAAAGACTCTCTCGCCGCACAGACGTGCGTCGGCTGGATTCCGGCGCAAGGCCGGAATGACGGAAGAGGCGATGTTGAGGTACTCAATGCGAAATCATTGGCGACATTATAGACTCACAACCAGATAAAGTCGGAACCCGCCCGACCCTGCGTCTGGTCATCAAAATATCCGTACTGCGGATTGCTCGATGTCATTCCGGAGCGACGGGTGCAGGCTGTTGCGTGTCGTCACGTCGACTTCCACGGCCAATTCTTCTTCCAGAAACTGCTTGATACCGACGAGATCGAGCAACGAGAAACGGCGGCTCGGATCATAGTCGATGAAGATGTCCAGATCGCTTGAGGCAAGGGCTTCATCGCGGGCCGTCGAACCAAAAAGATAAAGCGACGTCACGCCCATGCTTTTCACTGCATGGGCGTGTCGCTTGAGTTTCATGATTGCGTCCATTCTTCTCATGCGCGCAGCTTACACCATCGCGTATGCGGCATCCACTCTCACCCGAAATTACGGATGAGATCGAGCCCCTTGTTCAAAAGCGTTTCGGCCTCATCCTGATTGACCGCTTCGACGTAGCAGCGCATTTCGGGAGCATTGCCGGAAGGGCGGAAATGGATGGTGCTGCCGTCGGTCAGCGCCACGCGCAGGCCGTCGATGTCGCTCAGCGCCTTCACGGTGCCGACCGGTGCGAGGAAGGCGTCGAGATTGTTCCGCGAGGCGCGCAGATGTGTCATCAGGGCGGCGCTTTTTTCCTGCGCGAAATTTTCCAGACGGTCGGCGGCGGCGACCGGCAGGTTATAGGCGGCGGCGATCTGCGACAGCGGTTTTTTCTGTTCTGCCGAGAGAAGCAGCACGGCGAGGATGGGCAGGAAGCTGTCACGCGTCGGCAGGGGCGAAAGCGCCCTGCCGTTCAAGGTGAAGGCAGACGCCGTCAGCAGGCCGCCATTGGCCTCGAAGCCCATGACGCCGTTCTTGCCGGCGGCGAGCGCCTCAGCCATGCCCGCGATGACGAAGGGTGAGCCGACTTTGGTACGGATGACGTCGAAGGAGCCGCTCCCCTCGATGCCGGAATTGGAGGTGACGGGGGTGACGACCACGCCGGCGCCGAGGAAATTGGCGGTGATGAGGCCGATGAGGTCGCCGCGCAGCGGCACGCCGTTTTCATCGGTCAGCAGGGGACGGTCGCCGTCGCCATCGGCGGAAACGATGGCGTCGAGACCGTGCTCCGGCGACCATTTCTTGAGAAGGGCCAGCGTTTCCGGCGAGACCGCCTCGGTATCGACGGGGATGAAGGTTTCGGAGCGGCCGAGCGGAACGACTTCCGCACCATAATGGGCGAGAACATCGACAAAGAGATCGCGCGCCACGGTGCTGTGCTGGTAAACGCCGATCTTGAGGCCGGAGAGCGCCTTTTCCGGCAGCAGCGCGATGTTGCGCTCGTAGAAAAGTTCGGCTGCGGTGGCGGAATGGTCTTCGGCGGTCGCGGTCGCGGCCTCGTCGCTGATGCCTTCCGCCTCGATTTCGGCCGCGAGGGCTGCGATCGCCGTCTCGTCCTGCTTGTCGATTTCGCCATCCGGGCGGTAGAACTTGATGCCGTTGCGGTCGGCCGGGATATGCGAGCCGGTGATCATCAGCGCGCCCGCCTTCAGCGACAGGCCGTAAAGCGCCAGCGCCGGTGTCGGCACCGTGCCGCAATCGAACGGGGTCAGGCCGGCTTTTTTCAGCGCGGCGATGCAGGTGGCGGAAACATCCGGGCTCGAATCGCGAAAATCGCGGCCGACGAGAATGGGATCGCCCGCCTTTGCCTGGCCCGATGTGAGAAGGTGCCTTGCAAATGCCGTGGCATAGACGGCGGAGGCTTTTCCTTTCAGATCGACGGAGAGGCCGCGAAGACCGCTCGTTCCGAATTTCAGGCTCATCGCAAACTCCGTTTCGATAAAATCTTTGAGGGGCAAATGGATAATGTAAAAATATAACGGTTGAAAGAACCGTGTCGATCCATTCAAGTCAATCATCCCTTTCAACGTGGCCGCGAATAGGCGATGATGGCGGGAACGAATGCGGGTAACCTAAAATTCACCCGTCATATTTAAACTTGTCCGTCGATAGCGGCTCTGGCGACGATGGGAATCCTCTGTTGCCGGCCTTTTTGTGGTTCGTTCGAGTTGGATTGGCTGATGTACAGGCTTCAAAAGGCGGGACATAAGCAGGCACGTCCGCTCGATGAAAAAACGGCGCCTGCCGCGAGAACTCATGGTTCCCTGCTGGACGATCTGGTGGATGAGGACGAGGTTTTCGAGCGCACGGTGCTGAAGGAGCATCTTGAGCCCAAACCGGCGGCGACCGCCGCCGAGCCTGCTGCGGCCGAGACACCGATGAAGGCGGTTTCGCCAAGCGGTAGTCTGGCTGCCGCGCTGCCGGGCCTGAAATATATCGACAGGATCGGTGTGGATGACGTCATCCTCTGGCTTCGCCGGGGCATCGTCTGGATCGTGCTGGCGATTATTCTCTGCGTCGCCGGCGCACTCACCTACGCCTATATGACGCCGCCGCGCTACAAGGCCTATACGGATATCGTCGTTAATCCCTCCAACCTGAATGTCGTCAATGACGGGGTGTTTTCGCCCAATCAGCAGCGGGACACGCAGATCCTCGAGGTGGAAAGCAAGCTGCGCACCATCACCTCGCGCAACGTGCTGGCGCGGGTGGTGGACGAGTTGAAGCTCGATCAGGACCCCGAATTCATCAGCCCGCCGCCGCTTGCCCGGCTGAAGGCGATGTTCTCATCGAAACCTGATGATGATGACAACCGCGTCGGCGCGCTTCGCTCGCTCGGCGACCGGGTGGCGGCGGAACGCGATCCGCGCTCCTTCGTGGTCACGCTTTCGGTCTGGACCAATGACGCGGAGAAATCCGTGACCGTGTCAAAGGCCATCGTGAAGGCATTCGAAAGCGAGCTGTTCCAGACAAACTCCGACAGCAGCCAGCGTGTCGTCGACGATCTCAAGAAGCGGCTCGAGGAAATGCGCGAGAATGTCACCGCCGCCGAAAAGCGCGTGGCCGATTTCCGCCGCGAGAACGGACTGCAGGAAAATAATGGCCAGCTCGTCAGCAATCTCGCCTCCGGCGAATTGAACGCGCAGGTGCTTGCGACGCAGCAGCGGCTCATTCAGGAGGAATCCCGCCTGAAGCAGATGGAGGCGGCGATTGCCCAGAACCGCACACAAAGCGACGCCATTTTCGACAGCCAGACGATGAACACCATCCGCGCCCAATACAGCACGCTGCAACAGCAGATCGGCGCGATGACGCTGACCTATGGCGCCCGTCATCCGCGTCTCGCAACCGCAGGGGCGGAGCGGGCGATGCTGGAACGCGGCATGGCGGACGAGGCGCGGCGCATCCTGCAGGCGGCCAAGATCAATGTCGCCGAAGCGCGTTCCTCGCTCGATGCGCTCAGATTGAAGGCCGTGGCGGAGCGGGCCAATGTCTTTACCGACAATGAGGCGCAGGTGCGGCTGCGCGATCTCGATCGCGACGCCCGCTCGGCGGCGGCGATCTATGAGACTTACCTCACCCGCTCGCGCCAGCTTGCCGAACAGCAATCGATCGATTCCACCAATGTGCGGGTGATTTCGCAGCCGGTCGCGCCCAATTCCCGAAGCTGGCCGCCGGGCAAGCTGACCTTCCTGATCGCCGGCGGCATGGGCGGCCTGTTCCTCGGTCTGGCGATCGCCGTGGCGCTCGGCCTCTGGGGGTATCTGCGGCGGGACGATCACGCGCAAGCAGCGGCGCGTTATGCCTGATCGGGGAGCGCCTGCCTGCCGGGCTTATTCTTCCGAGATAAGGCCATCATAAACTTCGAGCAGGGCGGCGGCGATGGCGGCGCCCAGCGCATTGCCCGCATCGCGAATGCCCGCCTCGTCGCCGTCGCGCACCGAAATGGCCAGATCGGAGGCTTCGTTGGCGACGATTTCCTTTGCCCGTTCTATCGCCCAGAGGCCGAAATCGCCGCGATTGTCGATCGAGATTGTTTCCATGGCGAAGACCTTTCCGTGGTTTGATGTCGTGGTCCCTTACCCCACCGGCGGGAAAACCGGAATAGGCGACAGGAGTGGCGCACAACCTTCAGGCGTGTAAAATGCCCGCGACATACCGGGATTTATAAAAATATTAATGATAGTTCTTCGTAGTGTCTGAAGCCTTATACCCTATGCATAAGCGTGAACATAACAATGAAACGATGCCTATCTTGGACACCGGACAGATCATGACAGGGAGAGAGATGCCGGATGTGGGAACGCCAGGCCAGGTCTGGCCGGTCATTCCCCTTGCGGCGTTGCCCATCACTGACGCGACCATCGATGAAACGGCGCAGGATTTCATTCTGCGCGCGACGAGCGAGCGCGTGGCCGGTGCAAGACCGTTTTATTCGACCTCGGCGAACGGCCAGGTCATTGCGCTCTGCCATCACGACCGGGAATTCGACGCCATGCTGCGGCAGGCGGACCAGATTCACGCCGATGGCATGTCGCTGGTGATCTTCTCCCGCAAGTTCTGCCGGCAGGCGCTGAGGGAACGGGTCGCGACGACCGACCTGGTGCACGCGGTCGCCAGGCGCGCCGAAGAAACGGGCAGCCGGTTTTATTTCCTCGGCGGTTCGGAAGAGGTGAACCGCGCGGCTGTGGAAGAAATGCAGACGCTATATCCGCGTCTCGTATTTTCGGGACGGCGCAACGGTTATTTCAGCCGGGCCGAGGAAGAAGCGATCCTCGCCGATATCGCCGCGTCGAAAACGGATATTCTCTGGGTCGGCTTCGGCATACCGCTGGAGCAGCGTTTCGTCTCGCGCAATCTGGACAGGCTTTCCGGCGTTGCCGTGATCAAGACCTGCGGCGGCCTTTTCGATTTCCTCGCCGGCAAGAACAGCCGGGCGCCGCAGTGGATGCAGGATATGGGGCTGGAATGGCTCTACCGGGCGATGCTCGAGCCGAAGCGGCTTGGAAAACGGTATCTGCTGACCAATCCTATCGCCATATATGCGCTTCTGAAACATCGCTTCGGGACGCCGGGTCAGGGCGGTTAAAGCTGCGGCGAGCCTCTTCCGCAGCAGGCATATCGCATTGCATCAGTTACATCAGCTTTCCCTAACTTATTGAGGAAACGGGCTTTGCTGTGGAAATTCGTTGCAACTGCGAAGGAGCGCGCTACACTGTCCCAATATTAGAAATTTATTCGAATCAGAGATATTTTGGGGACACCCATGGTGATTACGTCCATTTCTCTTTTCATATATGGAATTGGCACCGCCGCCTCTCTCGCCATGACCTATATTGAAGGTGCACGCCGCGACAAGAGCTGGGATTTTTACCGGGTGACCGGCATTGTCCTTTGTTTCTTCTGGCCGGTGCTGGTGCCGCTCCTCGTTCTTGCGACGGCCTTTTCATCGCTCGGTTTGCAGAAACGGCGCATGAACCCGCTGTCGTTTGGCCGGGAAAAGACCCTCAGCTAACCCCGTGGCGGGAACGATTGCGGCTCAGCCCTTCTTCGCCGGTGCCTTATAGGGCGTGAGCGTTATTCCAAGGCTTGCCATCACGCGGCCGATGGACATCAGCGGCGGATGCGTTGCGGGCAGGAATGTGCCGGTTTTCAGCCCAGCGGAAACGGCGCGCACCAGAGACAGGCACAGGCTGACGGCATTTTTGGCGGCGAGAAGCAGCCCGCCTTTCAGGCCGGGGCGGCGGGCGCGGTCGATGCTGTAATTGATGATGCCGGTGCGGAGCGAGCGCTCCATGATCCAGCGCGGCGCCATGCGGCTTTCCGGCACATATTCGATGATGACGGCGCGGGCATTCCAGGCAAACTTAAAGCCGGCCTTGCGGCAGCGGGTAAAGAAATCCATGTCGCCGCCGCCGAGGAAGTTGAACTGCACGTCGAATTCCGGTTTCGGCAGGGTTTCGAACACCTGCCGCGCGATCAGGCAATTGCCCGATCCGTGGATTTGCTCGACCGGGCCGGTCGGTGCTTCGATGGAGCCGAACAGCGGATGCGAGAGAACCGCCTTGGAAGCCGGTGCGTCGAATTCGCGGTTGACCGGTCCGCCAACGATATCGACGCCGAAGGTTTTTGCCGCCGAGACCATTTCCGCAAGCCAGGCCGGGGAGGCGGCCTCGTCGTCATCGATCATCAGGAACCATTGCGCTGATGGATAACTCTGCCGTGCGGTGCGGAAGGCCGTGTTGATGGCGTAACAATTGCCCTGGGTCGGCTCCACCAGTGCCTGACCCGCCATGCCGTTTTCGGCAAAAAAGGCGCGCGCGACGGCAAGGCCCTGCTGGCCCGCGCCATCATTATCGACCACGACGACAGCGAAGGGAAAATCGACCTTCTGGGCTGCAAGCGATGCAAGCGTCTTTTGCAGGCCTTCCGGCCGGCGGAAACTTGGAATGCACACCACTGCTTCCGGCATGATCTCGGGCATGGAAACTCCTAAATTCCGGCCAGTGCGGCGGCGGAAAAGACCACGGCCCTGAGGCTCTGGCGCGGGCGGTTGAGGATGGTATCGGCAAGCGCCGAGAATGCTTCGCGGTAACGGCGGGCGCGGAAGGCCTGGGCCACGGTATAGGCATTCATGTGGTTTTCGGACCGGTGGCGAAGCCGCCGCAGTTCCTGCGGGGAAATGGCGGCGACGATGGCGGGATCGGAAAACACGGCTTCGATGGCCGGCTCGCAGTCGCGAAAGGTCAAGAGCCTGTTCATCATCACGCTCGTTCTGTGCACGCGGTAATCGAGCACATGGCAGCCGGGAAGATAAACGAAGCGGCCGGCGGCGGCCAGCCGGCACCAGCCATACCAGTCTTCCGCATAACGCAAGGTCTCGTCGAAACCGCCGAAATCCTGAAAGATGCGGGTTCTGACCAGCATGATGCCGCCATTGACGATGAAGTTGCCGCCGAGCAGCGGCTGGAGAATGAAACCGTCTGGCTTTTCCCGGCGGCGGATGAGGTTGCGCCGGCCGATCTTTGTGCCGTTTTCGTCGATGCGCTCATAATCGCCGTAGACGGCGACGACATCAGGGCCGGAGATGCCCGCGCACAAAGCCGCGATGGCGCCCGGTTTCAGGCGGTCATCGGCATCGAGAAACATCGTCCATTCGCCGCGGGCCTGTGAGAGGCCGAAATTGCGCACGGCGGAAACGCCCTGCCTTCCCTGTGGCCGGGCCAGCAATTTGACGCGCGGATCGCAAAAGCCTTCCACCCTTTGCGCGGTGGCGTCGGTGGAGCCGTCATCGACGACAAGCACTTCGCGGATGGTCTCACCCTGCAGCAACACGCTTTCGATCGCTTCCACGATGTAACGCTCGCCATTGCGAACGGGAATGACAATCGAAACGGAGACCAAGCTTTTCAACTCCATGAGGGGCGGGCCAAGCATTCTCACAGTGAAGTTACTACCGCATTAAGCGGGGCTCACCAATTATGACGTGGTATAGCGTCGGTTAACCTTGCAAATCTTTAATATCCTTTTGGCATGATTGGAATGTTATGTTTTGAGAATGAGCGCGTGGTGTGTCCCTTCGGATGCCGGCGCGCCGGGGTTGCGGAGGCGGGTTGATGCGGATCGGGCGGCGGAATTTTCTGGGCGGTGCGGCAAGCGCTGGCCTGTTGCATGCCGTGGCCGGCCCGGCCTTTGCCGCGCAGAAAAAAGCGGCGATCAAAACCGCCCCTTATGGCGCCGCCGTCTACCTGCCTGATCTTACCGCCGACAGCCGCATCGGCGAGGCGGTGGTGAAATATTGCTCGCGCATCACCCCCGTTACTGAAATGAAATGGGAGGTGATGCGGCCTTCGGCAGAGGTGTTCGATTTCGCCGCCGCCGATGCACTCGCCAACTTCGCGCGCCAGCACAAGCTTTCCATGCATGGCCATCCGCTGATCTGGTATGCCTCCAACGCGCCGTGGCTTGCCAGTGTTGGCGGCGCGAAGGTCGAGAAGCTGATGGAGACCCATATCGTCACGGTGATGGAACGTTATAAGGACGTGATCCACAGCTGGGATGTGGTCAACGAACCGATCCCCGACGTGCCTGCCAATGTACGTGCGCGGCGCGATGCCTGGTATTACGGCGCCGGGCCTGATGCCATCAAGAAGGCTTTCGACATCGCCCATGCGGTCGATCCGAAGGCGCAGCTCGTGCTCAACGAATATGATGTGGAATTCGCCGCGGAGAAATCGCCGGCCAAGCGTGCGGCCTTCCGCAATCTCATCCTCGAACTGCTCGAAAAGGGTGCGCCGATCAACGCCGTCGGGCTGCAGGGGCATCTGCGCGGCGGCTGGCCCATCGCCAAGGACGAACTTGCCGCCTTCACGACGGAAATGCGCGGTTACGGCCTTGCCGTTCTGGTGACGGAACTCGATGTGATGGACCAGACGCTGCCCGCACCGGAGGCCGAACGCGATATGCTGATCAATGGCCAGGTCCGCGAGTTTCTGGAAGCGGCTTCGGCGGGCGGCTCGCTTTCCTCCATCACCACATGGGGCATTTCGGATCAATATAGCTGGATCCGCTGGGCCTATCCGCGCCGCGACGGCACGGCCAACCGGCCGTTGCCGCTCGACTGGAGTTTCAACGAAAAACCCATGATGGCCGTCATCAATGAATTCCGGAACCGTGGTGCATGACTATGAATGCTGAAATGCCGCTTCCTCCCGTGCAGAAGGCGCTGCAAATCAACCTGCACCCCTTCGATGCCCCGCATGCGGCCCTTACCCTGCCGCATCAGCTCAGGGTCTGGGGCGGGCAGGTGGACCGTATTCTCCTGACTGTCGATACGGGCCAAGTCGGTGCCGGTCGATACAAGGGCAATGGTTTTGATGCGGCGCGCCAGCGTCTCTTCGACATGCTGGAGGAAATGCAAACCAATTATCCGCATCTGCATGTGGATATCGTCGATTACAGCGATGCGGCGCGCGCCGCGGTGACGCAGACCTTCTTTCCCCGCTCGCCGACATCCTATCCGGCCAAGGCTTTCGATGGCGGGCCTTTCCATGTCTATTTCTACGGGCTGAAACGCGCCAACGCCCGTTATGTACTGCACATGGACAGCGACATGATGTTCGGTGGCGGCAGCCAGAGCTGGTTCGGTGAAGCGATTGCGCTGCAGAAGGCCAATCCGGATGCGCTGTGCATCACGCCCTTTTCGGGACCGCCGACGGTGCGTGGCGATCTCGATATTTCCCGCCATGTCGGCATGCCCGGCGTGAAGAATATTCCTGCGCCGCGCAAGCTGCCGTCGCGTATTCCCACCTGGCGTTTCGCCACCGTGTCCACCCGGCTTTTCATGATCGACATGGACCGTTTTGCGAAACGCATCGGCTCGCTGGAATTGCTGAGGCCGGATGTCAAACGGCGCATCCGCTCCTACGCCTATAACCAGCAGCCGGTGTCGATGCCCGCCGAGGAGGTGCTGAGCACGAACATGATGCGCACCGGTGTCTATCGCCTCGATTTTCTCGGCACGGGCAAGGGCATGTATTCTCTGCATCCGCCCTATCGCTCACCGGAATTTTATGCGGCGCTCGCCTCCATCGTCGAGCGCATCGAAAAGGGCGATATTCCCGAAGGCCAGCTCGGTGACTTCGATATCAACGGATCGATGGTGGACTGGACCAGCGCATTGGCGGCCAAGACGCGCTCCAAACGCTATGCGAAAGCGTTGCGCCATCTCATCTCGGCCAATGTCGGGCGGTTCAGCAAGGCTTGAGGGTTTTCGTCCGTCTTCCGTCGTGAGGCCGGGCGGGGGCTCAATAGTCGGTGATGAGCTTGCTCCAGCTTTCCGAGCACAGCCCGCCAATATAGATGTCGCCGGCCAGCGCTTTTTCCCGCAGGGCGTCATCCCGTGTCGCCATGCAGAAGTAACCGTCATGGCGGAAGCTCATGTGGTTCTGGCGGTAAAGCGCGTTGATGAGAAAGGGCTGCGCCATGCCGGTGACATGGGCATAGTTCTCGTCATCGAAATGGCGGAACAGGGTGTTGAGGACATCGTTTTCACATCCGGCATCGCAGACGAGATTGAGCACATAGGCCGTTTTTCCCCGCTGGCCGAAAAACAGCGCGGCACCCATGACATGGCCTTCGGCATTCTCAATCGTCAGGCCTTTCAAGTCGCCGAGGCTTTCATTGGCCCGGCTCATCTCTGTCAGCCAGTGGAACTCCTCATGGGACCATTCCGGGCGGATGGAAAAACGCTCGATCATCGCGAGCGCCCTGCGGCGGAAGGTTTCGTAATCCACCGGTCTTACCACGGCGCCGACGACCTCCTGCGGTCTCAGCCCCTTTTTCCACCGCCGCAGGAGCCCATCCACAAATCCGAGCGTGGTCAGGGCAAGCGTGGTTTTGGCCAGTTTCGAACGGCGCGGCATGCGCAAAGCGATGGTGCAGAAGGGCTTGAGCGCCTTGTGCCATTGCAGGCTTTCAATCGGCAACATGTTGCCGCCGGTCGCCACCCAGTGATCGGCGCTGACGGGTGACGCCGTATCCGAGAACAACATGTCGTGTTTCGAGGCCCGCATGCCCCGGGACAGCCGCGCGGCCCCGAGCGCGCCACGTTTTCCGTCCGATGCGAAGGCGCAGAGCAGCCTTGCGGTAATGGTTTTTCCATTCGCGACGAAACGCATGGGCACGGCGAGGATGACGCTGGTGACCCCGTTTTCCCCGGCATCGTAGACAACGCTGCCGTTTTCCGGACTGAAAGCGGGGCTGCCGAAAAACAGTTTTTCGATATAGGCGCGGAAATCGAAGTTCCGTTCCTGCCCGGTCTTCTTGAAAGCGCTGTTGAGCACGGCTTCGACCGCCGGGACGTCTTCCCTGCGCATGGGGCGGATGCCGGACACACCGATTTGAACCGGGCGTTGTGTCAACTGACCGCTGTCGCCATCGTCCATATGGGTGTGTATCGGAACGTCCACCGTCGGCCCCCACCTTTTTGCGTATTGACGAAATCAACCATAGGCAGCGTATATTTGAATGTCTTAATATAGATATAAAACCCGCAATCCGGCGAGATTGAAAATATCAAATTTTGAATAAATCATATTAATATCAGTATATTAGTCTGCATAAATCGCATCAGTTGAGGTTAACAAAATATACTCAACCAAGCAACCTTTGGATGAAATTAGGATAAATTTTTGTAGATGTTTTTTTGGGATCGGAGGTTAATTTCTGGAGGCTTCTGTCTTGTCCCCTGTCTCCAGCTTTCGATCTCCTGAGGAAAAGGGCACAATCGTGGTGCTATTTCCCCGTGCATCGCGAATAACTAAAAAATAGGATTTGCGCGGGATATTCGTATTATCGAATATGCGAAGCACGAGTTTCAATGTGGGTGGCTTCAGGAAAGAGGGAGAGAAAAACCCCTTATGGATGCAGCGCATGGCGAACAGGGCCGGGGCTACTGGCGGGACGCGTTGTTTTACGTGACGTTCCTGTTTTTCACTGTCGGCTTTTCACCCTATATCTCGCTCTCGTCGACCTATCAGGGCTCCGCCATGGCGGCCGGGTCCAACCTGCTCAACCAGTTGACCGCGATCATCCTGTTTTTCAGTTTCCTCGCCTTCATGGCGAAGGAGCGGTCGTTTTCCATCCTCTTCATGCCGCGCCTGCTGATGGCGGCGATTTTCGGCTGGTTTGTGCTGACGTCGCTGGCGGGCGAAGCGCCGCTGTTTTCGCTGAGGCGGTTGGTCATGTGCGCGATTATCTGCGTGCTTGCCGGCGGTTTCCTGCAATTGCCGCGCACCGAGCGGCATTTCACGACGCTGCTCGCCACATGCGCCCTGATCATATTGTTCCTGTGCTATTTCGGAATCACCGTGCTGCCCTCGCGCTCGATTCATCAGGCCAGCGATGCGCTGGAGCCGCTGCTGGCGGGGGACTGGCGCGGGGTTTTCCGCCATAAGAACGAGGCCGCCTCGGTCATGGCGGTGTTGATCATCGTCGGTATTTATCTCTGCAAGCGCTGGTCCTTCATCGGCGGGCTGTCGGTGCTGTTGCTGTCGCTGGTCTTTCTGGTCAAGTCGGGCGGCAAGACCGCGCTCGGGCTGATGCCGATCATCATTGCGACAGGCTGGTTCATCCTGCGCTGGCCGCGCTGGCGTTATACGGTCGTGACCCTGTTTCTGGCGGTTTTCGCGCTGGTGACCGTCGGCACCACGGTCGATCCCGTCTTTTCGCAGATGCTGACGAAGCTCGGGCTCGACGCCAGCTTTACCGGCAGAAGGGATATCTGGACCGTCGCCATCGATTACATCCGCCAAAGCCCGCTTCTGGGATACGGCTATCAGGCCTTCTGGCGCAGCGACGCCCTGATGTCGAGTTTCACCGAGAACAATACCTGGGCTACGACCGCGCCGGATTCGCACAATGGTTATTTCGACCTTCTGCTGGCCGGTGGCGTGCCGGGTCTGGTGTTGGTGATGGTGTGGATTTATCTCCTGCCGCTGCACTATCTCGGCAAAATGAACGAGGCCACGCGCAACAGTCCGCTGACGCGGCTTTATGTCGGCGTATGGCTTTATGTGCTGCTCTACGGCTTTCTGGAAACGCTGTTTTTCCTCAGTACGGGCTTCGTCTGGTTCTTCCTCATCGTCGCCGTGATGGGCCTGCATCTGCAGGCCAATGCCAGCCTCGTGGAAGACGAGGCGGAGGGGGAACCGGCGAGAGCCGGCGGTGGAGCGGGCATCGCCCCGACACCGCTGCCGGGGCAGGCCTCCCCTGTCGTTCGCTCCAGATGATATTTTGAAATGATTTTTCGTTGCAAATATGTAAAAGAGCCGATTGTTGCGCGCGTCTGCAGCTATTTTCGCTAAACATGCGCGGCTCAAGTCTTTGTTATTGTGCACGCTCCATCGCAAAACCCCTGGCATTGGCGTGGCGGCACTCAAAAAACGGATCGGCAAGGTCAATCGATGGCAGATACAGGCGCCTGCGCGCTCGAGGCGGATGACATCCACAAGAGCTTCGGCACGCATGAAGTTTTGAAGGGCGTTTCACTGCAGGCCCACAAGGGCGATGTCATCTCGATCATCGGGTCTTCCGGCTCCGGCAAAAGCACCTTTCTGCGCTGCATGAATTTTCTCGAAACGCCGGATCGCGGCCGCGTCATCGTCAATGGCGAGGAAATCGCCACGAAAACCGGTCGCGACGGCAAGGCGGTGCCGAAAAGCTGGCGGCAGGTGGAAAAACTGCGCACCGGCCTCGGCATGGTGTTCCAGAATTTCAATCTCTGGGCCCATCGCACGGTTCTCGAAAACGTCATCGAGGCGCCCGTTCACGTTCTCGGCGTCAGACGGCAGGAGGCGGTCGAGAAGGCCGAAGCCCTGCTGAACAAGGTTGGGCTTTATGACAAGAAAAACGCCTATCCGGCATTCCTTTCCGGCGGGCAGCAGCAGCGCGCCGCGATCGCACGCGCGCTCTGCATGGAGCCGGCTGTGATGCTGTTCGACGAACCCACTTCGGCGCTCGATCCGGAACTGGTGGGCGAGGTTCTGAAGGTCATCCGCGATCTGGCCGAGGAAGGCCGCACCATGCTGCTTGTCACCCACGAAATGCGCTTTGCGCGCGATGTGTCCTCTCAGGTCGTGTTTCTGCATCAGGGCCGGGTGGAGGAGGCGGGGCCGCCGGCGCAGGTGTTCGGCAACCCCTTGAGCGCGCGGTGCCGTGAATTCACCGGCGCGCTCGCCCATTGACCCATTTGCCTGACAGTTTGTTTTAACAGGAGAGACTTGAATGAAATTCTTCGCCACGCTGCTTGCCGGAACGGCATTTGCGTTTTCCGCCTTCACGGCCAGCGCCGACGTGCGCTTCGGCATCATGAACGAGGCCTATCCGCCCTTCTTCGCCAAGGATGCCAGCGGCAAGTGGCAGGGCTGGGAAATCGATCTCATGGACGCCGTCTGCGCGGAAATGAAGGAAAAATGCTCGATCGTCGAACTATCCTGGGATGGCCTCATCCCGGCGCTGCAGACGAAGAAATTCGACGTCATCTGGTCCTCCATGTCGAACACGGAAGAGCGCCAGAAGATCATCGATTTCACCGATAAATATTACAACACGCCGAGCAAGCTGATCGGCGCCAAGGGCGAAAAGCCGGGTGCGACGGCCGAGGACGTCAAGGGCAAGACCATCGGCATTCAGGTGGCGACCATCCAGTCCGAATATTACAAGAAATATTTCGCCGGTGTCGCCGATGAGAAGACCTACCAGACGCTGGACGAGGCGTTTCAGGATCTCGCCGCCGGCCGCATCGATTATGTCTTCGGCGATTCCATCGTTCTCGACGCTTTCGTGAAGAGCGATGCGGGCAAGGATTGCTGCGCCGACATGGGCGATGTCGCCGACGACAAGGAAATCCTCGGTCTCGGCGTTTCGGGCGGCCTGCGCAAGGAAGACACCGAACTCAAGACCAAGCTGAATGCGGCAATTGCCGCCGTGCGCGCCAGCGGCAAATATGACGAGATCACCAGGAAGTACTTCAGCTTCAATATTTACGGGCAGTAATTCCATCTGATCGGTCACGCATATGGCAAGCCTTGAAACCACGTTGCAACTTCTGTCTCCCTATCCTCCGGGATGGGGCGGCACCCTGTTGAAGGGTGCGGCGTCGACGCTTGCCATTTCCGCCGGCGCCTATCTGATCGGCCTTGCCATCGGCATGGCCGGGGCGCTTGGCAAACTTTCGGGCAACAGGCCGCTTGGCCTGCTGCTCAACCTCTATACCACCGCGATCCGCGCCGTTCCCGAACTGATCCTCATCGTCGGGCTTTATTATGCCGGGACGGATGGCCTCAACCGGCTGCTGCTGCTCGCGGGCATGCCGCCGCTGGAGGTCAACGGTTTCGTTGCCGCCGTTGCGGTTCTGGGTTTCGTGCAGGGGGCCTATATGACCGAGGTTCTGCGCGGCGCGATCCTCGCCATTCCAAACGGGCAGATCGAGGCGGCACGCGCCTTCGGCATGTCGCCCGCCTTACGGTTCCGCCGGGTGGTTTTGCCCGCGCTGTTGCCGAATGCCTTGCCGGGGCTCGGCAATCTCTGGCTTGCCGTGACCAAGGACAGCGCCCTGGTGGCGGTCGTCGGTTATCAGGAACTGGCGCTGGCGACACGTCTTGCCGGGGCCAGCACCAAGCAATATTTCCTGTTCTTCCTTGCGGCAGCGTTTCTTTATCTCGCGATCACGCTCGTCTCCAACCTCGTCTTTTCGATGCTGGAACGCCGGGTGCGGCGCGGCCAGCCGGCCCTGGCCTGAGGAGGGGACGGCATGGATTTTTCCTGGGTCGCGAAATATTGGCCGCTGCTTCTTTCGGGTGCATGGCAGACGGTGGCGCTGCTCGTCATCTCCGTCAGCATCGGGTTTCTTCTGGCCATCGGGCTTGCCTTTTCGCAGGTGAGCGGCGGGCGGGTGACGAAAACCCTGGCGCGGGCCTATTGCACCTTCTTCCGCGGCACGCCGCTGCTCATCCAGCTCTGGCTGCTTTATTATGGCGTCGGCTCGCTTCTGCCGATGATCCCCGGCCTGCGCCAGAGCTTCATGTGGCCGGTGCTGCGCGAGGGGTTCTTCTTCGCAGCCGTCAGCTTCACGCTGAATTATGCGGCCTACGAGGCAGAGGTCCTGCGCGGTGCGCTTTTGGCCGTGCCGAAAGGCGAGCTGGAGGCCGGCAGGGCTTTCGGCATGGGCCGTTTCACCCTCATTCGCCGCATCTGGCTGCCGCGCGCCATCCGCATCGCGCTGCCGACCATTGCCGGCGAGGTGGTGATGCAGCTGAAAGCGACGCCGCTTGCTTTTACCGTGACTGTCATGGACCTCTACGCCGTGGCCTACAAGGTGCGGCAGGATACGCTGCTGGTCTATGAACCGCTGATCGTCGTCACCGTCTTTTATCTCATTCTCACCGCCATCATCGCCCGCTGTTTCGGCCTTGTCGAACGGCAGGTGCCGGTCCGGCGGTAAATCATTCAAGGAGTATCAACATGGGCACTATCCGTATTCTCGACGGCGGCATGAGCCGCGAATTGCAGCGGCTCGGCGCCGAGCTGAAACAGCCGGAATGGTCGGCGCTGGCGCTTATCGACGCGCCCGAGATCGTGCGGCAGGTACATCAGGAATTTATTGAGGCCGGCGCCGATGTCGTCACCACCAATTCCTATGCGCTGGTGCCGTTTCACATTGGCGAGGAGCGTTTTCAGAAGGATGGCGCATCGCTGATCGCCCTCTCGGGCAAGCTGGCGCGCGAAGCGGCGGATGCTTCCGGCCGCAGGGTGCTGGTGGCGGGTTCGCTGCCGCCGATCTTCGGTTCCTATGAGCCGCAGAATTTCGATGCGGGTCGGGTGCAGGCCTATCTCAAGGTGCTGGTCGACAATCTCGCCCCTTCCGTCGATGTCTGGCTCGGCGAGACGCTGAGCCTGATCGCCGAAGGCGAAGCGGTACGTCAGGCCGTTGCGGCAACCGGCAAACCGTTCTGGATTTCCTTCACGCTTAACGACGATGCAACCGCAACCGGCGGCGCAGAGCCGATGCTGCGCTCGGGTGAAACGGTGAAGGCCGCCGCCGAATGGGCGGCGCAATCGGGTGCCGCTGCGCTTCTGTTCAATTGCAGCAAACCGGAAGTGATGAAGGCTGCCGTCGAGACGGCCGCCGCCGTCTTTGCGGAAAAGGCTGTGTCGCTCGAAATCGGCGTTTATGCCAATGCCTTTGAAGGCGAGCAGGGCGATTCCGCCGCCAATGAGGGCCTGCACGGCACCCGTGCCGACCTGACCGACGATGTCTATTCCCGTTTTGCCTGCTCCTGGGCGGATGCGGGCGCAACCATGATCGGCGGCTGCTGCGGCATTGGTGCAGCGCACATCCACAAGGTTGCGACAGCGCTGCGGCGCGCGGCCGCCTGAAGCGGCCCGCCCAGTGCCACTGGCAGAGATGGATGCGGCAGGTTTTGAACCTGCCGCTTTTTTTATGCATGGCTCTTGACCTCAACTATAGTTGAGGAATTATCAGGACATGGAACATACTGTTGAAGGACGTTCCATGAGCGATAATACACTTTCCATCCGGATCATATTTGGCAGCGCCCGCAACCCGCGCTTCTGCGATGTCATCGGCAAATGGCTGCTGGAGCGGCTCGAGGCGCTGCCGGGACTGGAGCTTGTGGTCATCGACCCGCGCGAACTCGATCTGCCGCAGGACCACGCGCCCGAGCGCGCCTCGGTGCGGCAGCTCCGGCAAAGCCTCGATGGCGCCGATGCCTTCATCGTCGTCACGCCGGAATATAACCGCAGTTACCCCGGCGCGCTGAAGGTGCTGATCGATTCCGCCTATGACGAATGGGGCGCCAAACCGGTGGCCTTCGTGTCCTATGGCGGCATTTCCGGCGGCCTGCGCGCCGCCGAGCAGCTTCGCCCCGTCTTTGCGGAACTGCATGCGGTGACGATCCGCGATGTCGTCAGCTTCGCCAATCCCTGGGATCGCGTGGATGCCGCAGGCCAGTTCGACGCCGGCGCGCCGGCGGCAGGCGCGCTGGAGACAATGATGAGCAAGCTCGGCTGGTGGGCACGTGCGCTGAAACAGGCGCGGTCCGCAACGCCTTACAAGGAGGCGTGAAATGGCCGAAAAATCCCTCGCGTTGAAAATGACGCTGCTGTTCGTCGCCACACTCACCATCATGGCCGGAACCACGGTCGCGCCGTCGTTGCCCGCCATCGAGCAGACTTTCCTGTCGACGCCGCATGTGGATATCATGAGCCGAATGGTGCTGACGCTGCCCTCGGTTTTCGTGGCTTTCTGCGCGCCCGTTGCCGGTGTGCTGGCGGATCGCTTCGGCCGCAAGCGGCTGCTGCTGGGCGCGATCCTGCTCTATAGCCTTTCCGGCATGTCCGGCCTTTTTGCCGACAGTCTTGCCGGCCTGCTCGTCGGGCGGGCTTTTCTCGGTCTGGCGATCGGCGCCATCATGACGATCGGTACGGCATTGGTAGGCGATTATTTCGAGGGTCCGGCGCGGGAGCGCTATCTCGGCCTGCAGCAGGCCTTCACCCAGATCGGCGGCGTCGTTTTTGTGGTGGCGGGTGGTTTGCTGGCGGATCTGCACTGGCGCGCGCCCTTCGCGGTCTATGCCGTCGCCTTGCTCATTCTGCCGGCGGCCTTGCTCTTTCTGACGGAGCCGGCGAGGGCCGATGGTCCCATCAAAGCCGGCGGCGAACAGGATCTTGCGGTCAACTGGCTGCTGGTGGGCGTGCTGGCGCTGGCGGTATTCCTCGTCAACGCCCTCTTCTACACCATTCCCTCGCAACTGCCGTTTTTCCTGCGGGAGCTTGGAGTGTTTTCCGGCAGCATTGCGGGATACGCCATCGGCATTTTCAATCTGGCCGGGGCGCTGGCGGCGCTCAATTTCGGGCGGTTGCGGGCAAGGGCCAGCGTGACCGCCATCATTGCCGCCGGGCTGGTGTCGATGGCGACGGGTTTTGCGCTGCTTGCCATGGCCGGGGGGCTGCTCGCCATGCTGTCGTCGCTTGCGGTGGTGGGGTTTGGTCTCGGCGTGGTGATGCCGGGTATCATGTCCACCACCATCATGCTCGCACCCCCGCGCCTGCGCGGGCGCATCGCCGGCATCGTCACGGCTTCGATGTTTCTCGGGCACTTCATGTCGCCGCTGGCAAGCCAGCCATGGATCGCCCGGTTCGGTTTTGCCGCCACCTATCGTGACATAGCCGTGATATTCGCCGCCATGGCCGGACTTGCCGTCCTGGCCGCCATTTTGCAGCGGTGGACGGCCATGCGAAGAGCGCGGGTTTTTACGCCAGGCGGTTGAGGACGGGTTCCGGGGGCAAAAAAGCATCCATGCTTTGCCGGCCGTAATGTGAAGGAATTGTAAAGTTTTTAACTATAACAATTTTATGAGAAAATAAATTAAGG
Organism: Agrobacterium sp. NPDC090283; assembly: GCF_044769685.1. NCBI lineage: Bacteria > Pseudomonadati > Pseudomonadota > Alphaproteobacteria > Hyphomicrobiales > Rhizobiaceae > Agrobacterium > Agrobacterium sp. NPDC090283. The sequence continues at coordinate 377 of NZ_JBIVYG010000020.1, read as the reverse complement.
GGAGAGGCTGACAGCTAGCTTGCCTTCGCCTTTCCCCCCGGAATTTAGTCTGGCGTTTCCGCCTGCTGGCGGGTCGCTGTGCCAAATCCGTGGGTAGCGGCCGGTCCGTATTTGAAGGGACCGGCGGCTTTCTTCGGCGCATGCATGATGCAGAGCGGCCACAGCCGATGATGCGGCTAACCGAGCCTCGATGATCGGGGCGCTCGACGTGCAATGTCAGTCTTGCCGAACACCTCCGGCACGGGGAAGGAGCGGTTTTTCAATGACGTGAGGTTTTCCGTGTGAATAGCCCCGAGTTTCGTAGACACCCTCGGGTTAGATTTTCTGCTGCTTCTCGAACTCGACGGGCGACAGCATCCCGTTCCTGACGTGTTTGC
>NZ_JBIVYG010000019.1:0-114437 GCF_044769685.1 Agrobacterium sp. NPDC090283 | reverse complement strand
CAGCTCTTGGTGCAATCATGCGCCACATCATCGTCATCGCAAACGCAAGATTGAAAGAATATCAAAATGAGCAAATACGACTGACTTGATGAGGGCGGCGGGGCGCCGGCCTATTGCGGGATATGAGAGGTGCGTCGTGCTGCAACTCGACGTGGAATTCGGATGATGTGAGCCTGCCGCCGAGGGCTTTGGGACAGGCACGGCTGTCCGCCGTCAACAATTGCGCGACGGACAGAAGGTTCAGCAAGACGCTTAGCGTCTCGGTTGTTGGCTTCAGCCGATCGTCACGGCCGCCTTCGAGGCCGCGGATTTCAGTGCGGCGTCGGCCAGTTTCAGGGCGGTCAGACCGTCCTTGATGGAAGGTGACGGCGCGGCATTGTTTTCGATGCTGTCGATGAAGGCGGTGATTTCCGCGGCATAGGCTGCCGTATAACGCGTCATGAAGAAATCATGCAGCGGCGGGCGGGTGTAGCCTTCCGCATTGGCGATTTCGATGGAAACCGGGCGCTGGTTCTCGGCCGCTGCCGAGCCCAGCGAACCGTGCACCTCGATGCGCTGGTCGTAGCCATAGGTGGCGCGGCGGGAATTCGAAATGATCGCCTGCCTGCCGCTTTTCGTCGTCAGGATGATGCTGGCGCTGTCGAAATCGCCAAGCGCGCCGATCTCCGGATTGACGAGAACGGAACCGGTGGCGAATACGCTTTCCACTTCCTCGCCGAGCAGGAAGCGGGCCATGTCGAAATCATGAATGGTCATGTCGCGGAAAATACCGCCGGAAACCTTGATATATTCGGCCGGCGGCGGGCCGGGGTCGCGGCTGGTGATGGTCACCATTTCCACCTTGCCGATACGGCCATCTTCGATTGCCTTGTGGACGGCCTGGAAATGCGGGTCGAAACGGCGGTTGAAACCGAGCATCACCTTGGCACCGGTTTCCTCGACCACCTTGGCGCAGGCTTCCGCGCGGGCGACATCGAGATCGACGGGTTTTTCGCAGAAGATCGCCTTGCCGGCGCGGGCGAAACGCTCGATCAGGTCGGCATGGGTGTTGGTGGGCGTGCAGATGATGACGGCATCGATCGTCTTGTCGGCCAGAACCTCATCGATCGTGCTGACCTTGCACTGCGCCTCGCGGGCGATTGCTTCCGCGGCACCGGCCATGGCGTCGACAACGGCCACCAGCTGCGCACGGCTGTCGGTGGTGATCGCCTTGGCGTGGACCTTGCCGATCCGTCCAGCGCCGAGCAGTGCCAATTTCGTAACCATCTTTCCTCCGGTTTCTCACACCCGTCCCTCACTCCCGGAGAGACAGAATATGAATGCAAGCAATGTTTCGATATGGAATATATGTTCCATTTTGCTAGATCGACATCGGAGACGTGTCAAGCGTTTTGACGATGATCGAGACAGCCGAAATCATTGCTTGGAGAAGGTCATACGGCGCGGATGGCCGCTGGCGTAAAAAAGCATCGGGGCGGCGTCAAAGCCCCTCGCGATAATCAATCGGCCGAAGCGGTCAGGGCGGCATTGTGGGGCAGGGCATATACCTCGACCGGAGTTTCGAGGCCGCGCAGCAGCCATGGGCCGAGATTTTCGAGCTTTCCCTGATATCCGGCTGTGCGCACGAATTCTTCGGAGAAAAGCACATTACGCCCGGTCTCCTTGGTCAGCGTTTCCAGTCGCGAGGCGATGTTGACGGCAGGGCCGATGACGGTGAAATCGAGTCGGGTCTTGGAGCCGATATTGCCATACATGACATCGCCGACATGCACGCCGATACCGTAACCCAGGGGATCGTGGCCCTTGCGGCAATTGATCTCATTCAGCGCAACGAGGCTCTTCTGTGCGCTGGCGATGGCTTTCAGCAGGTTTTCGCAGGCCTGCGGGTCGCTGAGCGGGAAGATTGCCAGCAGCCCGTCGCCCATGAATTTCAGGATCTCGCCGCCAAACTCCTCGATGGGATCGCACATGGCGTCGAAATAACCGTTCAGAAGTTCGATGACATCATCACGCGGCCAAAGGTCGGAAATATGGGTGAAATTGCGCAGGTCGCAGATCAGGATCGCCGCACCCACCGTCATGCCGCTGCCGCGCGTGGTGGCGCCGTTGAGGATTTTTTCGCCCGCATGCGGTCCCACATAGGTTTCCAGAAGGGTACGCGTCATGCGGTTTTTCAGGCGTATCTCGCTGACGAGCGCCAGCGCCGGAAGCAGGTTTTTCAAGGTGAGGATTTCGCTGTCGGAAAAACCGCCGGGCCGGTCGCTCGAAAATGTGGCGACATGGCGTTTGCCGAAGGTGTGTTCGATCGGCCAGGCGCAATAATCCGTCAGCCCCTCGGCCCTGAGGTCTTCGTAGATCGTATAGCCGGGATCATCGATCGCCTCGCCGTTCAGCCGGTGGCGGACTTCGGTGGCGCCCTGATGAATGTCGTTGATCGGGCTGTTCAGATATTCGGGCGTATTTTCAGACCCGTAGCCATAGGTGGCGATCTCGGCGGAGGACAGGCCGGCTTTCCACAGAATACGTGCGCCAAGCCATTGCGGATGGCGAATGCGGAAAGCGAGCACGCCCCGGGCCACGGAAATTCCACTCGCCCGCAGCCTGCTGCAGAGCTCGACGAAGATCTCGTCGATAAAGCGTTCATCCTTGGTTCCGGTGATCAGCCAGTCGAGAATTTCCGTCTTTTCCGCTGGCCACAATTCATCCAATGCTGAAGAAACCCGTTCTTCGGTGTCGAGACTTAGTGTCATGGCAGGATTCCGGAGGTTGTTGCTGCTCTCGCACAAGCGGGGCACATGTCGCACTCGGCCGAACATGGTCGCTCGTGAACCCCATGTGGTGCCGGATAACGAAAATGTTAAGAGAGGGGCGCGGAAAATGTTCCGGAAGGGATTGGCGGCATCAGGCCACGCGCGCCGCCCGGATGTTCGCGGGAACATCGTTCCCGGCGGCGCTGAGATTTTTGATGATCGCTAAAAAGGATCAGATAACGGTTTCGACAGGAATATGAAGTGCTGCGGCAACGCGTCTGATGCGCAGCGGATCGCTGTCCGTGCCGTCTTCGAGCGCGCGTATCTCGCTGGTGGTCAGGCCGCAGGTCACGGCAAGCTGTTCGACCGTATATCCGGCGAGATTGCGCGCGGTGAGGACCTTCTTGGCAAAAGGAGCATCGGTTTCGTGATCGGAATCGGGTTGTGAGATTGAAATTGTCATTATTGCATCTCCCTCAGAATGGACACTTAAATGCGGGCGGCAAAGAAAAGTTGCCGGGACCGAATGCGACCGCGTTGCCGGAGAAGAAAATCAGTGTTGCAACGCAGCGAGGAACATAGCGGCTTCATCGACCTACGCAATAGTTAAATTTTGTTAAGATTCGTGATCGCTGCATTGCCGCGGCACGCCCTGCCCGGAAAAAAGCCGAAAAACTGCCGTTTTCCGGCTCTCGCGAGGGGCCGGTGGTTTTTGCTACAGCATGCCCCAGGCGCGAAACCGGCCACGACCCGTCACTTCCCGCAATTCCAGCTGGTTGGCGAGCCCGATCGCGCCCTGCGGCGTGGTGCCGAGTTCCTTGACGATCATCGCCGCCGAAACCACCGGCCGGGAGACGACAAGCTCCACCAGTTCCGGCAGGCGCGAGGAAGAGCGCCGGCCTGCCAGTTTGCGCATCATGCGTTCCCGCGCATGGGTCAGCCGGTCATGTTCCTTCATGCCAGCCTGTGCCGCTTCGTAAAAGCTGTCGAGAAGGGCGGCAAGGCGCTGTGTCTGGTTGCGGGCGTGCCGGCGCTCCCGTGGGACCGCACGGAGGCCGGCGCTGAGGGCCGGCAGATGATCGGGCGTGACGGCGCCGTCGCGCAGAAAGGCGGAGGCGAGAAGCCGGCCGAGCCAGGGGCTGCGTTGCAGCACCTCGATCATGTTCCAGGCGTCGAGCAGGATGGCGGTGCGCAGAATCGCCGGCAGCTCCTCTGTCCGCGCATGCACGTCCCACCATTCTTTCAGCCGCTCATCCTCGTCCCAGTCGGGTTCGTTGATGATCGCATGGCTTTCCTCCTCCCTGTGCATCGTCGGAAGCGCGGTGCCGGTGGTGATCGCATCGAGCGTTGCGGCGCTTCGCGCCAGAAGTGCGTCCAGCTCGGAAAAAGCGCCATCCAGCGATGTTTCCCCCTCCTCGTCGGTTTCTTCATCGCGGGCGTGATCGAGCGTTTGCCTGGGAGGCGCTGGGTCTTCGGCAAGTGCTGCCCTGCCGCGTAGCCTCGAAAGGCCCGGCGCGGTAAAGGCCCAGCCGGCGGCATTGGAAAAGATCAGCCGTCTCGAGCGGAGAATCCGGTGCGCCGCCGTCATTTCATGGGTCGGCGCGCGCACATCCATATGCGCGTCATGCAGCACCAGATCTTCCATGTGGACGAGTTCGCCATCCACCCACATGGAGGAAATCGCATCGGTGAAATCCTGTCTTTCGATGAAGCCGTGTTTCATCGGTGACCGGTCGATCCGCTCGTCCAGCCGCGCCAGCGCTTCGCCGGCGCGGGCGGCGGCAATGAGGAGCTTTTCGATCTGGACGTCCGATATATCGTAAATCATTGATATTTTTTAGTTTGAGCGTGGGCGGCTTACAAGGCGGATCACAGTCGGGCGGTTTTACTTTTGAGGTTTCCACCCGAAAATCTGCTGAAAAAAGGGTGGCGGAAGGCCGGGAATCAGCAGGACTTCAGCCGCCATGGCTGGTTTTTTTCAGCAATATCGCGATGCGGTATAAACTTGCGCACCGCAACATGACGGGTATATACCCCCACCGAGAGCGACAAATTATCACACCTTCCGTTCGCCCTTCCATCTCCAGACGAAGATGAATTGGAGTTTACCCGTGAATATTATGGCAAATGGTCCCGCCACCGCGCCGGACCAGAAAACCCGTTTGAAATCCATTATCGGCGGATCGGCCGGCAACCTCGTCGAATGGTACGACTGGTACGTCTATTCGGCCTTCACCCTTTATTTCGCGCCGGTGTTTTTCCCTTCCGGGAACCAGACCGCCGAACTCCTGAGTGCGGCCGCCGTTTTCGCCGTCGGATTTCTGATGCGGCCCATCGGGGCCTGGTTCATGGGCACCTATGCCGACCGCAAGGGCCGCAAGGCTGGTCTCACCTTGTCCGTCACGCTGATGTGTCTCGGTTCGCTGCTGATCGCGATTACGCCCGGCCATGAGGCGATCGGCATCGCCGCACCGGCCATTCTGGTCTTCGCAAGGCTTCTGCAGGGCATCAGCGTCGGCGGCGAATATGGCGCCAGCGCGACCTATCTCAGCGAAATGGCCGGCAAGAACCGCCGCGGTTTCTTCTCCAGTTTCCAGTATGTGACGCTTATTTCCGGTCAGCTTCTGGCGCTGGCCGTGCTTCTGGTGCTGCAGCGTGTTCTGACGCCGGAACAGCTCGGCTCCTGGGGCTGGCGCATTCCCTTCTTCATCGGTGGCCTCCTGGCGATTGCGGTGTTTTATATCCGCCGCGGCCTTGTCGAGACGCAGTCCTTCGAAAACGCCAAAGCCGGTGAGGCCGACAAGCCGAAGTCCAGCGGATGGGCGCTGTTCAAGCACTATCCAAGGGAAGCGCTGATGGTCATGGCGCTCACATCAGGCGGCACGCTCGCCTTTTATGCCTATACGACCTATCTGCAGAAATTCCTCGTCAACACGTCAGGTTTCAGCAAGGAAAGCGCCACGGAAATCACCACGGCGGCGCTCTTCGTCTTCATGTTGTGCCAGCCGATTGCCGGCTCGCTGTCCGACAAGATCGGCCGCAAGCCGCTGATGGTGGGCTTCGGCATTCTCGGCACGCTGTTCACCTATGCGATCTTCAGCACGCTTTCGACGACGACCGATCCGATCATGGCTTTCGCCCTCGTTCTGGTCGGCCTGTTGATCGTCACCGGCTATACCTCCATCAATGCGGTGGTGAAGGCGGAAATGTTCCCCGCCCATATCCGCGCGCTTGGCGTGGCTCTGCCCTATGCGCTGGCGAACACCATATTCGGCGGAACGGCGGAATTCGTGGCCCTGAAGTTCAAGCAGATCGGCCACGAAAACTGGTTCTTCTGGTATGTGACGATCATGATCGCCCTGTCGCTGGTGGTCTATGTAAAGATGCGCGATACGCGCGATCACAGCCATATCCACGAGGATTGAGCGACCGCCATCCAGGTCAGCGAAAGCCCCGTCCTTTCGGCGGGGCTTTTTCTTTTGGCATTCAGGCAGCTTCGGCGGGAAGCACCACGCGGGCCTCAAAACCGTCCTGCCGGCCCGGTGCCGGAGAGGAAAGCACCAGCTCTCCGCCGGCCTGCTCCACCAGGCTTTTGACGATGGCAAGGCCAAGCCCGGTACCATCGGCCGTGGTCTGGCCCCTGGTAAAACGTGTCGTCAGCTTGGGCAGTAGCGCCGCGTCGATCGCCGGACCGGAATTGACGACGCGGATCGTACCGTCCGCTTCGGCAACGACCTGCACCGGGCTTTCCGCCGGGCTGTGGATCAGCGCGTTTTCGAGCAGGTTACGCACGATGATGCCGAAGGCATCCGCGCCGATCCTGCAGGACAGACTGCCCTCACAGCGATTGGTGAAGCGGATGCGGGATGAACCGATGGCCGTTCTCATCATGTCGTCGATGACGAGCTCGAGGACGGGGATGAGATCGTTTGCCGTGTCGGTGACCCCGATTCTTGCTTCCGCGCGCGACATCTGCAGCAGTTTTTCGGCGAGATGGGCGAGATGCTGCAGGGATTTTTCGATGTTTTCCACACGCGGCGCAAGTTCCGGCGGAATGTCGGCATGCAGCCGCTGCGCCTGCGCCAGCGCGCCGGCAATCGGCGTGCGCAATTCATGGGCGCTGTTGGCGGTGAATTCCCGCTCCGCCTCGATTGCCGAGCGCAATCGTCCGAGCAGCAGATTGACCGAACGGGCAATGGGATGGAGTTCGCCCGGAAAGGGCTGCGTTGGCAGCGGCGCGAGATTGCCGCTGTCCTTTTTGCCGATGTCGTCGCGAAGGGTCTGTATCGGTCGCAGCGTCCTGCGCACCACGACAATGACGGCGAAAATGCTGGCGGGAATGAGGATGAGAACGGGAAGCAGCAGCGCGGTGCCCGCCTCTACGATCGCCTCGCGGCGATTGGCGAAGGCATCGGCGACCTGCAGGAAATAATTGCCGTCCGGTGTCGCGACCGTAAAGATGCGCTGGGTCGCGGTTTCGGAAAAACCGGATTCGAGCGAGACCTCGAAAGGCTCCGTCGAACTGTCATGCGAATGCAGCACCACCTGTCCTTCCCGGTCGCGAACCTGATAGGTCAGATATTCCGCCCGTTCCGACGTCTGGTTGAGCTTTTGCGCGGCAGGCGCGGTGTTGTTTTCCCGGAGGTCGTCCACCAGCAGCGGCAACAGTCTTTCGGCGGTTTCCTCAACGCCGGCGTCGAAAATCTCGGCGAATTCGTCCTGCATTACCATGACGCCCAGCCCGCAGGCGAGAAGCCAGGATATGGCGACAACGCTCGTCAGCGCCGTCACGAGCTTGCGGGTCATGCTGGTCGGTCTGGCCATTTCTGCCTGCTTGTAATTCTGATTATCTGATGGTGTAACCCACGCCGCGCACGGTCTCGACGCGGTCATGGCCGATTTTCTTGCGCAGCCGGCTGATATAGACCTCGACCGTGTTGCTTTCTATTTCCGCGCCGAATTCGTAAAGCGTGTCGTGCAATTGCGCTTTCGAGACGACCGCGCCGGGATGTTCGACGAGTTTTTCCAGCACGGCCCATTCCCGCGCGCTCAGCGTCTGTGCCGTTCCATCGACCGTGATATTGCGCGCCACCTGGTTGATCTCGATGCCGGGCAGACGGATGACGGGGGCAGAACGCCCTTCGTAACGGCGCGAGACCGCCAGCATGCGCGCTGAAAGCTCGTTGAGATCGAAGGGCTTGACCAGATAGTCGTCGGCCCCGGCATTCAGCCCGGCAATCCGGTCGGAGACCTGGTCATGGGCCGTCAGAATGATGACAGGCGTTGCGTCATCGCGCCGGCGCAGGCCTTGCAGCAGGGTGATGCCCTCGCCATCCGGCAGGCGCATGTCAAGCAGGATCAGGCCATAGGCCATGGTCAACGTCGCCGCCATGGCGTCGCCCAGCGTCTTGAACCAGTCGACAGCATGACCCGCCGCCGCGACATGGTCCCGCAGCGCTTCGCCCAGCACATGATCGTCTTCAACAAGCAGAACCCGCAAGACAGCTCCCTCTATCGCTTCGTCCTGCGTATCTCTTTCTCCGGATAAGCGTCAAGCACAGTGTTTCAGCTGTTCTGACGCTGGGTGCAGCTGCCGAACACATCGAGCGAGGGATCGTAGACCGATGTGGAGACGTTCATCATCCCGAGGATGCTGTGGAAATAATTGTCGTGCGAGCGCCCGCCCTCCGCCGCGGTTTTTGCCAGGCAGGCTTTATCGAGGCCCATGGATTTGGCGAAGTCGTCGTCGAACCAGACGAGAAACGGCACATGGGTCTGCTGGTCGGGCGCCAGCAGATAGGGCGCGCCATGCAGGTAGACACCGTTCTCGCCAAGCGATTCGCCGTGGTCCGACGCATAGATCATGCCCGTCGCCAGCCTGTCGGAACGCGCCTTCAGCTTGTCGATCACGGTGGAGAGGAAATGGTCGGTATAAAGCAGCGTGTTGTCGTAGGAGTTGACGATCTCCGCGTCGGAGCAGTTGCCAAGCTCGGCCGTGCGGCAATCCGGGGTGAATTTGCGGAATTCGTCGGTGTAGCGCAGATAATAGGTCGGCCCATGGCTGCCCATCTGGTGCAGCACGATGACGCTGTCCCTGGTGACGTTGTTGAGCCAGGCGTCGAGCTTGTCGAAGAAGATATCGTCGCGGCATTCCCCGCCGGTGCAGAAGCGGCTGTCATTGGTGGAGGGCAGATCGAAATAGGCGATGCGGTCGGCGACGTTCTTGCTGCCGGTATTGTTGTCCAGCCATGTCGCGCCAACCCCTGCATGGACGAGAACATCCATGACGTTTTCATTGGCGAGCGCCTTGTTGTGGCTATATTGCGAGCGAGGAAACTTCGAGAACATGCAGGGAATGGAAATCGCCGTCGCGGTGCCGCAGCTCGTCGTGTTCGGAAAATAGACCACGCCGCGTTTTGCGAGTTCGGGATTGGTATCACGCCCGTAGCCGTTCAGGGAAAAATTTGCGGCCCGCGCGGTCTCGCCCGCCACGATGACAGTGATGCGGGGCTTGTGGACCCCGCCCAATGCGGGCAGAACCTTCGCATCCCTGCCGACCGGGCTCACCTGTATATCGACTTCCTTGCCGGCCAGCGTGAAATAATGAATGGCCGACATGATCGGCGACAAGGGATTGACGCTTTTGACGATATCCTTGTGCTGGCGCACGGCGGTGGTGAAGGTCTTGGAATTGGCGAAGCTGATGATGCCGGCGATGGAAAGACAGATCAGGATGCTGATCGTGTTCCACAACAGCTTGTCGAGGATCGGCCGGTGCCGCACACGCACGGTGACGATGAGGAGGGACGGCACCAGCCCGTAAATCGCCATATGCCAGAGAAAGCCGGGCGTTATCAGATTGCCGGCCTCCGCCTGCGTCGTTTCCATGGCGTTGCGGATCATGTCGCTGTCGATGACGATGCCGTAGCGATCCATGAACCAGGAGCCGGCCGCCGCCGCGAAGACCAGGAAGATCAAAAACGGCTTGATGAGATATTTGGCGGAAAAAATGATGATGAGCGCGCCGAAAAGGGCGGCCATTGCGGCATAAAGCGCGACGATGGCGACCGGATAGGCTGAAAGGTAGGTGTGAACCTTCGACCAGAATGTCCGGTTCGTGAAAAACAGCAGATAGGCCGCCGTCAGCAGGCTGAGCGGCACGCTGCCGATTTCCGGACGATATGTTACTGTTCCCGTCGCTTTCGCGGTAAAAAGAGCCACTGTCAGATCCACCAGATTTCCGATAGGCCGGCGGCAACGAAGAAGGGGCGAAAACGCCGCCGTCCAGGCTGCCGCATGGGCCGGTCAATGGCGGATGCGTCATTTTGCTGACATCAACCTGAAAGCTTGTCATGAAAGTGTCACACTCCGTAGTGGCCGTTGGTGGTGGTGGCGTTTCAGATCGTTTATCGGATAAGGATAGAGCCCTTAATTGAGGCCCACGATGCCTGTGGCGGTGGTGCGTGTTGAAAATATGCGCGTGGCCCTGACCGGCAGCAGGCTGCCTGCGGGCAGGTTCTGGAAGGTCACCGTCGCCCCGGAAAGCAGGGTCAGGCAAAGGTGACCGGCATTGCCCACATAAACGGCGCGTGTTGGGGAAGGAAGCGGGTTCGTATCGTCAGGAACGACCTCAAAAGCGTGGGATGCCGGGGATTCGAGGCCGGCGGCGTGGTGTTCGTAAGTCTCAGCCATTGCTGTCTCCCGTAAATCGAAATCTGCCGCGATTATGCGCTGCGCCGGGGCCATGGGGAAAATCGGGGGACAGGAAATATCCGGACGGGATTTCGGCCTTGCTTTCGGCCTGCCGGGGAGAGCGCCTTTCTTTTGCAATCTCATGCGGTTGCATCGCATCGGCCCGTTGCCGTCTATGTCACCCCAACGAATGACGGCGGATTTGTCGTCCACGGCTTCGGCGGGCAGGCGAGGGATATTCAGCGGAAGGGGCGGGTGCCGCCGCTTCAATTGCGGGCGTGGAGAATAATGGCCCTGACGGCGGGCGAGGCCTCCGTTTTCCGGTGGGCGATGGCGAGGTCCGAGGTCGTGGCGCTTGCCGCAAGCGGCACGTAGCGCACACCGGGCACCCTCAGGCAATCGAGCGAGCGCGGCACCAGCGCGACGCCGAGGCCGATCGCCACCATGCTGGCAATGGTGGTGTAATCCCGGCCTTCCGGGCTGATCGCCGGCTGGAACCCGGCTTCATTGCAGGCCTCTATCGTATTGTAATGAAAGCCGACATCCGGCGGCTGCCGCGGGGTAATGAAAGTCTCGCCAGCAAGGTTCCTGAGATCGAGTTGCAGCGCATAGGCCAGGGGATGGTTCTCCGGCAGGGCGGCCATCAGCGGTTCGCGCAGAACCACATGGGTCGTAACCCCTTCCGGAATGGGGGCCGGCGGGCGGATGAAGGCGAAATCCAGATTGCCGTCGGCAATCTTGGCCAGTTGCAGCCGCATCTCCATTTCGATCAATTGCAGTTCCACATCGGGATGGGAGGCGCGGAAACTGGCGATGGAGCGGATCATCAGGCCGGAATAGGCCGCCGAGGCGACATAACCGATGGAGATGCGGCCTGTCTCGCCACGGTCCACACGTTTGAGCGCCGCAAGCGTTGCTTCGGCATTGGCGAGAATTTTCCGGGCATCCTCATAGAGCAGCTGGCCGGGCGTCGTCAGCTTCACCGAGCGGCGTGTCCGGTCGAGCAGCGGCATGCCGACAATATCCTCAAGCGCCATGATCTGCTGGCTCAAACCCGGCTGGGCAATGCCGAGGCGGGCGGCGGCGCGCTCGAAATTGCGCTCATCCACCAGCGTTGTGAAATAGCGCAGGTGCCGCAGCTCGAATGTGTCCGCCCGGCCTGCCGGTTTCCTGCCCATCGTCTCGACCCCTTCCCTGTAGATTTGAATAATTCCAAGCTATTATCGATGCGAATTTTCATAATCAATAATTATGAAAAAAACCGGCTGCACTTATTGGATCACAATCCGTACCTTGCGTAATAAGATGACTTAAATTCTCCAGAAAAATAACCGCTTCATAGAGGCGGGTGATGAAGGGTCTTGGCGTGCAGGGAAAAACCAAACACATTTCCATTCTGGCGGGCGGTTGCGCCGTCATCGCCTATGTGGCGTTTTTGGCCCCGGTTTCCGCCCTTGCGCAGGAGGCCGGCACGACGGTGCTGCAGACCATCACCGTCGACGGCGCCAAAAATCAGGATCCCAAGGCGCCGGTGAAGGGCTATGTGGCGAAAACCAGCGCCAGCGCCACCAAGACGGGGAGATCCCTGATCGAGACGCCGCAATCGGTCTCCGTCATCACCAAGGATCAGATGGATGCGCAGAATGTTCGCAATCTCAGCGAGGCGCTGAATTATGTTCCGGGCGTGGTCGCGCAGCCGTTCGGCGCCGATCCGCGTTTCGATGCGCCGCGCATCCGCGGGTTCCAGGGAAACCAGCTGCAGTTCCTGAACGGTCTGCGGCTGATGCGCACGGCCGGCGCGCCCTCCTATGAGGTTTATGGACTGGAGCGCGTGGAAGTCATTCGCGGGCCTGCTTCCGTTCTTTTCGGGCAGGGCAATCCCGGCGGCCTCATCAATCTCATCAGCAAGCGGCCGACTTTCGAGCGTTTTGGCGAAGTCGGTGCGCAGATCGGCAGCTTCGATTATTACCAGTCGATGTTCGATATTGGCGGCCCGGTGGCGGATAGTGACAGTTTCGCCTATCGCCTGACCGGCCTTGCGCGCAATGCCCATGCCCAGACGGACAATCTGCAGAACGACCGTTATTTCATCGCCCCGGCGCTCACCTGGCAGCCCGATGAAGATACGAAGCTGACGGTTCTTGCCTCCTATCAGCGCGACAATCCCAGTTCGCCCTCCGGCCTGCCGCCGGCGCTGACCTATCTCAGACCCGGCAATATGCTGGACCGCAGCTTTTATGTCGGCGATCCGTCCTTCGATACGTCGAACCGCAAATTCACCAATATCGGCTATGAATTCGAGCATCGTTTCGACGAGACCTTCACCTTCCGGCAGAATGCGCGTTATTCCAATTTCGACTGGTCCTACCGCGCGCTCGGCATGTCTTCGACCAGCGGCGGCATGATCGGCAATCTCATCCGCCGCAATGCGACGTTCCAGGACGAGCTGCTAAACACCTTCAACATCGACAACAGCCTGCAGGCGGATTTCTCCACGGGGCCAATCGATCACACCCTGCTTGTCGGGCTGGACTACCGTTATTTCGACAATAACGTCAAAACCGAATTCTGGGCCGCGACGCCGCTCAATCCCGTCAACCCGGTCTATGGCGGGCCGATCAGCCTTACGTCGCGCACGCTTTATGCCGATGTGAAGACGGATATTTCCCAGATCGGTCTTTATGCGCAGGACGAGATGGCTTTCGAGAACTGGCGCGTCACCGCCGGCCTGCGGCAGGACTGGGCAAGCACCAGCGGCACGACCTTCAACGGCACCACCTACCGCTCGCTCGACAAGGACGATCACAAGGCGACCGGCCGCGTCGGCGTCAGCTATCTGTTCGATGGCGGTATTGCGCCCTATGTCAGCTACGCGACCTCCTTCGAGCCGGTGCCGCAGCCCGCTGTCGGCGATGCGCCGAAACCGACCACCGGCGAACAATGGGAAGCGGGCGTCAAATACCAGCCCGAGGGTTTCGACGGTTTCTTCTCCGCCGCGATCTACGATCTGAAACAGAAAAACGTCACGACGACGGTGGGCGGCGTGACGCAGCAGATGGACGAGGCGCATGTGAAGGGCCTCGAGCTTGAAGGCGTTGCAAGTCTTGCCGACGGGCTCGACCTGCGCGCGGCCTATACCTACATGGACAGCGAGGTCTCCGGCCGTGTGAATGACGGCAAGGAGCTGGATAGCACGCCCCGGCACGCCGCAAGCCTCTGGCTGGATTACACTTTCCCGGAAGATACCGCGCTTGAGGGTTTCGGCATCGGCGGCGGTGTCCGTTATGTCGGAAAACGCTATGGCGATGCCGCCAATACCTTCGAGATGAAGGGCCTCGCTTTGCTCGATCTCGGTGTGCATTACGAAAAGAATGGCTACCGCGCCTCGCTTCTGGTGCAAAACTTGACTGATAAAGAATATATTTCTAGTTGCTCCACTTTCGGATGCTATTACGGTGACGGAAGAACGGTTATGGGCAAGCTGACCTATCGTTGGTGACGCCATATCAAAGTGAAGCAGCAGGGGCATGACGCGCAAGGATCGATGGATGTCCCCCCTTTGGGGGCGGCGGGAATTTTTAGGCCTGCTCGCTGCTTCGGCCCTTGCTGGCAAGGCGCGCGCGGCGGTCACGCCACGCATTGCCGCCATCGACTGGGCGATGCTCGAAACCTCGGTGGCGCTCGGCATCATGCCGGTGGCGGCGACCGAGCTCATCCAGTTCCGGTTGGATGCGGTCGAACCGGAAATCCCTGCAACCGTCGCCGATCTCGGCCTGCGCGGTGCGCCGAATTTCGAGCTTCTGCAACTGACCCGGCCCGATCTCATTCTGATTTCACCCTTCTACACCCGTTATACCGGCAGGCTGGAAGCCATTGCCCCGGTCTTCTCGCTGCCCTTTTACGTGAAGGGCGAGCCGCCTTTCGCAAAGGCGCTGGCGGCGGTCTCAGCCCTTGGCGACAAGCTCGGCAGGGCCGATGAGGCGCGCAGGGTTCTGGACGAAACGGAAGCGGCGCTGCAAGCCATGCGGACCCGCCTTGCCGGTTTTTCGGCGCGGCCGACCTATGTGATCAATATCGGCGACGCCCGGCATTTTCGCGCTTTCGGTGCGGACAGCATGTTCGGGGATGTTCTTGGCCGGCTGGGGCTTGCCAATGCCTGGGTGGATCGTTCGCAATTCACCTTCGCGGCCCCGGTGCCGCTTGAAAATCTCGCCGCTTCGCCCGATGCGCGCATCGTCATCGTCTCCGATATTCCGGTCGAGGCGCGGGAAACCCTGCGCAGCAGCGCCATCTGGCGCGCGCTGCCTGCCGTGCGGGAAAACCGGGTGGTCACGCTTGGCAATATCGGCCCCTATGGCGGCATCACCGCCGGCATGCGTTTTGCGCGGCTGCTGACCGAAGCGCTCTCGGCGCAGGGAGAAGCCCTGTGACGGCTCGGCCTCTCCAGCTTTTCTTCGGGCTGCTGTTCGTTCTGGCCTGCGGGCTTTCCCTGCATGCCGGGCTGCTGCGGCTGCCTTTCGGTGCATGGCCCGGCCTGCCGTTCGATGTCGCCGCCATGTCGATGGATCAGGTGATTTTTGCCTTCAGCCTGATGCCGCGCGTGGCGGTCGCCATTCTGGCGGGTGCGATGCTCGGCCTTTCGGGTGCGCTTTTCCAGCAATTGCTGCGCAACCCGATTGCCGATCCTTCGACGCTCGGCATCTCGGCCGGCGCTCAACTGGCCATCGTCATCGCCACCCTGTTCTTTCCGTCGGTGCTGGATGGCAACCGCGCTCTGGTGGCGCTCGCCGGTGCGGCCGGTGCGGCCGGCATCGTGTTCCTTCTCGGCTGGCGACGCTCCTTCGAGCCCGTGACCATGGTGGTGTCGGGGCTGCTGGTCGGCATCACCGCCGCGTCCGTTTCCGCCGCGCTGACGCTGGCGCAGGGCGAATATCTGATGTCGCTGGTCGTCTGGAACGGCGGCTCGCTCAGCCAGCAGGACTGGTCGAATGCCTTGTCCCTCGCGTTTCAGCTTGTTGCCGGGCTCGTTCTGACCGGCCTGCTGATAAAGCCGCTGACGGTCCTCGGTCTCGGCGATGCCGGTGCGCGATCGCTCGGCGTCTCGCTGTTTTCGATCAGGCTGGCGGTCGCCGCCGTCGCGGTCATGCTCGCCGCCTTCGTTGCCTCGGCGGTCGGTCTCGTCAGCTTCATCGGCCTTGCAGCACCTGCGCTCACCCGGGCGCTCGGTGTGCGGCGTTCGTCTTCGGTGCTCCTGGTTTCCCCGCTTCTGGGCGGTCTGCTGTTGTGGTTCTGCGACGGTCTCGTGCAGCTTCTGGCAAGCACGACCGCCGAAGTGTTTCCAACCGGCGCGGTAACGGCCCTGATCGGCGGGCCGCTCCTTCTGTGGCTGCTGCCGAAAATCCGGCCGACCGATGTGCAGCGCGGCGAAGGCGTCGAACTCGCGACAAGACGCCGGCTTACGGCCCTGCTGCCGGTACTGGCCATCATGGCGGGGCTGGTTTTTGCGGCACTCGCCATCGGCAAGGGGCCGGATGGCTGGACGGTGCTGAAGGCTGGCGATCTGCAGAGCCTGCTGCCGTTCCGCTGGCCGCGGCTGGTGGCGGCCGTGGCCGCGGGCGGTCTTCTGGCCATGGCGGGGGGGCTTCTCCAGCGGATTACCGGCAATCCCATGGCAAGCCCGGAGGTGATCGGCGTCAGCGGCGGTGCAGGCCTCGGTTTTGCCGCCGCCATCACGATTTTTCCGGCCGCCGGTCTTTTCGAACTGTTTTGCGGCGCCGGCATCGGTTCTGCGGCCGTCATGATCCTCGTCCTGTTCTTTTCCATGCGCCGGCACCTCGCGCCGGAAAAAATCCTGCTCGCGGGCATTGCCATCAGTTCGCTCTGCTCGGCCGTTCTCTCGGCGCTGCTTGCCATCGGCGACCAGCGGGCATGGCAGATTCTCGCCTGGCTCAGCGGCTCGGGTTCGACGGCGACGCCGGCTTCGGCGATCTTTCTCGCCATTCTTTCCATCGTGCTGCTGGCGGGCGCGCTATCGGTCACGCGCTGGCTGACGATCCTGCCGCTCGGGCGGGATGTGCCGCTCTCCCTCGGCCTGCCGCTCGGCGCGGCGCGCATCGCCGTCATCGTGGTGGCGGGCATTGCCACCGGGGCCGCCTCGCTTTTGGTCGGTCCCTTGAGTTTCGTCGGATTGATGGCGCCGCATATTGCGCTTCGCGCCGGGTTCACCACGCCGCGCGACCATCTCTTCGCCTCCTTCCTGTTCGGCGCGGTGCTGATGGCGCTTTCCGATCTCGGCGCACGGACAGTCACCTTTCCCTATGAACTGCCGCTTGGGCTTTTTGCGGCGCTTGCCGGCGCGCCCTATCTGATCTGGCTCTCAGGCAGGCGGTGATGAATTTTTTGAACGATGTACGGAGATGAGAACAATGGGTCAGGCAGCACTTGCCGTCGATTACGACGATATTCCGCTTTTTTCTCTCGACGGCGTTACGATGGAAGTGCCGGGCAGGACATTGCTGCAGCCTCTGACGGCCAGTTTTGCGACCGGCAAAACCATCGGCCTGATCGGCCATAACGGTTCGGGAAAATCCACGCTGCTCAAGATTCTCGCACGGATTCAGGAGCCGACGGCGGGCAAGGTCTCCTTCGAAGGTAAGACGCTCGGGGCCTGGGGCAATCGTGAATTTGCGCGAAAGCTCGCTTATCTGCCGCAATATACCCCGGCCGCCTCCGGCATGCTGGCCAAGGAACTGGTGGCGCTCGGCCGTTATCCCTGGCACGGCGCGCTTGGGCAGTTCACCAAAGCGGACCAGGAGAAGGTGGATGAAGCCATCGAACTCACCGACACCGTCGCCTTCCGCGACCGGCTTGTGGATACGCTTTCGGGCGGCGAGCGCCAGCGCGTGTGGCTTGCCATGCTGGTGGCCCAGAATGCCGAAAGCCTGCTTCTCGACGAACCCATCTCCGCACTCGACATGGCGCACCAGATCGAAGTGCTTTCGCTGGTGCAGAGACTGTCGCGCGAAAAGGGGCTCGGCGTCATCGTCGTGCTGCACGACGTCAACATGGCGGCTCGCTTTTGCGATGAGATCGTTGCGCTTCATTCCGGCCGGCTGATCGCACGGGGAACGCCGCAGGAGATCATGACACCGGAGACGCTGCAGCGCATCTATGGCGTTCGCATGGATGTCATGACCCATGCCGCCACCGGCTTTCCCGTCGCCCTGCCGCTCTGAGGTTGTTGCAGCAAAACAACGGCCGTCAACGCTGGCTGTTGATGGCGATTCCGCACGCATTTCCCGCCCTAACAATGTCTTAATGGCGTCCTACCGCCATCAGACATTGTTAACCGTTTCGCTTTCATCGCCTCCAATTAAGTTGTTTTGGATCGATTTCTGGGAACAAACGTTAACAGTGCGGAATTCAATATCCGGAGAGGGCAAGAAGGGCTGCTGCGGGTAGGAATAAAACAGGAGAAAATCAGATGAAAAAGGCTGTTGCCGTAACTTTTGCCGCATTGACGATGGGCCTCGGCGGAACCGCATCCGCGCTTGCTGCCGACCTTGCAAGATATGAGCCGGCTCCGCAGGAGCAGGACGATCGCAACGGCGTCAAGATCGGTTACCTCACCTGCGATATCGGCGGCGGCGTCGGTTACGTTCTCGGCTCGGCCAAGGAACTGGATTGCACCTTCCAGTCCACCATGGGCGCCCGTCGTACCGACCATTACACCGGCGCCATCCGCAAGATGGGCGTTGACCTCGGTTTCACCACGCAGGGCCGTCTGGTCTGGGCCGTTTTCGCCCCGACCGCCGGCTACCACCGCGGTTCGCTCGGCGGCCTCTATCAGGGCGCAACGGCTGAAGTCACGGTCGGTCTCGGCGTCGGCACCAACGTTCTCGTTGGCGGCACCTCTGGCTCCATCCAGCTGCAGACGGTCAGCGTGACGGGCCAGGTTGGTCTCAACCTTGCCGCCACCGGCACCTCCGTGACGCTGACGGCCATGAACTGATCGGCGAATTGCCCGGCTGAGGCCGGGCATTCTGTCGCATGTCAAAAAACGCCCTCTTCGTTGTCAGACGGAGAGGGCGTTGTATTATCCGGGCCATGATTTCCGTGTCTCGACAAATTGCGGCCGCGACCGCGTTTTTCCTCTTGCTTGCGGCTTCTGCCCTTGCCGAAGGCGATGCGGCCCATGGCGAGAAGGTCTTCAGCCGCTGTTCCACCTGTCACAGCGTCGATGCGCCGCGCACCCGCATGGGGCCGCATCTGATGGGCGTGGTCGGCAGGCCGATGGCTTCCGTGGCCGATTATGGCCATTATTCGCAGGCGCTGAAGGATGCCGGCGCGGCTGGCCGGGTCTGGACGGAAGACGAGTTGCAGAAGTTCATCGCCAGCCCGAAGAAGGCGATCCCGGGAAATGCGATGCGCTTTTTCGGTCTGTGGAGCGAAACCGATATTGCGGACCTGATCGCCTATCTGAAAACGCATCCCCTGCCGCAATAGCTGTCAGAGCGGCGCTTCGGCGATAATCTCTTCGGCTTCTTCGAAGGTCATCGCCATGACTTTCGCGCCGATCTCGAAGCTGAAGCCGTTGCGGGCGAAGGCGGAGAATTCCTTCGCCTTGCGCTTCTCGTCCAGTTCGACACGGCGAAACGGCCCGAAGGCGCGCTTGCGCGCGAAGATGACGGCGGCGACCAGATCGTTGGTTTCCTGCAACGCGGCCGTTGCCGTTTCGCGGGCTATGCCCTTGATCTGAAGTTTCTGCGCGAGCCCGCGTTTCGACTTGCCGCTGCGCTGGCCGCTTCGCACGGTTATTTCCGCATAAGCGGTGTCATCGAGCGCCTTGATGCCATAAGCGAAGGTCACGGCAAAGTCGCCGAGCGCCTTCACCTGTTGCCGGCTGATATCCTCGAATTTTTCCCGCGCCTTGCGGGTGATGGCGTCGCGCAGCTGCTTTTCCGTCATCATGCGCTGTTCCAGCCGGTAGAGCGCGGAGTTGCGCGCCCAGGAAAGCATCCGGCTGGTGGGCTCAATGGCCGGCGTGTCGCCGTCCTCGGCCATGTCGTCGGTCAGGAAGGGGCTGGAATCGTCGTTCATTCCGCTTTTATAGCGTGGTGAAGCCGTCTTGCCAGTTCCTTCCCGGCCCGTTTCCTCCGGTTTCTGGGTCCTCCGGTTTTTCAGCACCTCAAGGCGTTTGCGCGCCGGTTGCGGCGACATAGACCGAATAAAGCGATTTCGTCGCGGTGATGAACAGCCGGTTCTTTTTCGGCCCGCCGAATGTGAGGTTTGCGACTGTCTGCGGCACCCTGATCTTGCCGAGAAGCGTGCCTTCGGGGGAAAAGCAGTGCACACCGTCACCGGCGCTGGTCCAGAGGTTGCCGGCCGTATCCAGGCGAAAGCCATCCGGCAGGCCATTGTCGAGATTGCAGAATTCCCGGCCATTGGCGAGCTTCACGCCGTCCACCACGTCGAAGACGCGGATATGGCGCGGGCGGGAGACGTCGTGGCTGTAGGAACTGTCGGCGACGTAGAGCTTCGTTTCGTCCGGTGAGAAGGCAAGCCCGTTCGGTTGCACGAAGTCGTCGATGGCGATGTCGATTTTTCCGGTTGCGGGGTCGAGCCGGTAGACATTGCGCGTCTTCTGCTCCGGTTCGGCCTTGTATCCCTCATAGTCGGAAAGAATGCCGTAGGTCGGATCGGTGAACCAGACGCTGCCATCGGATTTCACCACCACGTCATTGGGTGAGTTCAATCTTTTCCCGCCGTAGCTGTCGGCAAGAACCGTCACCGAGCCGTCGACTTCGGTGCGGGTGACGCGGCGGCCGCCATGTTCGCAGGAAACGAGCCGCCCCTGCCGGTCGCGGGTATTGCCATTGGTGAAGTTGGAGGGTTGGCGGAACACCGAAATCCCGCCATCCGGCACCCAGCGCAGCATGCGCTGATTGGGAATATCGCTGAACAGCAGGCAGTTGAGATCGGCGAACCACACCGGTCCTTCGGCCCAGCGGCAGCCGGAATAAAGCTCTTCCAGCTCGGCATTGCCGACGATCAGATGGCGGAAGCGGTCATCGTGGATTTCGTAAGGGGAGGTCTTGTCTGTGGTCATGAGCGTGGTCCGCTTGGGGGCTTGTCGTTATGGGTTCAGCGCGTGGCCTTGGGGCCGCTTGCCAGAAGTATGACTGATATGATGATGAGGCCGGTGAGGATGAGGCGGATGCCGGCGCCGAAACCATAGGTATTCAGCATCGACACCACCAGGAACATGAAGAGCGAAGCGCCCCAGATGCCGGGCACGTTGGAATCGCCGCCTGCCACCGCCGTGCCGCCGATGACGACGACGGCGATGGACATCAGCAGATATTCCGAGCCCATGTTGAGCGCAGCACCTCCGGAAAAGCTGGCGAGCAGGTACCCGGCAATGGCTGCCAGCACCGCGCAGAGCACATAGGTGACGAAACGGGCGCCATCCACGGGGATGCCGGTCATGCGGGCGGCAAAGGTGCTCTGGCCGATGGCGGAAATCCAGCGTCCGTAAAACGAGCGGTCGAGCAGCAGCCAGGCGACGACCGAAAGCAGCAGGGCGACGAGCGCCACGTTCGGGATGCCAAAAGAGCTCGATATCGCGAATGTCGCCAATGTTTCCGGTGGCTTGATGCGCAGGCCGCGGTTCGACCAGATGGCGATGGATTGCACGATAAAGCTCATGGAAAGCGTCGCGATGATGGGCGGGATGCGCAGGAGCTTGATCAGCGCATAATTGCCGATGCCGATGGCGATGCCGATCAGGATGGCGATCAGCAGTCCGGGCAGGATGAGGCTGTCCGACACATCCATGAATTTCAGGGCCAGAGTGCCCGATAGTGTCATTGTGGCGGGAACGCAGAGGTCGATATTACCGGGCCCGAGCGTGATGACGAACATCTGGCCGATGCCGACGATGACCGAAAAAGCCGCGAAGGTGAGTGCGGCATGCGACAGGCCGAAGGAGCTTGCACCGCCGGTGAAGAGCACGGTGACGATCCAGACCGCAGCCGTTGCGGCAAAAGACCATATCCATGGTTTTTTGGAGAAGGACGAAAGCCCGTTCATTGGTTTTTCTCCCGCTTTTCGAGACGGTTGAGCAGGATGCGCAGCGCCAGTACGATGATGAGGATCGCCCCCTGTGCCCCGATCTGCCAGTCCGGCGAAATACGCATGAAGGACAGGAACGAGCCGGCAAGGGTGAGCGTCAGCGCGCCGATGACGGCACCGATGGGCGATACCCTGCCGCCGACGAATTCCCCACCGCCGAGGATGACGCCGGCAATCGACAGCAATGTGTAACGCAGGGCGATATTGGCGTCGGCCGATGTCGTCAGCCCGACAAGGGCGATACCGGACAGCACCGCGAAGAAACCGGCCAGCGCAAAGGTCGCGGCGCGAATGCCGACCACCGACCAGCCGGAGCGCTCGACCGAGCGGAAATTGCCGCCGACGCCGCGCATCAGTACGCCGAAAGACGAGCGCATGACGATGTAATGGGCCACGACCGCGATCAGGAGGCTGGCGACGATGGCGATTGGCACGAGCGGTGGCTTCGCCGTCATCAGCGCCCGGATGAAGGCGGGGGCCTGGCCACCGGGCGAGGGGAGAATGAGGACGGCGAGGCCGCCCCAGACGAAGCTCATGCCGAGCGTGACGACGATGGAGGGCAGGGCGCGGATATGGATGATGGCGCCCAGCAATGCATAGACCGCAATCGCACCGGCAAAAATCGCAATTCCGAGGATGGGCGTGGTTTGCAGGAAAGTGGCGGTCACACAGGCGCAGAAACTGACGAAGGTGCCCATCGACAGGTCGAGATCGTTGACCGACATGATCAGCATCTGCGCAATGGTGGCGAGCGCGATCGGCACCGCCAGATTGAACAGCAGGTTCATGCCGGTATAGCTCATGGCGCGCGGCTGCATGTAGAAGACGGCGGCGAGCAGGAAGGCGAGCGAGGCGGCGGGAATGATGAGGCGGAGTGCGTTTGCCGAGAGTTTCATGCGTGATCTTCTCCGGCAAAGGAAGCGGCCAGCACATTCTGCTCGGTAATGTCGTCGCCGACGAGTTCCGCCTGGATGGCGCCGTCGCGGAACACATAGACGCGGTCGCAAAGGCGGATTTCGTCCATTTCGGTGGAGTACCAGATAAAGGTGCGGCCGTGGGAGGCTTCGGTTCTCAAGATGTCATAGACCTCCTGTTTGGTGCCGATATCGACGCCACGCATCGGATCGTCCATCAAAACGGTGCTGGCGGTGGTGGCGAGCGCACGGGCGAAAAGCACCTTCTGCTGGTTGCCGCCGGAGAGGGAGAGGATCTTGTTGCCCATATCGGGCGTGCGGATTTCGATGCGCTTTTTCCATTGCGCCCCAAGCTCGGTTTCCCTGCCTCTGTCCACCATGCCTGCGGAGGAAATATCCCTGAGCGAGGCGACGGACAGGTTTTTGAGGATGCTCCACAGCGGAAAGGTGCCGTTCAGGCTGCGATCGCCCGCCACGAAGGCGATATCGGTCTTGCGCGCGGGCAGCCAGCTATTGTTGCGGGCAAGATAAAGATCGAGAAGCGCTTCGGTCTGGCCATGGCCGCCGAGACCGGCAAGGCCGACGATCTCGCCGCGAAAGGCCTCGAAGGCAAGGCCTTCGCCCCGGCGCGCCGGCATGGAAAGTACTTTTTCGCCTGCCTTGCGGCTTTGACCCCGTCGCCCGTCCTGTTCCTTGACGACGCTGCCCATGGCTTCCACCAGCGAGCGGGTGGTGAAGTCGGCGGCCTTCCGGTCGGCCACCACCCGGCCATCCTTCATCACCACGATACGGGTGGCCGTCGACAGGATTTCTCCGAGAATATGCGAGATCAGCAGAACCGAGCCGCCCTCACGCACGAAACGGCGGACATAATCCATCAGCTGCTCGGCGAGGCCGGCATCGAGCGAAGAGGTGGGCTCATCAAGGATCACCAGTTTCGGCGCGCGCGGTATGCGGCAGAAATTGATGGCGATTTCCACCATCTGCCGTTCGGCGATGGAAAGTTCGGCGACGGGCAGCTCGCAATCGATGCCGTGGCCGGGGAAAATTTCGTCGAGCGTCTGCCGGATCGTCGTCAGCGCACGGCCGCGCCAGTTTCGCCCACCCGTGGTGGCATGCATGATGCGGACATTTTCGCTGATCGTCAGGTTCGGGCAGAGCGACAGCTCCTGAAACACGCAGCGAACGCCGTTCGCGCGCGCGGCGGCAATGCCGTGGCGGCTGTCGTTGCCGCCATAGGAAACGGAACCCTCATGCGGCGTCAGCCCGCCATTGATGACGTTGACGATGGTGGATTTTCCCGCGCCGTTATGGCCGACGAGCCCGAGGCATTCCCCCGTGCGGATGACGAGATCGGCCCCGTCAAGCGCTCTTACCGCGCCGAACACGACCTTCACGCCGCGTGCCGCGACGACCTCTTCCGCCTCGATGATGTCATTCATGAGCAATTACGCCATTGATGTGAAAAAGTGATCTGAAAATCGGATATATCGGTGATTATTGCGGCGCCCGTTCCGGGAGCGCCGCAATAGTCAGGCTTAAAGCCGATCCGGCCTATTTGGCCGATGCGATGGCCTTTTGGGCGTCTTCCTGCGAATATTCCACATTCGCCACGCCGCCCTTCTGGGTCGTCTTCAGATTTTCTTCAAGGTTGGCCTGGTCGATGCGCAGGAAGGGCACGGTCAGGTCCTTCTTCACATCCTTGCCGTCGAGGATTTGCTGCGCCACCCAGAAAGCGAGCGTCGAGACGCCGGGGGCGATGGAGACGGACATGGTCTCGTAACCGCTTGCATCCTTCTGCTGTTTCCACCATTGCAGCTCGTCTTCGCGGTTGCCCATGACGATGGTGGGTGTCGGGCGCTTGGCGGCGGCGAAAGCCTGCGCCGCACCGTAACCGTCGCCGCCCTGCGTCACCACGGCCGCGACTTCGGGAAGGCTCGGCAGGATGCCGGCGACGGCGCGCTGCGCGACATCCTGCGCCCAGTCGCCATTGACGGAACCGACGATCTTGAACTGCGGGTTCTTGGCGACGCCTGCAGCGATGCCGGCGTGGATTTCATCATCCACCGAAACCCCGGCGAGACCGCGGATTTCGAGCAGGTTGCCGCCCTTCGGCATGGCCTTGGCGAGATAATCGATCTGGCTCTCGCCCATGGCCTTGAAATCGACCGCGATGCGCCATGCGCAGGGCTCGGTGACGATGCCATCGAAGGACACGACGGTGATGCCGGCATCGCAGGCTTCCTTCACCGCGCCGTTAAGCGCGGTGGGCGAAGCGGCGTTGATGACGATGGCGTCGTAACCCTGAAGAATGAGGTTCTGGATCTGTGCCGCCTGTTCGGTCGCCTGGTTTTCGGCCGTCGTGAAGGCGTCAGCGGTGGCGACCTGCTTGTCGGCAACCGCCTGCTTGGTGATCTTGTCCCAGCTCGTCAGCATTGCCTGACGCCAGGAATTGCCGGCATAATTGTTTGAAAGCGCAATTTTTTTGGCCGACGTGTCGGCATGAGCGGTGATCGGCAGAGCTGCGCATGCGACAGCGGCCGATGTCAGAAGCATCTTCCTGAAAGCCATTTGATTTCCTCCCTCGTGGCTTGCCCTTTTCGAGCCCGGAACTCCGGCGTGCCGCAAATCTCCTCGGCGGCAGGTGGAATTCCTTTGCACTGGAGCTCCTTTCCCCAGTAGAAGCGAGAATGACCAAGAAGATTTGGCTTGTACAGGCGGATCGCGGCAATCTTCCTGCGGGTTTCCGCAGAAAGCTTGCGGGAACCCGCAGGACGAAACGCCACCGTCGGGCGCAGAATGGATGATGCGGCACCCAACGGGTTGAATCTTCGCCGCGATGGTCGAAGGCTGGCGCTTGGGAGGGCGTCCGCATATGCTGGATACGCCGAAAAGCGCTCTTTTTCATCATTATATGGGCATTTCGCGGCTGCTTGCCGGGCAGCTGGAATTTAACGCCATCATTCAGGCGGTCGCCACCGAGATCAGCCACATCATTCCGCATGACCATATGGATGTCTGCATCAAGCAGCTGGATGACAAATATCACATCGCCTATGAGAGCGGTCTCGTCAGCGCCTGGAGCCGGCAGCCGCCCGCCCTTCTGACGGGTAGTCCGATCCGTTCGCTGCTGTCAGGCGAGGTGGAGTACCTCTTGAGCGGCGACGCCTGCTCCGATCCTCGCTTCCACTTCGAGGGGTCGTTTTCGAGCCCGATCATCGAGCTTAATCTGCATAGCCGCCTGCATGTGCCGATGAAGGTGCATGGCGACATTATCGGCGCGCTCAGTTGTTCCTCCCATCAGTCGAACGCCTATACGATGGAGGATGTGACGAACGCCCGCGCGGTCGCCGATCTTCTGGCGCCTTATTTCTACGCCATCCGCGCCGCCGAACAGGCCAAACGCTCGGCCATCGAGGAAGCGCGCGCCAATGCCCGCGAGGAGGGCCTGCGTCTAGGCGCACTGCAATTGACCGAGGCGCTGGAGGCCGAGCGGCAGCGCATCGGCATGGATCTGCATGACCAGACGCTGGCGGACCTGACGCGGCTGGCGCGGCGCATCGAGCGCATGAGCCACACCCCCGACCTGTCAGGCGAGATGCTGGAGCCCGTGGTGCGCAGCCTGCAACATTGCATGCAGGATCTGCGCGAGATCATCGAGGAGGCGAAACCCTCGATCCTGCAACTGTTCGGCGTCGTTGAGGCCATCGAGACCTATGTGGACCGTTCCGTGCGCGACAGCGGCTCGGCAATCGACTGGTCGGTGACGGATGAGACGGACGGGCTGGTGGAGACGCTCGACAAGACGGTGGCCATATCGCTGTTCCGCATCGTGCAGGAGGCGGTCAATAACGCCATTCGCCATGCCCAGCCCCAAGCGATTGCCGTGAAATTGACCGCAATCGACGGCGGGCTGCGGGTGACGGTGAGCGACGACGGCAGCGGTGGTGGCGAAGGCGGGGCCTCCGGCGGCCTCGGCATCGGTAACATGAAGACGCGGGCGCGGCTGATTTCGGCCAGATTCGATATTGGCGGCAATGGCAAAGGGGCTGGAACCCGCATCACCGTGACCTTGCCGGCAAGTGCTTTCGACCGGCGGGAGGAGTTGTGACATGGACGTGCTGATCGTCGAGGACGATGCGCTGCATCGCGCCTATCTGAACGAGGCGGTAAGAGCCGCCCTGCCGGAATGCGACAAGGTGCTGGAGGCCGCAAACGGCAGAACCGGCGAGAAGCTCGCGCGGGAAAACCGGGCCGCCCACATCGTCATGGATTTGCAGATGAATGAGCGCAACGGCATCGAGGCGGCGCGCACCATCTGGAAGGAAAGACCGGATACCCGCATCCTGTTCTGGTCCAACTATTCCGACGAAGCCTATGTGCGCGGTGTCTCCCGCATCGTGCCTGAAGGCGCCGCTTGTGGTTATGTGCTGAAATCGGCCTCCGATGACCGCCTGCGACTGGCGCTGCGCAGCATCTTCATCGAGGCGCAATGCGTGATCGACCGGGAAGTGCGCGGGTTGCAGGAAAAGAGCCTTGGCAAGGCGCATGGTTTTACCGATTCCGAATATGAAATCCTTGTCGATGTCGCGCTCGGCCTTACCGACAAGGCGATTGCGCGCCGCCGTAACCTGTCGCTGCGCAGCGTGCAGAACCGTCTGCAAAGTCTTTATGAGAAACTGAACGTGCATCAGGCGGCCGGCGATGACGAGGCGGAAGGCCGGTATAATCTCAGAACCCGCGCGGTTACCGTCGCTTTCCTGCGCAAGCTGTTGAATTACAGCGCGCTGGAAAGGGCCGAGCGGGAACTGGCGGAATGGGCGGCAAGCCGCTGATCTCTAGGGCAGGAAGGCAAGCAACCGTCTTTCATCCGCCCTGAGGCCGGAGACGGGTTTTGCCCCGACCTTCAGGATGCGGCCAAGCTTTTTCTGCGCTTTCTCTTCCGTGGCGATATTGAGGACGGCCGGGTGCACATAGCTCTTGCGGCAGATGGCGGGCGTGTTGGAAAGCTCTGCGGCCGCTGCCTGGCACATGCCCTTTATGCTCGGTTTTTCACCCGCCGCCACATGTTCCATCGCGTTGCAGAAGGCTGCGAGCGTCCCGCCCCAGGTGCGGAAGGTCTTGGCGGAAATGCCTTGCCCGCCGATGCGCGAGAGATAGGCATTAAGGTCGCTGGAATCGACGGAATGGACCCGGTTTTCGCTATCCTGCCAGACGAAGAGTTCCTTGCCGGGCAGATCGGCGATCTCCTCAAGGATTTTCTGGAGGCGTGGGTGGCGCAATTGCCGTTTCACCTTCTGCCCGCCCTTGGCGGCAAACCGCAACTCGATGGTTTCACCGAAGGACACATGCCGCTTGAGCAATGTCGTTGCGCCATAGGTGCCGTTGGTTTCGAGATAGGAGCGGTTGCCGACGCGCAGATAGGCGGCATCGAGCAGCAGCGTGAGCGCCGCAAGCGTCATCTCCTGCCCGTGATCCTGCTTTTCGATATCGGCAATGGCCCGGCGGCGGATGGCGGGCAGCGCCTTGCCGAAGCTCTTGAGCTGGAAGAATTTCGTCTCGCCCCGGAGCGCGTGCCAGTCGGGGTGATAGCGATATTGTTTGCGCCCGCGCGCATCGAAACCCGTGGCCTGCAGATGGCCCGATGGGTCGATGCATATCCAGACATCTTTATAGGCGGGCGGCACGCTGAGCGACTTGATGCGCTTCAGTTCGACGCTGTCGGAGAGGAGATCGCCGCCCGGCAGACGGTAACAGAAACCGCGCCCGCGCTTTTCGCGGGCAATACCCGGCTCCTGATCATTGACATAGGCAAGTCCGATTTTGGCAAGAAGGCGGGTCGGCGGTTGTGGCATTGTTTTTCCCGGCAGGTTTCACGCTGCGGCAAACGAAAAACAGGCCGCCTTCGTTCCGGCGGCCTGTCATTCCGATCATGGGTTTTCTTAAACAGCCTTGGCGATCCGCAGAATCTGCGATTCACCACCGCCCCGCTCTTCCGTCACGGCATAAACCGCGCCATCCGGCCCGATCTTCACGTCGCGGATGCGTGCCTCGAGCGGCAGGCGGCTTTCGGTCGCGACCCTGTCACCATCGATGTGAAGAATGACGAGGCCCTGGCTCACCAGACCACCGACGATGAAGGCGCCTTTCCATTCGGGAATCTGGTCGCCGTCATAATAGGCCATGCCGGAGGGGCCGATGACCGGGTCCCAATAATAGACCGGCTGCTCCATGCCTTCCCTGGTGGTGACACCGTCGCCGACGGACCGGCCGCTATATTCGACGCCATAGGTGATGACGGGCCAGCCGTAGTTGAGGCCCGCTTTCGGCAGGTTCAGCTCATCGCCGCCCTTGGGGCCATGCTCCACGGTCCAGAGCCTGCCCTGACCATCCAGCGCTGCTGCTTGCAGGTTGCGGTGGCCATAGCTCCAGATTTCGGGAAGCGCATTCTGCTGGCCGGCGAAAGGGTTGCCTTCAAAGGCCTTGCCTTCGGTATCGATGCGGAAAACCTTGCCGAGACCGCTCGACAGGTCCTGCGCCTGCACGCGCGGCTTTGCGTCCGAACGTTCGCCGACGGTAACGTAAAGCTCGTTGTTCGGGCCGAAAACGAGGCGGGAACCGAAATGTTTGTCGCCGTCATAGGTCGGCATCTGGCGGAAAATCACCGAGACGTCTTCCAGCTTCGCCGTGCCTCCCTCTTCGGTCAGTTTGGCCGAGGCCACGGAGGTGCCGTTGCCGCCATCACGCGGTTCGGAGAAGGAGAAGAATATCTTGCGCGATGTCTCGAAATCCGGTGCCAGTGCGATGTCGAGAAGACCGCCCTGTCCGTCGGAGGCGACCTCAGGCACGCCTTCTATCGCCGGGCTGGCCTTGCCATCGGCGACGATATGCATGGCGCCTTCCTTGGCGGCGACGATCATGCGGCCATCGGGCAGGAATTCCATGGACCACAGATGGGGCAGACCCTCGGCGATAACGGTTTTTTCGACGTTCGGCTGGGCAGCGGCCTGCGGCGCGCGGGTCTGGCCCTCAAAAGCCGGTTTCTGATCCGGCGCATTCGGCCGTTTCGTTTCGGCAGCCGGGGCGGTCTGGGCGTGCGCGGCGCCGGAAAGCGGCACGGCAAGCAGCGCGCACAGGATCGTCGAATTCAGAAATCGGTTGTTATGGAACATGGGTCTCCCTTCCTTCGTTAAGGTCACGCATGAAACCATTTGGGGAGGATTTCGTTTCCTTCGAGAGTTTCAAGAAAACTTGATCATTGCGTGTGCAGACGCCACGCTCTTTTCTCACCCGTGCGAATTCATAAGGAACCGCATGCCTGCAATCACGTTTTCCCCTTTGTTACACGGAGGGCGACATGCAGATCATCGACAACAAGACGATAGACGGGAACAGACCGAAGCCGATCCTCAACGTCGCGGAATTCTGCCGGCGTTACCGGCTGGATAAGGCCGAGGAGGTCAGGCTCAGAAAGCTGTTCGGCGAGTTTGCCTCGAGGCACGAGCTTCTGATGAATGCGCAGCGCAAGCCGAGCTTCCGCTGATCATTCCTCCTGATCGAGAGATTTTCCGAAGATCATGAAGACATCATAACGGGTATTCTTGCCCATTATCTGATGCGAAGGCTTGCGAATACCCGGCATCGGCTCGGCGCGCAGCGGCCATTTCAGCACCACCCGCTTTGTTGCATGGGCAAGCGCCACCTCCATCAGCTCCACCTGATCGGGATCGGAGCCCACCAGTTCCCGCAGCACCCGCATTTCCTTTTTCACCAGCGCCGTATTATGGCGCGGCGGATGCATGGGGTCGATGACCACCACTTCGGGCGAAAGCTCTTTCAGCAATTGACGGGAATCACCATGCAGCAGCGTCATGCGCGACGCCGCCTCGGCATAGGCGCCGCCCGCTTCCAGGGCGCGGCTTATACCATCGGCAAGATGGGCATGCATGGCCGGCGAACGTTCGATGAGGGTGACGTCAGCCCCGAGTGATGCGAGCAGGAACGCATCCCGCCCCAGCCCGGCCGTGGCATCGACGATTTTCGGCGTGCGGCCTTTGGTGAAACCGGCGGCTTTCGGCAAGGCCTGTCCGCGGCCTTCGCCGGAGCGGAAACGGTGGCCGACGGCGCCGCCGACAAAATCCACCACGAAACTCTCGTTTTCTTCCTTCATCTGCGACCTCAGAACGGGCAGGGCACGGCATAGGTGACGTCGCGGCCATCCGGATGGCGAAAGCCCACCTCTTGCGCATGCAACATCAGGCGCGGCGCGGCGGCGAGCGCTTCACCCTCGGCATAAAATTCATCGCCGAGAATGGGGTGGCCAAGCGCCTTCATATGCACCCGCAATTGGTGGGTACGGCCGGTGAGGGGCGTAAGCGCCAACCTCGTCGCGGGAAGCGGCAATCGCTCCATGACGCGCCAAAGGCTTTGCGCCGGTTTGCCGTTTTCATGGTCCACGCGGTGGCGGGGTTTATTTTCGGGATCGATGGCCAGCGGCAGGTCCACTTCGCCCTCTTCGCCCGCGACCGTTCCCCACACAACGGCCACATAGGATTTGCGCGTTTCACGCTTCTCGAACTGCGCGGCGATCATCGCATGTGCCTTGCGGTTCAGGGACATCAGCACGATGCCTGACGTATCCTTGTCCAGCCGGTTGATCATCAGCGCTTTCGGGAACTGTTGCTGCACCCGCGTCATCAGGCTGTCGGAGAGCGCCGGATCACGCCCCGGCACAGATAAAAGCCCGCTCGGCTTGTCCAGCACCAGCAGGTCGTCATCGCGGTGCACGATGGTGAGCCAGGGGTCGAGCGGCGGATTATAGATGGGGTTGGAAAGCTTGAGTGACATATCGCTTCCTTAGCACGAATTGCGCATTCGGACAGTCGCTGGAGATGTTCTAGTCCGGAATGTGAAGACTGACGCGCCCGCTGGTCAGGTCGCTCAGAAGCCGGGTCAGCCGTTCGGCTTCGCCGGCCGGAACGGAAAGCAGCATATCCGCGCCGGTGCCGGTGAAATCCTCCTTTTCGAGCCTAAGGTTCGGTGTGGCGGAGAGCCGCGATTTCACCAGCGCCAGATCGGAGAAGGGGCAGCTCAAGGTCGCGCTGACATAAGCGATGACGGGTGAGGTCTCACCAAGCCGAAGGCAGGCCGCCGCCGTGCCGCCATAGGCGCGCATCAGCCCGCCGCTGCCGAGCAGGATGCCGCCGAACCAGCGGATGACGAGAACCGCGACATTATCCAGCGCCTGGCCGTCTATCGCCTGAAGGATCGGTTTTCCTGCCGTGCCGGAAGGCTCGCCGTCATCGCTGAAACGATAGGTCTGACCTGTTCGCCACGCCCAGCAATTATGGTTGGCGTCCGGGTCGGAATGCGCCGCGAGGAAATTTTTCGCATCCTCGTCGCCGGTTACCGGTGCGGCGAAGGCGATGAAGCGGCTTTTTTTGATATCCTGCGAAAAGGTAACGGGGCGGTCGAGCGTGAACATCCGCGTTCAATATCGCATATATTCGCGCCCGGAAATCGGTATAAGGCTCTCAACGGCAAAGATGGCTAAGGAGAGGGTTTTGAGCGAGGGGAGGCAGGTCGCGATTATCGGCGGCGGGCCGGCGGGGCTGATGGCGGCCGAGATGCTCTCGGCGGCGGGCCATGCCGTGACGGTGTTCGAGGCGATGCCGACCGTGGCGCGCAAATTGCTGATGGCCGGAAAATCCGGCCTCAACATCACCCATGCCGAAGATTACGACAGTTTCCGCCACCGTTTTGGCGAGGCGGAACCGCGGCTGCGTGCGGCTCTCGATGATTTCACGCCTGATATGCTGCGCGACTGGGCGCAAGGGCTGGGGCAGGAAACCTTCGTCGGCACCTCTGGCCGGGTGTTTCCCACCGTCATGAAGGCCTCGCCGCTGCTGCGGGCGTGGCTCGCCCGGCTGGAGACGCAGGGCGTGACCATCAGGACGCGGCATCGCTGGACGGGCTTTTCGGGTGAGCGGCTGGTTTTCGCGACACCGGAGGGCGAAGTCGCCGTCGAAAGAGATGCCGTTCTCCTGGCGCTCGGCGGCGCAAGCTGGCCGCGTCTGGGTTCCGATGCCGCATGGGTTCCGGCGCTCGCGGCCAGAGGCGTGGAGATTGCCCCGTTCCGCCCGGCCAATTGTGGTTTCGATGTCGATTGGAGCGATATCTTCCGCCAGCGTTTCTCAGGCGAAGCGATGAAATCCACCGTGACCATTTCTCCTGCCGGGGCCTTCCAGGGCGAATTCGTGATAACGAAACACGGCATTGAAGGCAGCGTCATCTATGCCCATTCCGCCGCGCTGCGTGACCGGCTGGAACAGGCGGGCGGAGCATCGCTTGCCGTTGATCTTGCGCCCGGACGCACGGTGGAACGGCTCAGCCGCGACCTTGCGAAGCTGGGCCGGAAGGAGAGTTTCGCAAACCGCATGCGCAAGGCCGCTGGTCTCTCCGCCGTCAAGATCGGGCTGCTGCGGGAGATCTTCCCCGATATCGCGGCCATGCCGGATGATTTCGTCGCTGCGAGAACAAAACACGCGGAGATACCGCTTGTGCGGCCGCGGCCGATTGCCGAGGCGATTTCGGCAGCCGGCGGCGTTGCCTGGAGCGGTGTTGATGGCAACCACATGCTGAAAAGCATCCCCGGTGTATTCGTTGCCGGGGAAATGCTGGACTGGGAAGCCCCGACAGGCGGTTATCTCCTGACCGCCTGCTTTGCCACCGGCAAGGCGGCGGCGAAGGGCATGAACCGCTGGCTTGAGGGTTCAGCCTGAAAGCCGTTCCGCCATGCCACCGTCTTCACCATGCGCGGTCCTGACGAGGCAGCGCATGATGGCATCGGTGGTGACAGCGCCGAGCGACTTGCCGTTTTCTCCGACAACCGTGGCGCTGCCGACATTTTCCCGGACCAGCGCCCGCAGGCCCTCCTCGACCGTCATATCCGCATCGAGCTGAAGCCGCGACTGGCCGGAAAATTCCGGCTGCACGATGGCGCGGAGGCGAATGACCCTGCCGCGATTGACCTCTTCGACGAAGGCCTCAATATAGCTGTCGGCCGGCGACATGACGATTTCGGCCGCCGTGCCCTGCTGGATGATTTCGCCATCACGCAGAATGGCGATCTTGTCGCCGAGCCGCAACGCCTCATCGAGATCGTGGGTAATGAAGACCACGGTCTTCTTCAGCTCCTTCTGCAGTTCCAGCAGCACCGTCTGCATGTCGACGCGGATGAGCGGATCGAGCGCCGAATAGGCTTCGTCCATCAGCAGAATTTCGGCATTGTTGGTCAAGGCGCGCGCCAGACCCACACGCTGTTGCATGCCGCCGGAAAGCTGGTTGGGGTAGTGGCTGGAGAAGCCTTCCAGCCCCACGCGCCTGATCCAGACTTCCGCCCGCTCCTCACGTTCGCGCTTGTCGATGCCCTGCACCTCAAGGCCGTAGACGACATTCTGCAGCACGTTGCGATGGGGCAGGAGGCCGAATTTCTGGAACACCATCGCCGTCTTGTGGCGGCGGAATTCCAGAAGATCCGCTTCGTTGAGGCGACAGACATCGGTGCCGCCATAGAGAATTTCGCCGGCGGTCGGGTCGATCAGCCGGTTGACGTGGCGGATCAGCGTCGATTTGCCCGAGCCGGAAAGGCCCATGATGACGGTGATCTGCCCGCCCGGCATGGTGATGTTGATATCCCGCAGGCCGAGCACATGGCCATGTTTGGCGTTGAGCTCAGCCTTGGACATGCCGGCCTTCACGGCTTCGACGTGATCGGCCGCCTTGGAGCCGAAAATCTTGTAGAGACTGCGGATTTCGATCGATTGACTAGCCATGCGCCACTTCCCGGTGTTTTTGCAGGCGAAGGCCATAGGCCTGGCTGATGCGGTCGAAGATGATGGCGATGCCGACAATGGCAAGCCCGTTGAACACGCCGAGCGTGAAATACTGGTTGGCGATGGCCTTCAGCACCGGCTGTCCAAGGCCCTGCACGCCGATCATGGAGGCGATGACGACCATGGCGAGCGCCATCATGATGGTCTGGTTGATGCCGGCCATTATGGTGGGGAGTGCGAGCGGCAGCTGCACCTTGAAAAGCTTCTGGCGCTTGGATGAGCCGAAAGCATCGGCCGCCTCCAGCACGTCGCGGTCAACCATGCGGATGCCGAGATTGGTGAGCCGGATCATCGGTGGAATGGCGTAGATGACGACGGCGATGACACCGGGCACGCGGCCGATGCCGAGCAGCATGACGACGGGAATGAGATAGACGAAACTCGGCATCGTCTGCATCACGTCGAGAATGGGGTTGACCACGTTCTGCAGGCGGTTGGAGCGCGCCATGGCGATGCCGATGGGCAGGCCGATGACGATGGACAGCACGGCGCAGACGAAGATCATCGAAATCGTCTTCATCGTGTCTTCCCACATGCCGAACCAGCCGATGGCGAAGAGAATGCCGCAACAGAGGGCTACAATGGTGGCGCTGCGGCTGGCGAACCAGGCGAGCGCGCCGACAATAAGAATAACGACCGGCCAGGGTGCGCCGATCAAAAGCCTTTCCGCCCAGATGAGAAAGCTCTGCAGGGGCGTGAACAGCCCCTCTATCGCGCCGCCATAGGTTCGGGTGAATGCCCGGAATCCCTCGTCGATGACTTTTTTCAAGCCGCGCAGAGCATCGTCATTCATGGTCGGAAATTTGAAAAGCCATTCCATATCCTGTTCTCCATGACGAACCGGAGGCGGGGATCGGTATCCTCCGCGCTCCGGGAGTAAAATCGCCAGAGCGCCGCGCATCCTTCCGGACGAAAAAGCGGAACGCTCCGTTGAACTGGCGCATCGTCACCGGAAAGCTGGAAGGCATTCAGGAGCCGATGCGGGCACGGCGTCGCCGGTGGCGGACGCCGTTTGCCGGGCAGATATGCGATGACCGGCCTTTAAAGGGCGGCCTTGACCTTTTCAGCGACCTCTGGAGATACCCAGCCCGTCCACAGCGCTTCGTTTTCCTTGAGGAAGTGCTTGGCGCCATCTTCACCGGTCGCCTGGTTGTCCGTCATCCAGGCAATCAGCTTGTTGACGGTGTCGTTGGTCCAGGCGCGCTTGTTCAGATAGTCCATGGCCGGGCCGGCACGGTCGGCAAAGGTCTTGCTCACCAGCGTCTGCACGTCATCCACCTGCCATGCGTTCGGCTTCGGGTCCGCGCAGTCGGCGACGGATGTGCAGCGCTTCCATTCCGCCGCGTCATAATCCGCGCCGAAACCGAGCTTCACCATCTCATATTTGCCGAGCAGCGAGGTGGGAGCCCAATAATAGCCGACCCAAGGCTGCTTGGCTTCGTAAGCCTTGGCGATGGAGCCATCGAGGCCCGCGGCAGAGCCGGTGTCGACAAGGGTGAAGCCGGCTTTTTCACCGCCGAAGGCCTTGAACAATTGCGCGGTGACGACGGTGCCGCCCCAGCCCTGCGGGCCGTTGAACACGGCGCCCTTGGATTTGTCTTCCGGCGAAGGGAAAAGTTCGGGATGTTTGAAGAGGTCCGGAATGGTCTTGAGATCGGGATTGGCGTCGGCGACATATTTCGGGATCCACCAGCCCTGCACAGCGCCGTCGGAGAGGATTTTCGCGGCCGCGACCACTTTGCCGCCTTCCAGCCCCTGCTTGACGATTTCCGGCTGCAGGCTCACCCAGGCTTCCGGGGCGATATCCGGCTGGCCCTTTTCGGCCATGGAGGTCAAGGTCGGCACGGTGTCGCCGGTGACGATTTCGGCGGAGCAACCATAGCCCTTTTCGAGAATGAGCTTGTCCAGATTGGCGGCGACTTCGGCGGATTGCCAGTTCATGCTGGCGATCGTCACGTTTCCACAGTCGGCGGCATAGGCAGCACCGCCTGAAAAGGCGAAGCCGGCGGAAAGAATTGTGGCACCCAAAAGTATTTTCATTGTTGTTCCCTCTGGTCGCGGTGTGGCGAAGACCCGGGTGCTGGCGGCACCGCGACCGCCAGCACCCGTATTGAGGCTTAATAATTCCTTTGTGGCCGTTCCGTTTGCGGCAGATTCTGGCGTATTGAGGATGGCAATTATCAATCAATTACCCGATCCGGCGGATGGGATTTCCAAATTTGCGATGCCGGGATACCGAATGCGCGTGACCGATCCGGCAAGGCATCCGAATATTTCGCGAGAATGGAACTTTTTCGAAATTTGAAAAAGGCCGGGAACAATAAACGGAAGTTTTTGTTTTCTTGGACTTTTATCCTGTTCTGTATTACGGGAGATTTTCTCTCGATTTTTGTGGTGATGTTGAATGACCAATCTTCGTGCTGCCCCGGTATGGCCGATCGGTGGCGGTGAAACGGGTGAGCTTGTGCGCCGCTTCGACTGGTCGAAGACATCGCTCGGTCCTATTTGCGACTGGCCGCAAAATCTGAGGCAGAAAGCCAATTCCGTCGTCAATTCCCCCATTCCGCAGGTGCTGATGTGGGGCAAGGATCATGTGATGATCTATAATGACGGCTATTCGGAGATCGCCGGCAACTATCACCCGCGGGCGCTGGGCGGAACGGTGCCCGGCATCTGGCCGGAAATATGGGACTGGAACAGCCGCATTCTCGAAGCCGGTTTTCGCGGTGAGGTCATGGCCTATCGCGATCAGCCGATGACGCTGATGCGGCATGGCCTGCCCGAAGAGGTGATCTTCGACCTGTTCTACACGCCGATTTATAATGAGGGCGGGACGGTGGACGGTGTTTTATGCACCGTGCTTGAAAATACCGACAAGGTAAAGGCCGTGGAGGCGCTGGAGCAGAGCCGCAAGGAGCTTACCCGGCTTACCAATGCCCTGCCGATTCTGGTCGGATATGTCGACCGCGATTACGTTTATAAATTCGCCAATGACGGCTATCTGGAATGGTTCGGCCGCCGCGCGGAGGAAGTGATCGGTCGCAGCGTTCCCGAAATCGTCGGCGAGGCATTTTTCGAGGCCCGCAGGGCCTATCTCGACCGCGCACTCAGTGGTGAGAAGATCGTTTCGGATACCATGGTCAGCAGGCCTGACGGCACCACGCGCGCCGCCGAAATCCGTTACGTTCCGCGTTACATTGCCGACGGCTCCATCGACGGCATCTATGTGCTGATCATCGATATCGAGGAGCGCAAGCGCTCGGAGCGGGAAATCCTCATCAGCAACAATCGTTTCCGCGCCGCGGTGGATGCCGTGCACGGCGTGCTGTGGACCAATAGCGCCGATGGCAGGATGATGGGCGAACAGCCGGCCTGGGCCGCGCTGACGGGCCAGACTCCGGAAGAATATCAGGGTTTTGGCTGGGCGGATGCCGTTCATCCCGAGGACAGGCAGGGATCTGTCGACAGCTGGAACAAGGCGGTTGCGGAAAAGTCGACCTATATCTGGGAACATCGGGTGCGCCGTCATGACGGCGTCTACCGCACTTTTTCGATCCGTGGCGTACCGATTTTCGACAAGTCTGGTGCTATTGCCGAATGGGTTGGCGTTCACACCGATATCACCGAACAGCGGCGGGCCGAAAACACCCTCAAGGAACATGCGAGCAATCTCGAGCGCGAGATCCGCCACCGCATCCGGGCGGAAGAGCAGCTTCGGCAATTGAACGAGAGCCTCGAAGCCCGTGTCGAGGCGGAAATGGCCGAGCGCCGCCAGACCGAAAAGGCGCTGCAGCAGGCGCAGAAGATGGAATCCATCGGCCAGCTTACCGGCGGCGTGGCGCATGATTTCAACAATCTGCTGCAGGTGATCGCCGGCAATCTGCAATTGCTGTCGAAGGATGTGATCGGCAATGAACGTGCGGAGCGGCGGCTGGAAAACGCGCTTGCCGGCGTTCACCGCGGCGCAAAGCTGGCCAGCCAGCTGCTGGCCTTCGGTCGCCGCCAGGCGCTTGAGCCGCGCGTCATCAACATCGCCCGTTTCGTGACCGGCATGGACGATCTGCTGCGCCGTTCGCTCGGCGAGGCGATCGAGGTGGAGGTCATCACATCGGGCGGCCTCTGGAACACCTATGCCGACCCTAATCAGGTGGAGAACGCGCTCCTCAATCTGGCCATCAATGCGCGCGACGCCATGGAAGGGCACGGCAAGCTGACCATCGAAGTGGGCAATGCGGTTCTCGACCGCGATTATGCCCGCAAGCACTCGGAGGTCTCGGCGGGGCAATATGTGATGCTCGCCGTCACCGATACCGGCTCCGGCATGTCGCCGGAGATTCTCGAAAAGGTCTTCGAGCCGTTCTTTTCGACGAAGCCGGAGGGCAAGGGCACCGGTCTCGGCCTGTCGATGGTCTATGGTTTCGCAAAACAGTCCAGCGGCCACGTCAACATCTATAGCGAGCTGGGACAGGGTACGACGGTGAAGATGTATCTGCCCCGCTCCGCCGCCGATGAGGACAGGGAAGTGGTGATGCCGACCGGCCCTGTCGAGGGCGGAACGGAAACCATTCTTGTGGTGGAGGATGACGAGGAAGTGCGCAACACCGTCGTCGAGACCTTGAGCGACCTCGGTTACCGCGTGCTCACCGCCCGTGATGCGCAGGCTGGGCTGACGGTGGTGGAAAGCGGCATTCCGATCGATGTCATCTTCACTGACGTGGTGATGCCGGGGCCTTTGAAAAGCCGGGAAATGGCGCGCCGAGCGCAGGAACGGCTGCCTAATCTCGCCGTTCTCTTCACCTCGGGTTATACGGAAAACTCCATCGTGCATGGCGGCAAGCTGGATGCCGGGGTGGAGCTGCTTTCCAAACCCTATACGCGTGAAGCGCTGGCGCGGCGCATCCGCCATGTGATCGCCAACCGCAAACAGGTCTCGCTGTCGCGCGCGCGGCCGGCATCTGCGCCGGGTTCTTCGAAATCTTCCGAACCGGTCAGGGCGGTCGAAAATCAAAACCGGTCCATACGTGTCCTTCTGGTCGAGGATGACGAGTTGATCCGGATGAATTCGACGGAGATGTTGTCGGAGAGCGGCTTTGCGGTCGTCGAGGCCGGCAATGCGGCGCAGGCGCTGAAGGTTATCGAGGCAGGCCAGATCGACGTTCTCGTCACCGATATCGGCCTGCCCGACATGAAGGGCGGCGAGCTGGCGGTGGAGGCCCTGCGCCGCAAGCCGGGGCTTGCCATTGTCTTTGCGACGGGCGACAGCCATCTGCCGGAGGGCGCACCGGAAAGCGCGGTGCTGCTGACCAAGCCCTATGACGAACAGCAGATCATCTCGGCCGTTGAACAGGCTCATACGGGTAGGTCTGTGGCGGCCGAATAGGCCGCCCTGTCGCCGGTTCAGTAACCGCGGGCCATATCGACCGTTTCCGGCAGCTTGCCCGTTTCCCGCCATGTGCGGACATTGCCGGCAACGATCCGGGCGGAACTTTCCCGGCTTGTCGGTGCGGAAATATGCGGCAGGACGGTGACGCCGGGATGCTGCCAGAATGGCGAAGCCGCAGGTGGCGGTTCCTGTTCGAAGACATCGAGAACGGCATGCGAAAGCCTGCGGGAATCGAGTGCTGCGATCAGGTCGTCGGCGACGATGACCGCGCCGCGGGCGAAATTGATGAGTGCGGCCCCCTGCTTCATCGTGGCGAGACGGCCGGCATTCAGAAGACCGCGTGTCGCGTCGGTGAGCGGCACGAGGCAGACGAGGATGTCGCTCTTTTCCAGCAGTGCCTGCAGTCCGTCGTCACCGGTCAGCGTTTCCACGCCCCCGATCGCCTTGGTCGAGCGGCTCCAGCCGGCGACGTTGAACCCGGCATGGGTGAGGCGTTCCGCTGCGGCCGTGCCGAGCGCCCCGAGGCCGAGGAGGCCGATGGTCATCTCGCCGGGATGGCGGTAGTCCAGTTCCTGCCACAGCGCCTTCTCTTGGTTGGCGCGATAGGCGGGCATGTCCCTCTGCAGATAATAGGTCCATGCCAGCACCGCCTCCGCCATCACGCGGGAAAGCTCGGGATCCTTCAATCGAACGATGGGCGGAGCTTTCTCACCCAGTTCCAGCACCAGCCGCTCGACGCCCGCCCACAGGCTGTGGATCCATGTCAGGCCCGACAGTGCGGCAATATCGGCAGGATCGGGATTGGCGACGATGGCGAAATCCACCGCCTGTTTCTGGTCGGCGGACAATTCAGAGAAGGAGAGGATTTCCTCCCGCGGCATGGCGGCGCGCAGCGCCTCTTTCCAGACGGATTCCGCTTCCGCGTTCATCCGTGAAACAAAGGCGATGGGTGATGGCATGAGATTGGTCCTGCTTGCGATTTGGCTTTTCGCCATCAATGCGCAATTTCGGGGGCAATGCCATAGGCAGCGGTTGAGATTTTACAATTCTTCCGTCATGCCGGTCCCCGGAACAAGTCCGAGGATGATCCGGCATCCAGCCGACGCGCGTCTGCGCGGCGCGAAGACCCCTTCAGCCCAAGGATTTGGGCTGGCTGGACCCCGGCTCGGGGAGTTGACGGCGCGGGGAGGTGACCTTTGCTAAATAGCCCCAGTCTTGGAGCCTTCGTCGTTTCGAAGGCCCGGTTTTCACCGGGCCGGATCACCATTCAGGCGTTTTCCTTCACCGGCGGCTTCGCATCGCCGTAATAGGCCGAGAAGCTCTCATGATAGTGCTCCGAACCGCCCGGGCCGGCATAACGCTGCAGTTCCGTCATGTCGGTCTTGTTCAGCACGATGCCGAGCGTCTTGTTGGCGATCTGCGGTTCGTTGGCCATCAGGTTCTGCACCATCTGGATCGGCGTCTTGCCCCATTCGGTGACGAAGACGAAGCCGTCCACCTGCGGCGCAAAGGCCTTGGCATCGATGACGGGAACCACGGGCGCGAGGTCGACGATGATGTAATCGCAGGCCTCGCGGGCGGAATCGATGAATTTGCGCATGCCGGAGGACGAGAGGAGTTCGCTCGAATGGGCGAACTGGTTGCTGGTGGAAACCGGCAGGATACCCATCTTCGTGCGCGTATCGACCTTCACCGCCTGCGTCCACGGAACTTCATCAAGCACCACTTCCACCAGACCGGCGGATTGCCGTGTCGTCAGCATGCGGCTGAGGCCGGGATTGCGGATATCCGCATCCACCACCAGCGTGCGTTTGCCGGTCGAGGCGATCAGCCCGGCGAGATTGAGCGCCACGACCGATTTGCCTTCGTTCGGCAGGCAGGAAATCACACCGATGACCCGGCACTGGCGTTCCTGAATGACGACATCCGCCGTCAGTTTCACGTTGCGGAGCGTTTCCGCAAAACTGGAGCGCGGGCTGTCGACGGCAAGGCGCAGCATTTTCTGGAACGAGACCTGTCCGCTTTCGTCAAGCGTGGCGTTCTCGCCGCCGGGCGTGGCGGCGCTGTTGCCCGCCTTGGCGTTTTCGACGCCCCTTTCACCGATGAAGGGGAGGTAACCGAGAAACCGCATGCGCAGATTGTCACGCACATCGTTGCCGGTGTGGAAGAAGCGATCCCGGAATTCGAGAAGTGCGGCAATACCCCCACCCAGCATCAGGCCGAGAACGACCGAAAGCGCCATGGTCATGGTCTTTTTCGGGCTGGAAGGCGATGTCGGCAGGCCCGCTTCGGAGATGATACGCGCCTTGGCGATGGGCAGCGACTGCTTCTGGGACGCTTCCTCGAAACGACCGAGATAGGACTGGTACAGGGTACGCAACGCCGTTGCCCGCTGCTCAAGCTCGCGCAGCTGGACCATGGTGATGTTGGCCTCGGAATTGCGGCCTGCCACACGGTCGATATTATCGCGCAGCGACTGCACGCGGGAATTGGTGACGTCGTATTCGTTTTTCAGACTGCCGGTCAGCTGCTGCAGTTCCTGATAGATCTGCCGCGAAACCTCTTTCTTTTCGGCGTCCAGCGCCACCGCCTGCGGGTGGTCGGCACCGAATTGCTGGACGATGCCCTGCTGCCGGTCGGAAATGGTGATGTAGCGCTTGCGCAGATCCTGAATGACCGAGTTGTCGGTGTCGCGGGCCGAAACGACGGCGTTGTCGACAGCCGCCTCAGGGCCCCGGTCGATGATCGATTTATACTGGTTGTAACGGGCAGACGCCGTCGCGGCATCGGCCTGCGCGGCGATCAGCTGGCCGTTCAGGTCGGCAAGCTGGCCTTCGGACATCAGCTCGCCGCGCGAGGAAACGATGTTGTTGTCCGACTTGAATTTCTGTACCGCGAGCTCGGCCGACTGCGCGCGCTGGTTGAGGTCGGTCATGCGCTCCTGCAACCAAACGGAGGCGCGCTCGCTGGCATCGAAATTGGCGTTCAGCTGTTCGGTGAGATAGGCCTGCGCATAGGTCTTGGCGATCTGCGCGGCGAGCTGCCGGTCGGTCGAACGGGTGGAGATGGCGATGACCGAGCTGCGGCCGACACGTTCCACCGTCAGCGACTGCTGCAGCACTGCTGCGGCCTTTTCACGGCGTCCGGCGCGGATGGCGGCTTCTGAGACCGGCGGATCGCCCGGCAGGACGAGGTTGAGGATACCGCGCACGGAAGTCTTGATGAGCTCGACCGGCGACATCGGCGGATTGACGATGGTGTCGTTCTCATCGAGCTTGGCCTTGTCGACCACGGTCAGCGCCATTTCCTTGGATTTCAGGATTTCCACGGCGCTGGCGATGCGGTTGTCGACGATCTGCGCGGCGGGCACCGGCGATTCCTCTTCCGCGTAGCGGGAAAGGCTTTCATCCAGCAGTACCTGCGTCATCGCGGTGTAAACGGGGGTCGCAAGCACCAGATAAAGACCGGCCAGCACCACGGCGGCGATGACCGCGGCGGCAATGACATTGGCGCGGCGCACCACGGCGGCCCACAGGCGGTCGAGGTCGATGAACGTGTCGGAATCCTTGCCGGACTCCGGAAAACCGATATTGGATTTAAAGGTCTTGTGGTGCATGGACCTACCTTGTGAACTAAAAATGGTACGCGGGAAGCCGAACAATGCTCGCCTTC
The DNA here is from genome assembly GCF_044769685.1 of Agrobacterium sp. NPDC090283. Classification (NCBI taxonomy): domain Bacteria; kingdom Pseudomonadati; phylum Pseudomonadota; class Alphaproteobacteria; order Hyphomicrobiales; family Rhizobiaceae; genus Agrobacterium; species Agrobacterium sp. NPDC090283. Next base: position 70,999 of record NZ_JBIVYG010000019.1, on the reverse strand, counting down.
CCGCCTCCCGTTATTGGTGCGCCGGCCGCCTCCCCCGGCGGCGCGATGAAAGTCAGGCCGCCTGAACGCGGCTTTCGTGGTTTGCCACCAGCTCCTTCACGGAAGCGAGAACCTGCGCCTCCATGTCGGCGCGCAGCAGCGAAAAGGCGACGTTGGCGGCGATGAAACCCTGCTTGCTGCCGCAGTCGAAGGTGCGACCGGTGTATTTCTGCGCATGGAAAGACTGCTTTTCGGCAAGCCGCTTCATGCCGTCGGTCAGCTGGATTTCATTGCCCGCGCCGCGTTCCTGCCTGGCGAGAATATCGAAGATTTCCGGCTGCAGGATGTAACGGCCGTTCAGGTAATAATTCGAAGGCGCCTTGGATGGTTCCGGCTTTTCGACCATTTCGGTGACGGCGAAGCCATGATTGACCTTCTGGCCGACGCCGACGACGCCATAGGACGACACTTCTTCCGGCAGGCATTCCTCGACACCGAGAATATTGCCGCCGACTTCATCGTAAAGTTCCATCAGGCCGGCAATGCAGCCGCGCGCGCCATAGGACACCATGTCAGGCAACAGCAGGGCGAAAGGTTCCTTGCCCACCAGTTCGCGTGCGCACCAGACGGCGTGGCCGAGACCGAGCGGCACCTGCTGGCGCGTATAGCTCACCGTGCCGGCAACCGGCAGCATCTTTTCCAGCTGAAGCACCTGCACGGTCTTGCCGGAGCGGGTGAGCGTATTGATGAGTTCAGGCGCGCTGTCGAAATAGTCTTCGATGGCGGTCTTGTTGCGGCTCGTCACGAAAATAATGTGTTCGATACCGGCCTGCATTGCCTCGTCAACGGCATATTGCACAACGGGACGATCCACGATCGTCAGCATTTCCTTTGGCATCGCCTTGGTGGCGGGCAAAAACCGCGTGCCGTTGCCGGCTACCGGAATGACGGCTTTTCTGACAGTTTTGTTCAGGTCCATCGCGTTCTCCTTCATCAAGGTTTGATCTGTCCCCAGTCCCCGCGCAGATTTCGTCCACGCGTAAATTTCACGAAATCTGTCTTTTCACCCCTGTATTCGCCGCGGGCGCGAACATCGCGTCCCGCAGCCTCCTCAGCCGCACTGCAATGGGCATTCTTAAGTGCCCCAGCACGGCAGGATCCCTTATCGTGGTCTTCAAGGCGCCGAGTACCGAACGGCGCTTGATGTTTTCCACCAATGTCAAAAAATTATGCGCCAGCCGCAGGCTGCGGGCTCTCGCCTGCTGCGCATCCATGGCGGCCGGCAGCAGAGTGTAGTGGCTCAGGAATTCCTGATCCGCCCGCATCATCGCCTCGACGTGATGAAGTTCGAGCACGCGCGAAATCGAGCCTTCGCGGATATTGTAGATGTAACCCGGCTTCGGTTCGATGACGCAGAGGCCGCCGGCGGCAAGTGCCGAGGCGAGCAGGATATAATCCTCGCCAATGCGGATATCCTCGCGGAAGCGCAATCCCTCATCGTTCAGGAAATCGCGCCGGAACATCGGTTTCATGTAGCCGAAATTGAAGGTGGAGCGGAACAGGATGTTGGACGAAATGAAGTCTTCAAGGGTGAGGGCCGACCGCTCCTCCAGAAACTCTTCCGGAAACATCGTCTCCATCGGCCTGCCGTCGGTATAGACGACATCGAGATTATCGACCGCAATCGCCGCATTGGCGGCTTCCGCCCGGCACATCATGCAGGCGGAGCGCTCCGGGCGGATGACATCGTCGGAATCGAGCACGGCGATCCAGCGTCCGGTCGCGGCTTCGATGCCGGCATTGCGCGCACCGCCCGGACCGCCGTTTTCGGCAAGAGTAAGCAGGCGTACACGCGGATCGATGGCGGCAATCGCCTCGACGAAGGGGACGGTGTCATCGGCGGAACGGTCGTCGACGACGATCACTTCCAGCGTCACACCCCGCTGGTCGAGCGCGCTTTGAATGGCGGCTTCGATCGTATCCGCGGCATTATAGGCCGCAATGACGAAGCTGATATCGGGCGGCGAGGCAAGGTTTTCCATCAGGTCGCCTCCACCGCGCCATATTGGCGGATTTCACGCACGCCGAAGGCGCCGCTCATCGAGCCCATATGCAGCGCGCCACGCAGCGCATAACGGTTGCGGCGCACGGCGTTGAAGCCGTTCAGCGCGGCAAAGACGCCGCAATAAAGCACCTTCGAGCCGGCCTTGATGACCTGAACCACGCGGCGAGCACCGGGCTTCTTTTCCGCCAGCACGCGGCCATGGGTCTGGCCGGAACGGAAGCGGCGCTTGGCAAGCCACATGAAGCTTGCCCGATTTTCCGGCACCGGTTCGGACAGCATGGCATCTTCCGCAAAGACGATGCGGCCGCCTGCGGCGTGAAGATGCGAGAAGAAATGCGTGTCTTCGCCGCCGCTCTGGCCGAGCGCCAGCGCAAAGCGCCGGCCCTTCACCGAGGGTGCTTCCATCCTGAGTAGCGTATTGCAGGTATAGCCGGTGATGATTTCGCCATCGACCCAGACGGGGACTGTCGAGTGGAAATCACCGCGTTTCATCCAGCCCGGTGCATTGTCCCGGTAAACTGCCGTCACTGGGCCGAGAACGGTTTCTGCACCCGTCTCGTCGGCTTTTTCCAGAAGGGCGGCCAGCCAATGCGGCGGGGCGGTTTCGTCATCATCGATAAAGGCCAGATAATCCGCCTTGCACTCCGACAGGCAGGCATTGCGGGCAATCGAAATATTCGACTTCGGGCAATGGACATAGGTGATCTCGAAGGGTGCGGTTTCGCGCAGGCGATCGACGCTCGCCTTGGCGCTCGGCTCCTCGTCATTATCGGCGACGATCAGCCGAACTTTCACACCTTCCGGCACGTCCAGCTCGAAGAGTGACAGAAGTGTGGCAACCAGCGCCGGGCGTCTGTAGGTGCAGATGCCGATATCGACGGTTTTCGAATCATGCGGGCGGGTGACGGTGTTGTCGGTCATGAGACAGCCTTTCTTCCCCGGAATTTCAGGAGTTCCAGCCAGAAGCCGGTGGACCAGGCCAGATGCATCACCATCGCCGAAAAGGCGGCGAGCGGGCCGTATGGGTTTTTCTGACCTATTGCCATCCACAAGCCATAACCCACACATGCGGCGATCCAGAGGCCGAGCGGAATAAGCGCCGCCCAGTGCACGAGCGACAGCAAGGCGAAAATGAAGACCGGCAGCACGGCGAGCGGAATCATCTGGCGGATTTTCGGGATCGAGCGATGTTTCAAAAGGTTCTTCGCGCGGCCGCGGCCATAGGCGAGATATTGCCGGAACAGCGGCATGACGCTGGCGCGCGGGTAATAGGTCATGCGGGTCTTGTCGGTCATCCAGATGCGGAAACCGGATTTGCGCAGGCGGAAATCCAGTTCGGCATCCTCGTTATGGCTGAAGCTCTCGTCATAACCGCCGACCGCATCGAAAGCGGCGATCCGCATCAGTGCATGGTGGCCATGGTCGATCCAGTGACCCTTGGCACCTTCGCGGTGCTTGGAGCCGCCATTGCCGAGCTTCGAATTCTGGGCGATGGCCGTCGCCTTCTGGAACAGGCCGTGGCCGACCGTATCCATGGCGACGACGACGGAATCCGCGCCGGTGCGCTCGGCATCCTCGATCAGCCGCTGGCAATAATCGTCGGGATAATCGCCGTGTGCGTCGATGCGGATGAGATAATCGAAATCCTCGCCGAAGGTGGCGACGGCAAGATTGATGCCGGCGCTCTGAATGCGCTTCGGATTGGCAAGCAGCGTGACGCGCTCGTCCTTCGCCGCAAAGGCGGAAACGATATCGCGGGTTCCATCCGCGCTGCCGCCATCGGCAACGACAATGCGGAAAAGCCGCCCATCCATTGCGCCGGTGAATTTGACAAGCAGTCCTTCGATCGTCTTTGCCTCATTGAGGCAGGGAATGACGATCAGCGTTCTGATGCCGGAATTGCTACGACCTTCCATGATTTGCCCCCTACGCGCTACACGGGTGAAAACTGCGCTTCACGGGCATGGCCGGAGGCGGATTTGGCAAGCGAGGACAAGTGCTGGACCAGCTGACGGCAATCGTCGCGGTCAGTCAGCCATTGTTTCCTGTCTGTTGCCGAGAGGGTGTTGAAGGCGTCCGCATAGGTTTGCGGGTTCATCTGGCTAAACAGGGCGACGAGATCCTCCGGACGGGCATTCGGGAGGACGAAGCCGATATCGAGCCTTTCGATGAAGCGGGCGGTTTCCGTGCCGGCAAGCGCAATCGGCAGGGTGCCATAAAGGCAGCCTTCGTAGAGCCGGTTGGGCAGCAGCCAGCTGGAATTCTGGCCTTCTTCGAAAAAATCGATCGCCCAGGTGAACTGCACCTCATTATAGATGGCGGCAAGGTCCTCGGGGTTCTTATAGGCACCGTGGAAATGCACATGCGGAGCGGCAGCCACGAAGCCATCGAAATCGGCAAATTCCGAATAGGCCGGCCGGCCACGCAGGATGATTTCGACCTTGCCTTCCATGCGCTTTGCAAAGTCGGCGAGGATTTCGAGCGACTTGCGGCAGCGAAGCGCACCGAACCAGCCGATCTTCCATGGCTCACCGGGGGCGGGTGCGCGCGGTTGCGGCGTGGCGGTAGTGGTGGCGTCGAGTGCCAGCACCTTGTTTTCCTGCAGCAACACGGGAAGGTTAAGGCCGGATACGGGCTTGAAATAATGCTCTACGAAAGCGGGGGAACTCGTCACCAGCAGCTTGGCGTCGCGGGCGAAATAACGCTGGGCGGCATTCAGCATCTGTCCGGGCTTGCCCGTGTTGAGAAGCAGGCGGTGAATGTCGAGACATTCGTAAACCAGCGCCGGCTGCCCGGCATAGATCGACATGGCGCGCTTTGCCAGCGCCAGCATCTCCAGGTTTCTGGCAAGAATGACATCGGGTGCGGAGATGCCGCTCAAGAGCTTGCCGAGCGAGAGGCTCGCTTTCGCCACCGCCGCCATACGCTGCAGAAACTGCCCGTCGGCGGTTTGCCCGAGCACGACGGGTACGACGCCTTCAATCTCCGCCAATCGGTTCTGTCCGCGCCGGAAACCCGCCAGCGTGACCCGCGCCCCGCCCGCAAGCAGGGTCAGCACCCGCCGGCGAATGGCGGGGTCCGACAGATCGTGCGCGAGATAGAGAACATGGATCATGCAGGGGTTCCGGTTGCTTTCATGCGTCAAAGACGCTGCGACTTATGTTTTGGTTCAAAAGACAGTCAGTTAAGCGCGCAGGCGATGGATTCCGGGAATTGGCATTTGTCGCCGAGCGCCGTGAAGGCAAACCGGTCGACGATCATCTGCGTTGCGCCGGAATAGGAAAAGGCGCCCATCCAGTCCTTCAGCGTATCGGTGCCCCACAGGCTGAAGAAAATCTTCTGGGCATTCTGCGGGATTTTCGACTCATCCGTCACTTCGTGAACGAGCTTGCCATTGACGTAATAACGCAGGCGCTGCGGCTCCCAGACGAAGGCGTAGTCGTTGAAGCCGGCATCCGCGCCGCCTTCCACCGGCACCAGCTTCTCATTACCGCCCTTGGCGGAAATATACTGGTTGAGCTGCACCTTGCCGGTATTTTTGCCCAGCACTTCGAAGTCGATTTCATCGTGCGGTTTCTTGTCGGTCGGGCCGATATAGGTGAAGAAGGCGGAGTTCAGGCCAGAGCCGGTGGCGGTCTTCATGCGCGCTTCATAGGTGCCGTAACGATAACGCCCCTTGGTCTGGATTTCACCGCAGGCGAATTTTCGGTCGCCGGCCTTGGCTTCTTCGAAGCCGAGTGTCAGCTGGCCGTTTTCCACCGTCGCCAGTTTCTTCGACCAGGTGCAATTCTGATGCGCGCCATTGTTCCAGCCGTCGGAAACGTACCAGAAGCTTCTGTCCATGGAATCGAAGTTCTCGATGAAGGATGCGCCATTGCCTTCCTGCGCCTGGCCCGGCGTCGCAAAAGGGGCGGCCAGAAGGGCCGCGGCGAGAAGAATGCGTGTCTGAACGCGGGTGACAAATGTTGTCATTGGTTCACCTCTGTCGTTGCGAATAAAGCGTTTCGGATGTCGGCGGGCCGATCATGGCGGCCCGTTTCGCGGCAAAGTCGGCCTTCGCCTTGCCTTTGCCGCTGCGGCTTCCGGTCAGCACGGCATAAACGGCCGGCAGATATTTGCGGGTCTGGGCATTGCTGACCACCAGAATGACGAAGGCGGAAAGCGTCGCGCTGATATAGAAAGCCGGGTAAAAATCAGGCCCGCCCTTGTTCCACACCATCCACATGATCACGAGCAGCGGATAGTGCGCGCAGAAAATCCAGAAGCTCAGGCTGCCGGTTTCGGCAAGCCGCTGGCCAAGCCGGCTGCGTATCAACAGCGCGGAAGACGCCCAGAAACCGAGCGCGCCGAAGACGGCAAGCAGGTTGCGTGACATGTTGAGCCAGAAGGTGAATTCCGGACCGGTGAAATAAAGCCCGGTCGCCAACATGGCCGAGGCGGCAAAGGTCAGCGCCATGATCGGCACGGCATAGGGGTCGAGAGCCTTGACGTCGACGCGGTGGAGCGCAAGCGCAATGCCGAGCGAGAAGCTGAAAAGGATGGATTTCTTCTGGACGATGAAAATCGTCAGATCAGGCATGGCGGTGATGAAGAGCAGGATGGCGAGCGTCGGCAGGGCGAAACGGCGCATCAGAAAGGCGAGCACCGGCGACAGCAGGATGCAGACGAAGAGATCGCGCAGGAAATACAGCGGCACATTCACCGGCAGCTCTTCAAGCGCCGTTCCGTGGCTGATGATTTCACGCGGGCTGGCGTTCCAGAGGTCAGGAAAATAACCGACGCCGACATCGAAAAGCTGGATCAGCAGCACGGCGGCAAACAGCGCGCCATTCCACAGCAGGAAGGGCAGCAGCACGGTTTTCGACTTGGAACGGATCGTCGCCGGATAATTGAAACCGCTCATGCCGCGGCGAAACAGCAGGTAACCGGAAATGGCGCTGAGACAGGGCACGCCGATGCGAAACAGCGCGTCGCCCAGGAAAACCCGCAGCCAGTCGAAGAAGCCGTAAAGGCCGAGAAAAGGGCTGGTTTCGGCATCGTGCGGCACATGGACGAACACGATCCCTGATATCAGCAATATGCGCATCAAGTTGATACGGGAGGATAGGTTCTGATCGACAGTCACATCAGTCACCCCTATTGGGCGGCGTCTCCCCACGCCGCGTTGCAACCAGAGCGAACTTAAGCCCGCACTGGAAAGTCTGGTTTCGACTTTGGGATAAAATGTGGCGACGCGGGAAAAACACAAGCTTAGATTTTGCGGGTGAATGTCTGGCGTTCACTGCATTTCCGCGCCCATGAAAAATCAAAATGTTGAAATTAATGTATTTTTTCTAAATTCGCGCGTCGTTAAAAATCGCTGAAGCGTGTGAATTTGTCATTTGTCGTGATGCTGCATCGCAAAAAGATAGGTGACGCGACCTTGCCGCGGTGAATGAAAACACCGTGGCAAGGCCGCTTAACGGCGGAAATGAGGCGCATTTTTCCGCGAGATTTCTAACCTTGGGTTGCAGTATCCCGCATGCGCCGCGATTTGACCATGCCGAAGATTTTCGCAAGCAAGGCGCGTTCGGTCAGCAGGATCAGCACCGCATAGATGACGCCACCCACGGCAGCACCGATGAGAACCTGAAGGGTGGCATTGGGAATGCGCTCGGCCAGAACGTGAAGCAGGTAGCGCACCGCAACGGCCATCACCAGCGCCGCGATCATCGGCCTGCTGCTGACATAGAGGCCACGGAAAAACGGTGTGTCGCTTGCCTTGAATACGGCCCAGGAATAGGCGACCAGCGTTACCGCATTGACGATGCAGAGCCACACCATCGCGTCGATCAGGGTGCCGTAAAGTGCTGCGAGCCAGACCGCGACCGTTGTCACGATGGCGCGGATCGTCGCCGACCAGAACAGCACGCGGCCGTAACCCGCCCCTTTGAGATAGGGGATGAAGGTGCTGCACGGTGTCAGAATGGCCTTCGATAGCGCCAGCAGCCCGAGAACCGGCCAGGCATAGGCCCAGTTCTGTCCGAAGATGACAAGCATGGCCGGTTCGGCCACGGCCCAGAGGCCGAACATCATCGGTGCAAGCAGCACGGTCAGTACCTGCGTGCTGAACATCAGCGCGTCGCGACGGCGCTGCGGATCGTCCATCATGCGGCTGAAGGCGGGAAACAGAACGCCCATGACGGCCGACAGAACCACTTGGTTGGGAATGCTGGCAAAACGGTTGGAGGCGGAATAGGCGCCGGCATCCGCCAGACCGAGATGCCGGGCAATGACCACCATCGGCGACTGGAAGGTAACGAAATTGGCGATTTCCGAACCCATCAACCCGGAGCTGAAGCCGAGGAGCGGCACCAGCCGGCGCGGTTTCATGACGAAGCGCGGGCAATAACGCGAAACCGCGTAAAGCCCGACAAGCCGGATGAGGGCGGCGGCAAAAAGCTGGATGATCAGCGCCCAGACGCCGAAGCCCATAAAGGCGAGCGCCACGGCCACAATCGCCGCGATGCTTTCCGACGCCATGCTCCAGAGCGCGTCCTTGCTGAAATTCATGCGTCGCGCCAGCAGCGAATAGGCGACATCGCCGGCAAGCTGCAGCGGAATGAGGAAGGCCATGATGCGCAGCAGGTAGGCGCTTTCCACCGCGCCCAGCAGCCCGCCGAAAAATTCCGCCCAAATGTAGAGAACGGCGGCCATGGTGCAGGAGATCGCGAGATTCGCCCAGAAGACGGTATGGATCGTATCCATATCCTCTTCCTTCTCGACGATCAGCGCAGAGGTGAGCCCTGCGCCGGCGATCATGGTCAGAAACTGTACAACCGTTAGTCCTACTGCCACCACCCCGAATTCCTCCGGGGAAAGCAGTCTTGCGAGAATCGGGACCGTGACAAATTTAAGCCCGAATGTCCCTGTTTTTGATAAAACGCTCCAGCCGACATTCGTGGTGATGGTCTTTACATTTGGCGCTGGGGGCATACAAGCATCCTGTTTCTGGAGGCCGGCGGGAGGAAGCCGGTTGGGAGTTGCCGATACCATCGGGGCCGCTTTTAGGATCGGGCCCGACACTTCTTGATCAACGCAAGGGGCGAAACAATGGCAAGATTTACTGTCGTCATTCCCTACTACCAAAAGCAGCACGGTGTCCTGGGACGTGCACTCGCATCGGTTTTTGCGCAGACTTACCAGGATTTCGATCTTGTCATCGTCGATGACGAATCGCCATACCCGATCGATCAGGAACTTGCGGAACTTTCGCAGGTTGAGAAAGACCGGATTATCGTCATTAAACAGGCCAATGCCGGCCCGGGCGGTGCCCGCAACACCGGTCTCGACCATGTGCCCGACGGCAGCGACTATGTCGCCTTTCTCGATTCCGACGATATCTGGACACCCGGTCATCTCCAGAATGCGGCCTTCGCGCTAGAGACTTACGGCGGCGAGTGCTATTGGGCCTCCATGCAGGCAAGTGACGAATTTTATTATCATTTCGCCATTTCCGAGCTGGAGAAGAATGAGGGCGCGGCACGGCTTTCCGAGAAACCTCTGGTGATCGAGCTGCCGGATCTGGCCAGTGTGATGCTGCGCAACTGGAGCTTCCTGCATCTCTCCTGCATGGTGATCGGCCGTCCTCTTTTTGAAAAGATCCGCTTTGACCCGGCGCTCAGACTGGCGGCCGAAGATGTGCTGTTTTTCTGTGATTCCATCCTTGCATCGAAGCGTACGCTTCTGTGTGACGATGCCGGCGCGATGCGTGGAATGGGCGTCAATATCTTCCACAGCATCGACAATACCTCGCCGGAGTTCCTGCGCCAGCAGTTCAATACCTGGGTGGCGCTCGATACGCTGGAGGGGCGTTTTTCACGCCGGCCGGACGATGTCGCCTCCATCGCTTCCTATAAAAACACGGCGCGCAAACAGGCGCTGTGGAGCCAGGCGGGCAATCTGAAACGGCGCAAGGCACCCGAATTCGGGCTGCTCCTGAAATGGGCGATGCGCGATCCCGCACTGCTGCGCGCCGCTTTCGAACTCGGTGCAGGAAAAATCGTCCGCTCCAGATGAGCGAATTCTCGCCCGCAAGAATTTATATGTTTTTTCACCCAGGAGTGACCTCATGAAACCTTACCACTGGGAATCTCATCACGGAAATTTCGGTGACGATCTCAACCTGTGGCTGTGGGATTTTCTGCTTCCGGGCCTGCGCGATGTGCATGACGACGTCATGCTGGTCGGCGTCGGCACGGTGTTGAACGACGTTCTTTTGCCCGCAAAGCAGCGCAAGCTGGTGATTGGCAGCGGTTATGGTTATGGCGCGGTGCCGGATACCAGCACCGAGTTCTGGGATATTCGCTGCGTGCGCGGCGAAAAAACCGCCGCCAAGCTCGGGCTCGCCCCCGAAAAGGGTATTGTCGATCCGGCCGTGATGGTCACCGAGATGCCTGACTTCCAGGGCCTGCCCAAGCTCTACAAGAAGACCTTCGTTCCGCATTGGGAATCGGCCGAATTCGGCATGTGGGAAACGGTGTGCGAACCGGCGGGGCTGACCTATCTCGACCCGCGCGGCGAGGCGAAAGCGGTCATCCGCGCCATCGCCCAGTCGGAATTCATCGTTGCCGAATCCATGCATGGCGCGATCCTTGCCGATGCCTTCCGCGTGCCATGGGTCGCGGTCAGCACATCCCCCTCGATCAACAGCTTCAAATGGAGCGACTGGGCCGGCAGCGTGGGTGTCGACTATCAGCCGCGTTACGTACCGGTTTCGACCCGCGCCGAGGCGGCGAAAAAGGGCTCGCGTTTCTGGGGCATGAGCTTCCCGCCGCCGCCCGGCCCCGTCGTTGCCGAGACCGGTTCCGTTCCGGCGCATGATGGTCCGACGCATGAGGGTGACGTGCTGGTGCGGCCGCAGGAAACGCAATCCCGGTCATTGCGCAAATTGGCCAAACAGGTGCTGGCCGCGCCTTCCACCCTGGCGCTCTGGCAGGCAAGCCGCGCGGAGCCCCGTCTCAGCCCGGATGGTCGGCTGGAAGAGCGCAAGGAGCGCTTCGCCGCCGTTCTGGAAACGGTGAAGCGGGATTATCTCTGAGGGTGATCTAAGATAACCGGCGGTGGTGCTTCTTTTCACGCCACGGATAAAGTGCAGCGGCACCCATGCGTTTGGCAAAAGCGGAGAACCCGCCAGCCGTCACCCCGGACTTGATCCGGGGTCCAGCGCGATCAAGTCATTGATCGCGAAAGATTCTTTCACGGCGCAGACGCGCCGTGGCTGCATGCCGGATCATCCTCGGACTTGTTCCGAGGACCCGCATGACGGAGGAACGGAAGGCGGACTTGTCGTCGTTCCTGCAGCAGTGGATTCTTCCCTTAAGAAACCGGCGTACCGTCCAGCAGATAACGCACATCCCGCACCGGCGGCGATTTACGGAATCGGGCGGTCTTGTCGCTCCAGATGCCACGCGTGATGGCGGGCAGGGCGGGGAGCCGTGCGAGGGCATGGCTCAGCGCGCCGCCCATGCCCTTCTGCTTTTTCGTATCGAGAAAATGGCGAAGCTCGAATTTGGCGCGGATGTGTTTTTCATGTTCGCGCAGGATCGCCGTTTCCTCTGCCGAAAGCCGGCAGCCGGCGAGAATGGCCTTGTCCGCCTCGTACAAGCGGCGAAGATCTTCGGTGCGATGGCGGCCGCTCAGCGAGTTGCCGCGCACGATCGCGCCGTATCCGCAATGGCGGATGACCTTGTAACGTGCACCGGCGGCCAGCGCCCGCACGTAAAGCTCGTAATCTTCGCCGAGCCGCAGGCCGTCATCGTAACGCAGTGCATGTTTATCCAGAAAAGCGCGGCGTATGACCGGCTTCAGAAACCCGGTTTCCCCGCGTACGACGCCGGGCCTGGAAATATTTCCCTCCACGAATTCCGTGAGCGACAGAAACCGCGCCTGCGGTTCGAAGCGGGTCGGCTGCATGGAGGAGGCGCCGGGAACCGATTGCTGGATGAAGGCGATGTTGTCGGCCACCAGATCCCAGTCGTCATCGGCCAGCAGGGCGGCGAAACGGCCCCGGAAAAAGAAGTCGTCCGCATCGAGAATGGCGATGAGCGGCGCCGATGAAATCGAGATGGCGTGGTTGCGCGCAGCCGAAGGGCCTCGATTGACCTCGAATCGCACGACCCGCAGACGGCCGGTGCCGTCATCCGCCGCATGCGCCACGTCGCTCGTCGTGTCGGTGGAACCGTCGTCGATCACCACGACTTCCCTGACCTCCGGCTCCACAAGGGCGGAACGTATGGCGATATCGATCGTTTCGGATGCATTTTTCGCAGCGATGATGACGCAAATGGGCTGTGAACCGCTCACCATGGATTGTCCTTCTGCTTTGACCAACCGTCAGGATTTGGCCAGCAGAAAGTGTCACGGGTGTGGATGCAAGCGATTTTTTTGCGACGCAATAAATGAAGCTGCGTGAAAGCTTACATATCGGTCAGTTTGGCACCATGCGGCGGCGGGCTTTTTACGGCGTCCGCCTGCATTGCCTCGGCGCCACGATCCCGCGCGAAGGTTTCGCGCATCCGCCGCTTTTCGCGGGCGACCAGGACGAGAATCCCAATAAAATAACCGACTTGCAGAATGACCGCGCAGATGAGGGTCTGGATGAATGCCGTATAGAACGAGCCGTGGATGAAATATGTCGCAACCGCAAAGGTAAGCAATGCACCGATCATGCTGAAAAAAACACGAGGTGCATACATGGTGCTCTCCTCCCGAGAACGATTTCTCCATTTTTGACTGCGCTGCGGCATTTTTCTTCTTTGCAAGAAATATACGATGAGACCGGTGCTGTTTCAACACACATATACTTCTTCTAACGGTTGCGGCATGAAATTTCGGTAATCTTGATTGGTAAATTCCTCGGTAATCGATGACTTCCCCCAATCGGGGCTGCCTTACCAGACGATTTCATGCTTTTGAGAGGCGTAAAATCGTTCTCTTGCAGCCATTGCCGGCTGTCTTACGCTCTCTGCAGACTTCGTTAACCATCTCGCCTTTAAAAAGTCGGTATTGATTCCTCAGCAAGAGCAGGGTGCCCGCGTGACAACGAGTTCAGAAGTAATCGCCTTTCCGGCAAAGAACCGTATTGCCGACGTCAAAAGATGTGCAACGATGCTTGACCGGCTGCATGGTGTGGAGGCGAATGATTTCTGGCGCAGGGAGTGCCGCGAGCTGGCCGCCTATCTGACGGAGCTTGGTTATGAGGACGCCGCCATGCGGCGTGAGGTCATGGAATTTCAAAACGCCGTGCAGGCGGAATTATGGGCGGGTGACGCCACGCCCGAGGCGCGCCGCGACAGCCATTGAAGGCTTAAGGGTTTCCATTAAAAAAGCCGGCGGGTGTCTAACCTGCCGGCTTTTTTGTTCATGCCCGTTTGATCAGGAAGCGCTGGCGCCGCGTGTGCGGGCGACGCCGTCAAGTGCCGGCTTGTATTTCGGGTCGAGCCGGGCCGCATGCCCATAGGACTTGGCGGCCTTGGCCATCTCGCCGCGACGCTCATAAACAAGCGCCTGGTTGGCCCAGGATTCCGCCACATTGCCGTCAAGCGAAATGGCGTGGTTGAAATCGGCAAAGGCGTTTTCATCGTCATTCAGCGCGACATAAGAAAGGCCGCGGCCGTTATAGGGCTCGGGCGAGGTCGACGACAGCGAGATTGCCTTGGAGAAGTCCTCGATGGCCTGGGCATGCTGGTTGCGCAGCTGGTAGATCAGGCCGCGATTGTGCCAGGCGCGTCCATCGGTGGTTTCAAGTTCGATGGCGCGGGAGAAATCGTTGAAGGCTTCGTTGACGCGGCCGGACTGGCGGTAAAGATTGCCACGACCGATCAGTGCTACATCATAGCTCGGATTGATCTGCAGGGCGGCGTTGTAATCCTGCAGGGCCTGCTGCTGCTGCCCGGAGTTGCGGTAGACCAGCGCGCGGTTGGCATAGGCCTGGTAAAAGCGCGGGTTGAGCTGCAGCGCCTTGTTGAAATCCTCGATGGCGCGGCGCGAATCGCCGGCGCGGCCGTAAGCCGAGCCACGGACGTTATAGCCTTCGGGATCCTGCGGATTGGCGTTGATGACCGAGGTGAGCGAGGCGATGTTTTCCTGCGAGCCCTGGGCACGGTCGATCCTGAACACATCTTCCGTCTGGTTGGATGTCGCACAGCCGGAAAGACCGGCAAGCACGGTGCAGATGACCAGAGAAGCGCGAAACCCTCTGTTGTTTTTCAATGGCACCCGGCGCTTGGAGGCATCGGCGTTTTTCACAACACAGGCGTCGACAGCGATCATTCGGTGTGGGTTCCCTCGCAGGCCGGTCTCACGGTCGTTCTCAAGAACATTCTCCGGCCACAAACACAAAGAGCGGCGGCGAATTGATCGCCCCCGCCCAACAAGCATTCAAAAACGTCCAAAAGACGGCCTATTAACGGCCTGCGCGGGGGCCTGCAACCAGACCTTCGCGCTGTGCACGCTTGCGTGCCAGCTTGCGAACGCGGCGAACGGCTTCAGCCTTTTCGCGAGCGCGCTTCTGGGAGGGCTTTTCGTAATAATCGCGCATTTTCATTTCACGGAAAATGCCTTCGCGCTGCATCTTTTTCTTCAGGGCGCGGAGCGCCTGATCAACGTTATTGTCGCGGACTAGTACCTGCACGTGAATCCCGTTCCTTTAGTTTGGTTATCTTGCTGCGCGAATAAAGGCATTCGCACGCAAACAAAAAATGGTCCGTCCGGCTGTCGAGCTGGGCGATTGGTGACGTGCAATAACAGATCATTTGCAGCAAGTCCAGCCGCTAGCGCATAATCAGCCTGCAAAATGCAGCGTGTCCCGCATTCTGCCCGCAATGTCGAAACAAAATCGTTGCGACGTCGCAAAATGGATATTGCCTCCCATCCCGATTTGCCATGTGTATGATACGGGCCGGGCGTATGTTTACGGCCTCTGGCCGGTTCTTGAGGAGCAGATTGCGAATGCGCAAATATTCCGTTTTTGCCGTGGCGCGTGAGGCGCTCAGGGGTCATAAAGGGTGGGATGCGCAATGGGCCTCACCCGAGCCGCGCAAGGATTATGATGTCATCATCATCGGCGGCGGCGGCCACGGGCTGGGTGCCGCCTATTATCTGGCCAAGGAACATGGCATCACCAATGTCGCGGTTCTGGAAAAAGGCTGGCTCGGCGGCGGTAATACCGGCCGCAACACCACCATCATTCGCTCCAACTATCTCTATGAAGAGAGCATGGATATTTATGAGCATTCCCTGAAACTGTGGGAAGGCTTGAGCCAGGATCTAAATTACAACGTCATGTATTCGGCGCGCGGCGTGATGATGCTGTCGCACAATATTCACGACCGGCAATCCTTCAGCCGCCATATCAATGCCAATCGTCTCTATGGCATCGACAATGAATGGCTGACGCCGGAGCAGGCGAAGGCCTTTTGCCCGCCGCTCGATATATCGGGCAATGCGCGTTACCCCATCAATGGCGCGGCCCTTCAGCGCCGCGGCGGCACGGCGCGCCACGATGCGGTGGCCTGGGGTTATGCGCGCGCGGCCTCAGACCGCGGCGTGCACATCATCCAGAACTGCGAAGTCACCGGCATTCGCCGCGGACCTGATGGCGCGGTGACGGGTGTGGAGACCAATCGCGGTTTCATTGGCGCCAAGAAAATCGGCGTTTCCGCCGCCGGTCATTCCTCCGTCATCATGAAAATGGCTGACGTGCGCGTTCCCCTGCATTCCAATCCGCTGCAGGCGCTGGTGTCGGAACCGCTGAAGCCGATCTTCCCCTGCGTCGTCATGTCCAACACGGTACATGCCTATATTTCGCAATCCGACAAGGGCGAGCTGGTTATCGGTGCGGGTACGGACCAGTATAATTCCTATTCCCAGACCGGTGGTCTTCAGATCATCACCCACACGCTCGACGCCATCTGCGAGCTGTTCCCGATCTTCCGCCGCGTGAAGATGATGCGCCAATGGGGCGGCATCACCGACAATACGCCTGATCGTTCCGCCATCCAGAGCGTGACGCCGGTGCAAAACCTCTTCGTCAATTGCGGCTGGGGCACGGGCGGTTTCAAGGCAACGCCGGGTTCGGCCAATCTTTTCGCGCATCTCATCGCCCGTGGCGAACCGCATCGCCTGGCGGCCGGCCTGACGCTCGACCGCTTCCGCACCGGCCGGCTTATCGACGAGGCTGCCGCTGCCGCGGTGGCGCATTGATGCTGGCGGCGGCCATGCTTGCGATCAACATTTCAGGCGCGGCCATGGCCGTGCCCGTCGGCAGTGTCATTCCCGAGGCCAGGGATTTTCGCAGCCAGAAGATTGCGAAGATGCAGGGTGAGAAAGACTGGCCCTTCATGGCGGAAAAAGGCCTGCTTCTCTGCGCGCCCAGCCTTACGACGAAGATGGTTTATTTCGTCGGCGAGAAGGAGGATGGCGAGCAGGATTACCCCTTCGCGATCGACACCGACATGATGGCGGTTGCCATCGTTAATATGGGCCGGGCCTCGGCGCTTCGTCCTTTCGATAATTTCGAGCAGCTTTTAAAGCGGCTTTCCCCCTTCGTAGCCATGGGGAAGCGGCTGTGTGACCAACCCGCCGGAACAGCGCTTCCGGAAAATTCTCTCTAGGTGGAGCGACGATGCTTCTGATCCATTGCCCCTATTGCGGGGAAGACCGTTCCGAACTGGAATTCCGCTGGGCGGGCGAAGCCCATATCGCCCGGCCGGAAAACATCGCCGATATTTCCGACGAGGCCTTTGCGGAATATTTCTTCATTCGCGACAATGACAAGGGCCTCGTTTTCGAGCGCTGGCGCCACATTCACGGCTGCGGCCGCTTCTTCAACGCTGCCCGCGATTCCGTCAGCGATAAATTCCTGATGACCTACAAGGCCGGCGAACCGAAACCCGATACTGAGGCGGTCCTTTCCGCAGAAAAGGGAGCCGGGCAATGAGCGGCGACTATCGTATCAAGGGTGCGGGCCGCCTCACCCCGGCCAGAACCGCGCGTTTCACCTTCGACGGCAAGATCTATCCGGCGCTGGAGGGCGACACCGTTGCGTCAGCGCTTCTGGCCAATGGCGTGCATCTGATCGGCCGCTCGTTCAAATATCACCGCCCGCGCGGTTTCCTGTCCGCGGGACCGGAAGAGCCGAACGCGCTGATCGACGTGTCGCGAGACAGCCTGCGCAAGCAGCCCAATGTGCGCGCCACGGTGCAGGAAGTGTTCGATGGCGCCATCATTGCCTCGCAGAATCGCTTTCCGTCGCTGTCCTTCGATCTGAGCGCCATCAACGACCTCCTGTCGCCGATGTTCGCGGCCGGATTTTATTATAAGACCTTCATGTGGCCGAAGGCCGCCTGGCACAAGATTTACGAACCGCTGATCCGCCGCGCCGCCGGTCTCGGCAAGGCGCCGGGCGAGCCGGATGCGGATCATTATTCCGGCCGTTATGCTCATTGCGACGTTCTGGTCGCTGGTGCCGGCGTTGCCGGCCTGACAGCGGCGCTGTCGGCGGCGAAAACCGGGGCAAGCGTCATTCTGGTGGATGAAAATGCCGAAGTCGGCGGCGTGCTGCGCTTCGATACCGGCGCGGTGATCGACGGTCTGCCCGGTTACGAGTGGGCGCAGAAGGTTCTCGCCGAGCTGCAAGCGATGCCGAATGTGCGGGTTCTGACGCGCACGACGGCCTTTGGTTATTACAACCACAATTTCGTCGCGCTGGCGGAGCGCGTCACCGATCATCTCGCCACACCGGCCAGACACCAGCCGCGCGAGCGGCTGTGGCAGGTGCGCGCCAAAAAGGTGGTGCTGGCGGCCGGCGCGATCGAGCGCCACATGGTCTTCGCTAACAACGACCGGCCGGGCATCATGCTGGCTGCGGCTGCCCGCACCTATCTCAACCAGTATGGCGTATCCGTCGGCCATAATGTCGGTGTCTACACCGCCCATGATTCAGCCTATGAGACGGCCTTCGACCTGAAGAAGGCAGGCGTGAAGATCGCCGCCATCGTCGATTGCCGCGAAAACCCGGATCAGCGCGTGCTGGACGAAGCGCGGGCGCTCGGCATCGAAGTGCTGGCGGGCCACAGCGTTTACAACACCGCCGGCCGCCTGCGCGTCTCTTCCATGACCGTTGGCCGCAATGGCGGCTCCAACAAACGCAAGATCGCCATCGATGCGCTTGTGGTTTCCGCTGGCTGGACGCCATCCGTGCATCTCTTCTCGCAATCGCGCGGCAAGCTGAAGTTTGACGCGGCTAACCAGCGTTTCCTGCCGGATATTCATGTGCAGAACTGCGTTTCCATCGGCGCCTGCAACGGCACGGATGATCTTTCCGCGATCATTGCCGAATCGGCCGCTGCCGGCGGCAGTTCGGTGGAATTCTCCGGCGAAAATGCCCGGGCATGGACGGGCGGCATGATCGGTGCGGCCGAAGGCGCGGGTGAGGGCACCGGGGTCAAGGCCTTCATCGATTTCCAGCACGATGTCTGCGCCAAGGATATCCGCCTTGCCGTGCGCGAGGGCATGCATTCCGTCGAGCATATCAAGCGCTTCACCACCAATGGCATGGCGTCGGATCAGGGCAAGATGTCGAACATGCATGGTCTTGCCATCGCATCGGAAGCGCTCGGCCGGGATTTGCCCAAGGTCGGCCTCACCACCTTCCGCCAGCCCTATACGCCGGTCACCTTCGGCACGCTCATCAACCATTCGCGCGGCGCGCTGTTCGACCCGGCCCGCAAGACGCCCATGCACGAGGAAGAGCTGGCTGCCGGCGCGGTGTTCGAGGATGTCGGCAACTGGAAACGCGCCTGGTTCTTCCCGCGCGCTGGCGAGGACATGCATGAGGCGATCAACCGTGAATGCAAGACGGTGCGTGAGAGCGTCGGCGTGTTCGATGCCTCGACACTCGGCAAGATCGAAGTGGTCGGCCCGGATGCGGCGAAGTTCCTGAACCTCATCTACACCAATGCCTGGGATACGCTGAAGCCCGGCCGCTGCCGTTATGGCATCATGACCCGCGAAGACGGCTTCGTTTACGATGACGGTGTTGTCGGGCGTCTGGCCGATGACCGTTTCCATGTGACGACGACGACGGGCGGTGCGCCGCGCGTTCTCCAGCATATGGAAGATTATCTTCAGACCGAATTCCCCGATCTCAACGTCTGGCTCACCTCGGCGACCGAACAATGGGCTGTCATTGCCGTGCAGGGCCCGAAGGCACGCGAGGTGATCGCGCCTTTTGTCGAGGGCATCGATCTCTCGCCGGAAGCCTTCCCGCATATGGCGGTGGCCGAGGGCAAGTTCTGCGGCGTGCCGACGCGGCTTTTCCGCGTCTCCTTCACCGGCGAACTCGGTTTCGAAATCAATGTGCCTGCCGATTACGGCGCTGCCGTCTGGTCCGCTATCCGCGACAGGGCGGAAGCCGTTGGCGGTTGCCTTTATGGCACCGAGACCATGCATATTCTCCGTGCGGAAAAGGGTTATATCATCGTCGGCCAGGATACGGACGGCACGGTGACACCTGACGATGCCGGGCTCGCCTGGGCCGTTTCCAAAAAGAAGACGGATTTCGTCGGGATTCGCGGCCTGAAACGCATCGATCTGACGCGCAGCGGCCGCAAGCAGCTCGTTGGTCTGAAGACGAGGGACCGGCTGACCGTGCCCGACGAAGGCGGCCAAATTGTCGCCGACCCGAACCAGCCGAAGCCCATGACCATGCTTGGTCACGTCACTTCGGCCTACTGGTCGGAAAATCTCGGCCATTCCATCGCCTTTGCGCTGGTGGCGGATGGCAGGGCGCGCATGGGCGAAACGCTCTACATTCCGCTTGCCGATAAAACCATTGCCGTCGAAGTGACCGACATGGTCTTCCTCGACAAGGAAGGAGCCCGTCTCAATGGCTGACATGCTGCACGCAAAACGCAAATCCGTGCTTGAGGATTTCCACGGCGGCTCGCCCTTCGTTTCGCTGAAGCCCGCCGCTTCCGCCTCGCGGCTGTCGCTGCGGGCGCGGGAAAGCGCCGTGCCGGGGCTTTCGGAAGCGCTGGGCCTTGCTTTGCCCACCAGCCCGAAAGGCTCCGTCACATCGGGCCTGCGCTCGGCCCTGTGGCTTGGTCCGGACGAATGGCTGGTGATCGATCAGGGCGAAAGCGACCTGGTGGCGGCGCTTGCCGGCGTCTCCGGCCTGTTTTCCGCAACCGATGTTTCCCACCGCAACACGGCCGTCATTGTTTCCGGCCCGGGCGCGGAGGCTGCACTCAATGCCGGCTGCCCGCAGGATCTGTCTCCGGCGCGGTTCCCGGTGGGTGCCTGCTCGCGCACGGTTTTCGGCAAAGCGGAAGTGGTGCTGTTGCGCACGGCGGATGATACGTTCCGGGTGGAATGCTGGCGTTCCTTTGCCGAATATGTCGGTGGGCTATTGCAGGAAGCGGCGGCCGACGTGGCGGTTTAGCGCCTCCACCCCCGCCATTCGACCCATCGACCATGGAAATCGGCACGGCCGATCTCCTGTTTCTCGCCGGTGGGCCAGATTTGCAGGGTAATGGCGGCACCACCCGGTGTCGCATCCGCCTCCATCTGCAGGCGGGCAAGCGGGGCATCCAGCGTGGCGCGGGCGCCGGCCTCGGCGATCAATGCCTCGCCCGCTTGTTTCAGGGCATCCGGCAGATATTGCCAGGCGATGGAGTGATAGACGACATGGGCCGCGCCGGGATATTGCGTGGAAAGGCGGCGTTTCAGCCAGTCGATCGCATCGGCTTTTTCCACCCGCAGGCCGTTCTCCACCGCGATCCGTAACGCCGCCGCGGTGCGTTCCAGCCTGTCGGTCTGGTCGGCCCAGATATAGGACATCAGCCGCAGGCGGTCTTCGGACGAAGAGGGGTCGAGCGGGTTGAGATCGCATCCGGCGCGTTCGATGACCTCGATCCGCCCATCCGGCGGTGGGCTGCCGCGCCATTCCGGCGACTGAAAGACATCGGATTGTTCGCCCCATGCAAAATCACCGAGACGATACCGGTACCGGTCGAATTGCAGGTTGAGCCCGGCGCTCGCTCCCACCTCGGAGAGTACGAGCGGCTTGCCGGTGCGCTCCGCAATTGAAAGAAAGCCCGGCAACAGTACGGCTGAACGGCGGACTTCGTTCGTCTGCGGCGGTGATTTCAGCCTTTCGAGGATGAAGACCTGATGGAAACGCAGGGCGCTGGCACAGGCCTGCCACAACGCCTCCTCGTCATCAGGCGCAATATCGACAAGCGGCGCGATCTTTTCCTTGATGGCCAGCGCATGCAGGGCACCCGCCAGCCGCAGGGGAACGGAATCACCGGATGGGCCGACATCGCCGGGCCAGGACAAGATTGTCTCGCCGACTTCCGTCTGGCGGTCGAGCCTTGCGGCCACGGCGCGACAAAGCCGTGCGGTAAAGGGAGAGCCGAGGCTGTCGCAGGCCTTTGCCTGCACGAGAAACGCATTCCTTACGGCTTCGTCATGCATGCGGTCTCTCCCTTTTTGCGTTCAGGCGTCTTCCGGCCTGTCTTCCGGGTTGAATTGGCTGATGGTGATCCAGCGCGCGGTGAGCGCCGGCTTTTTCTCGTTTTCGATTTCCACCGTCACGTCATAGGTCGTCATCAGCATGGCCGCGCCGCGAAAACGCGCTTCCGCCAGCGTAAAACGGCCGCGCACCCGCGCACCGCTTTTTACCGGCGTGACGAAACGGATGGTATCGAAACCGTAATTGATGCCCATGGTCTGCTCACGAATGCGCGGCAGGGCGTCGTAATTCAGCGCCGAAAGCAGCGAGAGTGTCAGGAACCCATGGGCGATGGTGCCGCCGAAGGGGCTTTCCGCCTTGGCGCGCTCCGGGTCCGTGTGGATGAACTGTTCATCCAGTGTCGCTTTCGCGAAGGCGTTTATCATCGTCTGGTCAACGGTGATCCAGTCGGAAACACCCATTTCCGTGCCGACGCGGCCCTTCATCTCCGCCAGCGCAATTTCTTTTGTCATGGTACCTCGTCCGCATTGTTTAGAGCGACTTATACGGCTCGTGACGCGAAGGGATCAACCGCGCAGATAAAACACCACGGAACGGGCGGGCAGGAAGGCGGGGTTGCCGAAATCCGTGCCGATGGCGCTCCAGCCATCGCCGGGCAGGGTGAAGGGAACGATCCCGCGGCCGCGATTGATGAGAACGGCAAGCTCGGCGTCTTTGCCGGTTTGCCGGTCCGGGGTGGAAAGCAGCATGGCGAAGGCCTGTCCATCCGGCCTTTCCCAGTCTGTAACCGTCATCGGTTCTCCGCCCGGGGCAAGCCATGTCACGTCGCCCTTGCCGGAGAAGAATCCACTCTCAGAAAACACACCGAAACGTTTGCGCAGTGCGGCGAGAAAAGCGGTGTGGTCAATCAGTTCCGGGACAAGCGATGACCAGTCGACCCAGTTGATCTCATTGTCCTGGCAATAGGCATTGTTATTGCCCTGCTGGCTACGGCCGCCCTCGTCGCCAGCCGTCAGCATCAGGGTGCCGCGGCTGACGAAAAGCGTGGAAAGCAGCGCTTTTACATCCGCAAGACGGGCGGCGACAATTGTGGGGTCGTCGGTCAGGCCTTCAAAGCCATTGTTCCAGGAATGGTTGTCATTATGGCCATCGCGATTGTTCTCACCGTTCTTTTCATTGTGCTTGCGTTCATGGCTGACGAGATCGAACAGGGTGAACCCGTCATGGGCGGCAAGGAAATTGACGCTGCGGCTTTTTAGGCGGCCATGGCGGGAAAAGATCGGCGAGGAGCCGGACAGCGCATTGGCCAGCGCCCCGGTCGTGCCGGCATCACCACGCCAGAAACGGCGCAGGTCATCGCGGGCGCGGTCGTTCCACTCCAGGAAGCTTTCGGGGAAATTGCCGAGCTGATAACCGCCGGGGCCGATATCCCAGGGTTCGGCGATCAGCAGGCGGTCGTAAAGCAGAGGGTCCGAATGCATGGCGGCCAGCGTTTCGCTCGCCATGTCGAAACCCGCCGTCGTTCGTCCGAGCACGGGTGCGAGGTCGAAACGGAAGCCATCCACGCCGGCATAAAGGACGAAATGCCTGAGGGAATCGATGATGAGCTGGCGAATATAGGGGTGGTCGCAGGCGACCGTATTGCCGGTGCCTGTGTCATTGACCAGCACACCCGGCTTTCCCGGCGGGTGGCGGAAGGCGGTGAGATTATCGAGCCCGCGCAGCGACAGGATCGAGCCTTCGATATCGCTTTCACCCGTATGGTTGAAGACCAGATCGAGAATGACGCCGATGCCTTGCGCATGCAGCGCCGCAACCGTGTCGCGCAGCTCCCGCACCCCACCGGGGCAGAGGCGCGGATCGAGCGCCATGAAACCGACCGGATTGTAACCCCAGGCATTGGAAAGCCCGAGTGGCGGCAGGTGGCGTTCGTCGATCCAGGCGGTGATGGGCATTAATTCCACCGCATCGACGCCGATTTTTTTCAAATGCGCGAGAATGGCGGGATGAGCAAGTGCGGCGACGGTGCCCCGGATGTCCTTCGGCACGTCAGGATGTCGCTCAGTGAAGGATTTGACGGCGAGCTCGTAAATCAGCCCGCCTTCGGCAAAAAGCGGCGGCTGGCGTTTGACCGGCTCATGCTCGCAAAGGATTGCCTTCGGCATGATCGCGCCGGTCTCCGCACCAAAGGCATAAAGCGAGGGATCATGCTGGAAGGGGCTGTCGATTTCGGTGGCATAGGGGTCGAGCAGCAACTTTGCGGGATCGAACCAGAGGCCGTGTTCGGGGGCGTAAATGCCGTGGGCGCGAAAGCCGTATCGCGTGCCGGGGCCGGCCTCGGCATGCGTCAGCCGATGAACATCGTCTTCGCCGCGGACCATCGGCAGGCGCGCCGTCTCTTTTTCGCCGGTGTCATCGAAGAGGCAGAGATCGATGTGGGAGGCATGCCGGGAATAGACCGTGAACTCCACTCCGTTTTCCGTTCGGGTTGTGCCTTTGGGGAAAACGGGTGGTGTCTGCATGATCTGTCTCCGATAGACTATTGTTTCTTCTCAAAGGCATCGCAGGCTTGGAGCATGCTGCTCCGGTCACCCCAAACTTCGAAAAGGGCTGAAACCTCTCCTCCGTCATGCTCGGGCTTGACCCGAGGAGCCACAGCCCGGCCGCACTATGGATCCTCGGGTCAAGCCCGAGGATGACGCCAGGTGTGGCGGGGGTTGCGTCACCCCGACATGCCCTGCAAACGCAGATGCCCTGCAAGCGCCGATGCCTTGCAAACGCATTGTATGCGCGTCACGTCTCTCCAGACGAAACCAACGCGTGGCTACCTTACGTAATGACGCTCGGTTCGCTGCGGCCGGTATGGGCCTTGATGCCGGCGATCGTATCGGCAACGGCAATCAGGTCGGCGAGCGCCGTCTGCGTTTCGATACCGTGACGCGCTGCATCCGGCTCGTAACGCTCGACATAGAGGCGCAATGTCGCGCCCGCCGTGCCGGTGCCGGAAAGGCGCAGCACGATGCGCGAGCCGCCCTCGAACAGGATGCGGATGCCCTGATTTTTGCTGACCGACTGATCGACCGGGTCGTTATAGGCAAAATCATCCGCCGCCGCGACCTTCAGATTGCCGTAGCTGGTGCCCGGCAGCGTCGCGAGCTTTTCGCGCAGGGCGGTGACCAGCGTGTTGGCGGCGTCCGAATCCACTTCTTCATAGTCGTGGCGGGAATAATAGTTGCGGCCATATTCGGCCCAGTGCCTGGCGACGATGTCCTTCACGCTTTCCTTGCGCGCGGCGACGATGTTCAGCCAATAAAGCACGGCCCACAGGCCATCCTTTTCGCGCACATGGTTCGAGCCGGTGCCGAAGCTTTCCTCGCCGCAGATGGTGACCTTGCCGGCATCCATGAGATTGCCGAAGAATTTCCAGCCGGTCGGCGTTTCATACATGCCAAGGCCGAGCTTTTCGGCGACACGATCCGCTGCCGCACTTGTCGGCATGGAGCGGGCGATGCCGGAAATGCCGGCGGCATAACCGGGCGCCAGTCTGGCATTGGCGGCGATGATCGCAAGACTGTCGGAAGGCGTGACGAACATGCCCTTGCCGACGACCATGTTGCGGTCGCCATCGCCATCGGAAGCCGCGCCGAAATCGGGGCCTTCCGGGCTCATGACGTCGTCATAAAGCTCCTTGGCATGGACGAGGTTCGGGTCGGGATGGTGGCCGCCGAAATCCGGCAGCGGTGTTGCGTTGCGGACAGAACCCTTGGGAGCGCCGAGGCGTTTTTCGAGAATCTCGACGGCATAGGGGCCAGTGACCGCGCTCATGGAATCGATGACGACCTTGAAGCCGCCGGCGATGAGGGCACGAATGGCGTCGAAATCGAACAGCTCTTCCATCAGGGCGGCATAATCGGCAACCGGGTCGATCACCTCGACCGTCAGCTCATCCACCTTGAAGCTGCCGATCTTGTCGAGATCGATATCGGCGGCATCGGAAATTTTATAATTGTCGATGACCTTCGAGCGGGCATAGATCGCATCGGTGATCTTTTCCGGCGCGGGGCCGCCATTGCCGATATTGTATTTGATGCCAAAATCTTCGTTCGGGCCGCCGGGATTGTGGCTGGCGGAAAGTACGATGCCGCCGAAGGCCTTGTATTTGCGGATGACGTTGGAGGCGGCAGGCGTGGAGAGAATGCCGCCCTGGCCGACCAGCACCTTGCCGAAACCGGCAGCGGCGGCCATCTTGATCGCCTTCTGGATGACTTCGCGGTTGTAATAACGGCCGTCGCCGCCGATCACCAGCGTCTGGCCCTCAAAGCCCTCGAGCGCGTCGAAGATCGACTGGATGAAGTTCTCGGCGTAATTTTCCTGGGCGAAAACCGGCACCTTCTTGCGCAGGCCGGATGTGCCCGGCTTCTGGTCCTGATAGGGCTTGGTCTGAACGGTCTTGATCATTGTTTCAATGGCCTTTCGAAATAAGCTGGCTGTAAAGCGCGGCGTAAAGACCGGCGCTCTTTTCCCAGGAAACATCGGATTTCATCCCGAGTTTCTGCATTTGTGTCCATAGTTTCGGGTCGTGGTAATAACGGACGGTCCGGCGGATCGCCTGTTTCAGACCATCGAGCGTGACGGGCGAAAATTGCACGCCGGTTGCCGATTTATTGGCGATGGCGGCATGGTTGGCGTCGATCACCGTGTCGGCAAGGCCGCCGGTGCGGGCGACGACCGGAATGCAGCCATAACGCAGCGCATAAAGCTGGGTGAGACCGCAGGGTTCGAAACGCGAGGGAATGATGATCGCGTCACAGCCCGCCTGCATCAGATGCGACAGTGGTTCGTTGTAACCGATGGCGACACCGACACGGCCATGGTGGCGGGATGCCGCCGCCAGAAGCGCGCCTTCCAGCGCCACATCGCCGGCTCCCAGCACCACCAGACGGCCGCCGAGGGAAACGATCTCGTCCACGGCTTCGGCCATGAGGTCGATGCCCTTTTGCCAGGTGAGGCGGGAGATGACGCAGAATAGCGGGCTGTCATCGTCATCGATGCGGAAATGCTCGGCGACGGCCTTCTTGTTCAGGGCGCGGTTCTTGAGATTGGCGGCGGAATAATTGTCGTGAATCAGGTGATCGGTGGCCGGGTTCCAGACGTCCGCATCGATGCCGTTGACGATGCCGTGCAGCACATGGGCGCGGCTGCCGATGACGCCGTGCAGGCCCATGCCGAATTGCGGGGTGAGGATTTCCTCGGCATAGGACGGGCTGACGGTGCTGAGCGCCCATGCCGTCTGCAGGCCACCCTTGAGGAAACTCACATCGTTATAATATTCGACGCCCTCCATGCCGAAGGCATGGGCGGGAAGGCCAAGCTTGCTGAAGATATTAGCGCCGAACTGGCCCTGAAAAGCGATGTTGTGAATGGTGAGAAGGCTCGGAATCTCAGGCGTTTCGGCATAACGCATATAGACCGGCGCGAGAGCAGCCTGCCAGTCATGCGCATGCACCATGTCCGGCCGCCAGCCGGGAAGGACGCCGGCGGCAATGCGGGCGGCTGCCAGCGACAATGCCGCAAAGCGCTTCCAGTTGTCAGGATAATCCTTGCCGGTCTGGTCGAGATAGGGGCCGCCGGAGCGCTCGTAATAAGCGGGTGCATCGAGAATGAGGAGGTCCAGCCCCTCATGCCGCACTTCGAGAACATCGGCCTTTTCACCGAGCAGATCGGTGAATTCGAAACATTTGACGGGGTCCGTCACGGCGGCTTTCACCGCCGGATATCCGGGTATCAGTGTGCGCGTCGTGACGCCATGGGCTTCGAGCGCGATGGGGAGCGCGCCGGCAACGTCGGCGAGCCCTCCGGTCTTGATCAGGGGATAGATTTCGGATGAAACCGAAAGGACATTCATGGGCTCTACAGGTCCAGCTTGTCGATCATCGATTGGGTGATAAGGCAAATGCCGTTTTCAGTGCGGCGGAAACGTTTGGCATCCAGTTCTGGGTCTTCTCCTACAATCAGTCCTTCCGGAATGACCACGCCATGGTCGATGACGACATTGCTGAGCTGGGCATGACGCCCGATCTTCACGCTCGGCAGTACTACGGCATTCTCAAGGCGGGAGTATGAATTGGCGCGCACGCCTGTGAACAAGAGGCTGCGATTGAGCGACGCGCCGGAAATGATGCAGTCGCCGGAGACGACCGACGACACGGCCGAACCGCGGCGGTTCTCGTCATCATGCACAAATTTCGCCGGCGGGGTGATTTCCGCATAGGTCCAGATCGGCCAGGACTTGTCGTAAATGTCGAGGTCAGGCACCACATCCGTGAGGTCGATATTGGCCTGCCAATAGGCATCGATGGTGCCGACGTCGCGCCAGTAGGGACCGTGCTCGAAATCCGAACGCACGCAGCTGTCGGCGAAGCGATGGGCGACGGCCTTACCGTGCTCAACGATATAGGGAATGATGTCCTTGCCGAAATCGCGGCTGGAGGTCGGGTCGGCGGCGTCGCGGCGCAGCGCTTCCATCAGGAACTTCGTGTGGAAGACATAAATGCCCATGGAGGCGAGCGCAAAACCTTCATTGCCGGGAATGCCGGGTGGATCGGCCGGCTTTTCGATGAAATCGATGATCTCGTCTTTTTCGTTCACATGCATCACGCCGAAGCCGGTCGCTTCCATGCGCGGCACTTCCAGGCAACCGATCGTCACGTCGGCACCGGAATCGACATGCTGCTGCAGCATGTATTCGTAATCCATCTTATAAATATGATCGCCGGCCAGGATGACCATATATTCCGGCGCATAGGGCTCGATGATGTCGATATTCTGGTAAACGGCGTCGGCGGTACCTTCATACCATTGCGTTTCGGAAACGCGCTGGGAGGCCGGCAGAATGTCGAAGCTCTCGTTACGTTCAGGGCGGAAGAAGTCCCAGCCGCGCTGCAGGTGGCGGATGAGGGAATGTGCCTTGTATTGCGTGGCGACGCCGATGCGGCGAATGCCGGAATTGAGCGCGTTGGAAAGCGCGAAATCGATGATGCGCGCCTTGCCGCCGAAATAGACGGCGGGTTTTGCCCGGCGGTCCGTCAGCTCCTTCAGGCGGCTTCCTCTGCCGCCCGCGAGGACATAGGCCATTGCATCACGCGCCAAAGGCTGAACTCTTTTTTCCGACATGGTGTCCTCCCTTTCTGTCTGTCAGTTTTCCGGCTCGAGCATGATCGTGGCCAGCGGCGGCAGGACGAGCATCGTGCCGATTTCTCCTCCGGCATCGACCGCCTGAACGCGTCCGCCATTTCCCTTGCCGCTGCCGCCGTAAATTTCGGCATCGGTGTTGAGAATCTCCCGCCACCGCCCGGCAATGGGAAGCGGCACATAATAATTTTCCCTGTAAACCGGGGTGAGATTGCAGATGACGGCCACGGGCTTTTCACCCGGCGCCATGCGCAGCCAGGCGAAGACCGAATTGTCGTGGTCATCCACCACCAGCCAGCGGAAACCCTCCGGCTCGCAATCGCGGGCATGCAGGGCGGCTTTGGATCGATAGGTGAGGTTGAGATCGCGCACGAGGCGGCGCATGCCCTCATGCATCGGATATTGGCGCAGGTTCCAGTCGAGAGCGCCCTTTTCGCTCCATTCGCTCCATTGCGCGAATTCCTGGCCCATGAACAGCAGCTTCTTGCCGGGATAACCCCACATGAAGGCATAATAGGAGCGCAGATTGGCGAATTTCTGCCAGTCGTCGCCGGCCATCTTGGCGATCAGCGATCCCTTGCCGTGCACCACCTCGTCATGGGAGAGCGGCAGCACGAAATTTTCGCTGAAGGCGTAAAGCAGGCCGAAGGTCAGTTCCTGATGATGGAACTTGCGATGCACCGGCTCGCGCGAGAAATAACTCAGCGTGTCGTGCATGAAACCCATGTTCCATTTGAAACCGAAACCGAGGCCGCCTTCGTGGACCGGCTGGGAGACTTTCGGCCAGGAGGTGGATTCCTCGGCGATCGTCATGACGCCCGGATGGGTGCCGTAGACGAGGGAATTCATCTTCTGCAGGAAACGGACGGATTCGAGATTTTCCCGCCCGCCATATTCGTTGGGGATCCACTCGCCTTCCTTGCGGGAATAATCGAGATAGAGCATCGAGGCGACCGCATCGACGCGCAGGCCGTCGAGATGGAACTTCTCGGCCCAGTAAAGCGCATTGTTGATGAGATAGGACATCACCTCGATGCGGCCGAAATTGTAGATGGCCGTGTTCCAGTCGGGATGAAAACCCTGGCGCGGATCGGCATGTTCGTAAAGCGCGGTGCCGTCGAACCAGCGCAGCCCGTGTTCGTCAGTGGGGAAATGCGCTGGAACCCAGTCAAGCAGAACGCCGATGCCGACCTTGTGGGCGCCGTTGACGAAGCGGGCAAAACCCTCCGGATCGCCGAAACGGGCGGATGGGGCATAAAGCCCCGTCGTCTGGTAACCCCAGGAGGGATCATAGGGATGTTCGGTGATCGGCAGGAATTCGATATGGGTGAAGCCCATATCCGTACAATAGGGAATGAGCTGGGCGGCGAGTTCATCCCAGCTGAGGAAGGTGCCGTCCTCGCGGCGCTGCCAGGAACCGGCATGCACCTCGTAAATGCTGATCGGCTGGCGGCGCTGGTCCACCTGCGCCCAATGTTCGCGGTGGGCCTGGTCTTCCCATTTCTGCGTCAGTTCCGGCGCGGTGACGGAAGCGTTCTTCGGCCGCAACTCGGCACGGCGGGCATAGGGATCGGCCTTCAGCGGCAGAAGCTCGCCGTTCGCACCGAGGATTTCGAATTTATAAGCGCAGCCGGCATAGACGTCAGGCGCGAAGATTTCCCAGATGCCGGTATCCTTGCGGAACCGCATGACATGCCGGCGGCCATCCCAATTGTTGAAATCGCCGACGACCGAGACGCGCCGGGCGTTGGGCGCCCAGACGGCGAAGTGGAAACCTTCGACCCCCTCGAGCTTCAGCGGATGCGCGCCCATCCTGTCGAAGAGCCGCAGATGCGATCCTTCACGGACGAAATAATCGTCCATGGGGCCGAGAACCGGGCCGAAACTGTAAGGGTCGGTCACCGCCCATTCCGCATCATCGCGAGCCGCGCGGTAACGCACCGGCTGGCGCTTTGAAAGATCGATCCGGCCTTCGAAAAAACCGTCGGGGTCGAGCCGTTTCAACTCGCCCACGAAATTTCCGTCCAGCGTCAGGACGGAAACTTCCTCGGCGCCGGGAATGAAACAGCGGGCGGAAAACCCTTCCGGCGTTTCGTGAACGCCGAGAAGGGCAAAGGGATTGGAATGCAAACCGCTCTTGATCGCCTCGATTTCAGCCTTCGTGATGTCGCCAGTCTTTTTCTCTTCGGCCGAATTGAGCGGTTTTTTCATCAGGCTCTCCAGATCTCGGTGGCATATTGGCGGATCGTCCTGTCGGACGAGAACCAGCCCATACGCGCCGTGTTGCGCACTGTCTTGGCATACCAGCTATCCGGATCGCTCCAGATCGTGTCCACTTCACGCTGTGCATTGGCATAGGCGTCGAAGTCGGCGGCGACCATGAACCAGTCGCTGTTGTAAATACCGTCGATCAGGCCGGCGAAACGGGAGCGGTCATCCGGCGAGAAGACGCCGGAAGCGATGGAAGACAGCGCCTGCGACAGCTCGGCCGATCCTTCGATGATCGCGCGGGGATTGTGGCCTTCGGCACGCGCTTTGGCCACTTCATCCGCCGTCATGCCGAAGATGACGATGTTTTCAGCGCCAACATGCTCGAGCATTTCCACATTGGCGCCATCGAGCGTGCCGATGGTCAGCGCGCCGTTGAGCGCGAATTTCATATTGCCGGTGCCGGAAGCTTCCATGCCGGCCGTCGAAATCTGTTCCGAAAGATCGGCAGCGGGAACCATGATTTCCGCAAGCGAAACGTTGTAGTTCGGAATAAACACCACCTTCAGAAGCCCGCGCACGGCCGGGTCGTTGTTGATGACCCGGGCAATATCGTTGGCAAGCTTGATGATCAGCTTCGCGTTGTGATAACTCGGCGCCGCCTTGCCTGCGAAGAACTTAACGCGCGGTACCCAATCCAGTTCCGGATGAGAACGGATCTGGTCGTAAAGCGCCACCGTTTCCACGAGGTTCAGAAGCTGGCGCTTATATTCGTGGATACGCTTGATCTGGATGTCGAACATGGCCGAGGGATCGACGCGGATGCCCATGCGCTGCGCCACCGTATTTGCCAGCCGCACCTTGTTCAGACGCTTCACCTCGGCGAATTTCTCGCGGAAACCGGCATCATCGGCAAAACGGTCGAGTGCTGTCAGTTTTTCCGCATCGTCGAGGAAATCGTCGCCGATTGCCTCGCGCACCAACCCTGTCAGGCCGGGATTGCACTGCATCAGCCAGCGTCGCGGCGTGATGCCGTTGGTCTTGTTGTTGATGCGCTCGGGATAAAGGCTGTGCAGGTCGGCGAAGACCGTTTCCTTCATCAGGTCCGTATGAAGGGCGGAA
This sequence comes from Agrobacterium sp. NPDC090283, assembly GCF_044769685.1. Classification (NCBI taxonomy): domain Bacteria; kingdom Pseudomonadati; phylum Pseudomonadota; class Alphaproteobacteria; order Hyphomicrobiales; family Rhizobiaceae; genus Agrobacterium; species Agrobacterium sp. NPDC090283. The sequence continues at coordinate 38,915 of NZ_JBIVYG010000019.1, read as the reverse complement.
ACGCCGTTGATGGAATGCGAGCCGATGAAGGCGAGATTGCCCATGCGCACGCGCCGCTCGCCGCCTTCATCGATCAGCGAGATGGAGCGGATCTGCTGATCCGCCATCTTCTTTTCCTTGCGGGCATAAACCAGCGTATTGGCGTTGATGGCGTAAACGATCTGCATATGTCTTGGCAGAAGACGCTCGAGCAGCGGCACCGGCCAGCTTTCCAGCGCCTCCGGCAGCAGCGTGTGGTTGGTATAGGAGAAGGTGCCCTGCGTGATCTTCCACGCTTCCTCGAATTCCAGGCCGTGCACATCGCAGAGAAGACGCATCATTTCGGCGATGGAAATGGCGGGATGCGTATCGTTGAGCTGGATCGAGACCTTCTCGGGCAGCGAGGTGAAGTCAGGATATTGTTGCAGATGGCGGCGCAGAATGTCCTGCAACGAGGCGGAGGAGAAGAAGAACTCCTGTCTGAGGCGCAGTTCCTGACCGGCGGGGGTGGCGTCCGCAGGGTAGAGAACGCGTGTCAGGCTCTCCGCCTTGTTGCTCTCGCGCAGGGCGCCGATATGGTCGCCGGCGTTGAAGGCGGCCAGAAGAATGGGGTCGATCGGCTGCGCCGACCAGAGGCGGAGCGTGTTGACGCGGGTGCCGCGCCAGCCGACCACCGGCGTGTCGTAAGCCATGGCGATGACGCGTTCGGCCGGTTTCCAGACGAAACGCTGCGGATCTTCATAACCGCCGATGGTCTCCACCGATCCGCCGAAGCCGATTTCATAGGAGCTTTCGCGGCGCTCGAATTCCCAGGGGTTGCCGTGGGCCAGCCAGGTTTCCGGCAGTTCCACCTGCCATCCATCCGCCATCTGCTGGCGGAAGAGGCCGTGTACGTAACGGATGCCGTAACCATAGGCGGGAATGTCGACGGTCGCCATGGATTCCATGAAGCAGGCGGCGAGACGGCCAAGGCCGCCATTGCCGAGCGCGGCATCCGGCTCCAGCCCGGCGATGACGTCAAGGTCGACGCCGAGCGAAGACAGCGCGTCGCGGATTTCGTGCATCAGGCCGATATTGGAGATGGCGTCGCGCATCAGGCGGCCGATCAGGAATTCCAGCGACAGGTAATAAACGCGCTTGGAATTGTTGGCATAGGCCTTGCGGGTGGATTCCATCCACTTGTCGATGATGCGGTCTCGCACGACGAGGATGGTTGCGGTCAGCCAGTCGTGCGGTTTTGCAACCTTGACGTCCTTGCCGATGCGGTAGGTGAGGCGTTCGATGATTTCCGACGCCATGATTTCCGGGTTGGAACTGCGCGGGGCGGGGCGGGGAAGATCGGCGGCGTTGAGATTATTGATCATTGGTCGGTCAGCACCTTGGTGGGAGGAGAGGGTCTGAGAGGTCGATCCGTGTTGCCTTTGCTGATGCCAGTTTATGCATCGATATGGAGGTGTGGCAACAGCAATTTTTCCGGAAAGTTGAAGAGCGTAGGTTTATGAAAAATAAGACTTTTTCTTCTGCGTTCCAAGGATCGCCGAAGGCATTGCCGGCCCGTTATGCGCCGTTCCCGAACGGGTTTGCATAGTCGTTGCGATGGCGGGCATCGTTCAAGAAAGGGAGAGGGCTTGCAACACTTTTAAATGGTTCACCGGTCCTGAAATCTGTTTCGCTCTAATATTCTGTTTTCCGCTTCGAACCGAAGATCGTGCATATTTCGATCCGACGCCATGGATCACACACTAGCCTTCGCGGCTGCGAAAATTCAATGAAAATAAATGGGGCGTTGCCGCGGCTGCACCGGTCGCGGTCTGTGGCGGTGTGAAAACCGGGAAATACGGTGGTGAAAGCGGATATTTACGGCAGGAAAAAAGGTTGTGTCGTCATTTCCCCGGCGCGGATCGTCACGCTGGTATTCGGCGGAACGGCGCACCAGGGAGTGCAATCGAAGGAAAATGGTTCCGAACTCAATGCAATGCCGTCTTCCAGCCCGCGCCAGTAGAGTGTCGGCGGCTTGTCATCGCTCGACCAGCGGAAGGCGTGCACGCAATCGCCATCCATCAGCACGGCGCTGAACCGCAGCGCGGAGGAGACGCCAGCTGCGCTCATCTTTTCCTGACAGAGGCGAAGGGCGGTGGAAATGGCGCGTACCGGATCGGCATCGAGGCCAAGGCCGGCGGCGATGAGGAAGATCGCCTCGCTGTCGCCGGTGCCGCGCCGGGATGCATAGATATCGTCGGGAATAAGGGAATCGATATCGCGCCGGATCTGCTCGTAACCGCCGATCTGGCCGTTATGCATGAACAGATACTGGCCATGGGAAAAGGGGTGGCAATTGGCGCGGGAAACCTCGCCTGACGTCGCGGAGCGGACATGGGCCATGAACATGCCCGAGCGGAGCTGATGGCAAAGTGCCGCCAGATTGGCATCGGACCAAGCGGGCCTTGTGTCGCGAAAAACGCCGGGCGTTCCCCGTTCGCCATACCAGCCAAGGCCGCAACCATCGCCATTGACAACGGTTTTTGCTTCCCTTGCGGCCATGGACTGGCTGACCAGCGATGCTTCCGGCTCGATCAGCAGGCTGTCGAGCCAGACCGGTTTACCGGAATAGGCAAAGAGGCGGCACATTCATGCGGCTCTGTCGAATGCCTTGTTTCCGAGCGCGAAGCCGACGGCGGCCTTCGCGTGAATGGCGGTCGAATCGTAACCCGGCAACGGCAGGGCGTCGGGGTCGATCAGCAGGGAAATTTCGGTGCAGCCGAGAATGACGGAATCGACGCCGAGTGCGCGGGCCTTATCGATGACCGCGAGATAACGCTCACGCGAGCAGGACTTGATTTCGCCCTGGCAGAGTTCACCGAAGATGATGTCGTGGATCGCTGCCCTGTCTTCCGCATCGGGCACGACCACCTCGACACCGTGGCGGCGCATGCGGTCGGTGTAGAAGCCATGTTCCATCGTGTAGCGGGTGGCGAGCAGCAGCGGCTTGCGACGTCCATCCGCCTTCAGGGCTGCGGCGGTTTCATCGATGATGTCGATCAGCGCGACGCCCGACATTTTTGCCACTTGGTCAGCGACGAGATGCATGGTGTTGGTGCAGATCAGCACGCAATCGGCGCCCGCATTGGCAAGGCGCGCACCGGCAGCACCCAGAAGCGCACCGGCCTCATCCCAGCGATCGGCTTTCTGCAGGGCGACGACTTCGGAAAAATCAAGCGAATGCATGACGATATCGGCCGAGACCAGCCCGCCGCGGCTGTCGCGCACGGCCTCGTTGATCATGCGGTAATAGGTGGCGGTGGATTCCCAGCTCATGCCGCCAATCAGGCCGATGCGTTTCATAAGAGTTCCCTTATCAAGTTTGATTGAAGACAAGAATGCCATCAAGGACACGAAAACGGCATGCGTTTTTTAAAGGATCGCGCAGCAATAATGCAAAAATAACGCGCCTTATGGGAGAATATCGCAAATTTCTTGCGACATCGCGTTAACCGGTGCATTCTTAAGGGATGATTGATGACCGTGACCGCCGAATCCTTGCGATTCTCCAGGAAAATGCCGAAACGCCGCTCGCGGATATTGCGGAGGAGGTTTCACTGTCTTTGTCCGCCTGTTCGCGCCGCATCACGCGGCTGCGGGCGGAAGGTTATGTGACGGGCACGATGGCGTTGCTCGACCGGCGGAAGATCAACCTGCCGACCACGGTTTTCCTGCTGGTGAGAACCGGCCTGCACGCGGAGGACTGGCTGGACCAGTTCCATGCCGCCGTCAGCACGATACCGGAAATCGTCGAGGTTCACCGGCTCACCGGCAATTTCGATTATATTCTGAAACTCGTGCTGCCGAATGTCGAATATTACGACACGATCTACAAACAGATCCTGCGCCGCGTCCAGCTCTACGACATGTCGGCCTATATCTCCATGGAGACGGTGAAGCTGTCGTCCTCGCTGCCGACGACGCATATCTGAGGGCTCATCGAACCTTGATCAGCGCGCTGCCTGGAAACGGACGCCGAAGCGGAAGCTTCGCGTCTCGCCGGGTTGCACGGCAATCGCATCCGCGAGTTCCTGATGGTTGAAGGCATTGGTGGGCGTTTCCACCGGTTCGAGCGCGATGGAGTGCCGCCTGTCGCGGGCCAGCGTGTCGCCAGTGAAGACATGCATGTGCCCGCGCTCCTGCCAGACCGTGAGGCTCGAACCGTCATGACGGTTCTCCAGCCTCGTCTCGCAAAGCCCGTTTTCGGATGCGACCAGATCGGTGAAGCAGACATCGAGCACATGGCCGGCCAGCGGCCCACAGAGAAAGCGGGTGTCGTCCCGTTTGACCATCCCGCCCTGTGGGTCCCGAAGGGGGATCAGGTCTTCGTCTGTTTCAATCACCGTTCGCGAGGGCAGAGTGAGAAGAAGATCGTCGACAGAGGTTATGCCGGGCAGGCGGAAATAGGGATGCCAGCCGGCGGCGAAAGGCAAGGAGCGGTCGCCGCAATTGATGCCGCGTATTTCGAGAGTAAGCTCATGTCCGGAGAAGCGATATTCCACCTCGATGGCGAGACGGTAGGGATAGCCGCTGAAATCCGCAGGCGATATTTCGGTGCGGAAGATGAGGACATGAGCGCCATCTTCTTCGAAAGATTGCGCGAGGGCGAAGGGCAGGGCCCTGGCAAATCCGTGGAAGACGAGGGTTTCATGGGCAAGCACGGGTTCGATGCGGTGCATCTCCCCGCCAAAACTGAAACGGCCATCCGGGATGCGGTTGGTGAAGGGCGCGAGAATGCCGTTTCGGACGCCGTTTTGCGACTGCAGTTCGGCAGGCGTCGAATATCCGTCGACAAGATTTTCGCCTTCGCCGCCATCGGCGGAGAGCGGCCGCCAGCTAAGAAGTGTCGCGCCCTCATAAGCGATTTCGGCAGTAAAACCGTTTCCGGAAACGGTCAGACCGGCAATCCCCGTGCCTGTCGTGGAGGTAGTCATCGGGAAATTGTCCTTTGCATGCCTGCGTCTGCGGTCATCGGGGGCAATTGCCGTGCCGATTCGCCCGATCATCTGCGCTGAAGGACAATTTCGCAATGGCCCGTGGGAACTGTATCAACAGGCTCCTGCCATTCCATGTCTGCCTTGCGATCAGTCCGGAAAGGTGCGTTTTGCGCCGCTGAAAAACTCCATCAGCGCGGCCTGATCCTCTCCGCCCAGCCCAGCCGCCGTCAGCATGCGGTGCACCTCGGCGCAAACCGCCGTCAGCGGCATGGCGGTGTTGGTGCGCCGGGCGAGATCCTGCGCACCGTTGAGGTCTTTCACCATATTGTCGATGCGGCCGGTGCGGCAGTAATCCTTCGCCACGTAACGCGGCATGTATTCCTGCAGGATGGCGCTGTCGGCGCGGCCGCCCTTCAGCGCCTGCGGGATTTTGGCGGCATCGACGCCGGCATCCAGCGCAAGCTGCGTTGCTTCCGCCACCGCAAGGAAGTTCAGTCCGCACAGAACCTGGTTGATGAGTTTCGTCGTTTGCCCCGCGCCGCAGGGTCCCATATGCGTGTAGTTGCTGGCGACATGTTGCAGCACGCGATGCGCATCGGCCACATCCTTTTCGCTGCCACCGGCCATCAGCGTCAATTGCCCGATGAGCGCCTTGGGCGCACCGCCCGAAAGCGGGCTGTCCACCCAGCGCAGGCCCTTTTCGGCAGCATCGGCCGCCAGTTCCTTCGTCGCTTCCGGATCGATGGAGGACATGTCGATGATGAGCGTGCCGGGCTTCGCGCCGGCCGCGACACCATCCTTGCCGAACACGGCGATGCGGACGATTTTCGGTGAATTGAGGCTGAGGATGACCACGTCGGAAACCGAAGCCGCCTCTGCGGCCGTACCGGCGCTCCGCGCGCCGAGGCTGGTCAGCGCCGCCACCTTTTCCGCATCCAGATCGAAAACCGTCAGCTGATTGCCGGTTTCGATGAGCCGTGTGCCGATCGCCCCGCCCATGGCGCCGGCGCCGATCAGGGCGACTTTGTTCTTCTCGGTCATGGTGTTCACGGCCTCCTCCCAAAGTGTCGTGGTGTCGTCGGTTCAAAACCGGATGGCGGCCGCGGCCGGACATCCGGTTTCGGCATTTTTAAAGCGAAGCGGTGATGCCGCCGTCGACGTAGAGAATATGCCCGTTCACGAAGGACGAAGCATCGGACGACAGGAAAATGCAGGCGCCGACAAGCTCTTCGACCTTGCCCCAGCGACCGGCGGGCGTGCGCTTTTCAAGCCATGCCGAGAAGGTCTCGTCCGCCACCAGAGCCGCGTTGAGCGGCGTGTCGAAATAGCCGGGTGCGATGGCGTTGCATTGCAGGCCGTATTTGGCCCAGTCCGTCGCCATGCCTTTCGTCAGATTGCCGACGGCGCCCTTGGTGGCGGTGTAGGGCGCGATGCCGGGGCGGGCAAGGGCGGTCTGGACGCTGGCGATGTTGATGATCTTGCCGCGGCCGCGGCTGATCATATGGCGTGCGGCAGCCTGTCCGGCGTGGAATACCGAGGCTATGTTGGTCTGCAGCAGGCGCTCGAAGGCATCCGCCGGAAAATCCTCGAGCGGCGTGCGGTGCTGCATGCCGGCATTGTTGACCAGAATATCGATGGGGCCGACTTCCGCCTCGAAACCGTCGATAGCCTTGCGCACCGCCTCATGATCGGTGGCATCGAAAGCAAGCGTTTTCGCACCCTTGATGCCGGCGGCGGCGGCTTTCAGCTTCGCCTCGTCGCGCCCGTTCAGCACCACTTCCGCTCCCGCTTCCGCCAGCCCTTGCGCCAGCGCGAAACCGATGCCCTGGGACGAACCCGTGATCAGGGCGCGGCGGCCGGAAAGATCGAACAATTTAAGGCCCACTGTTTCCTCCAGTCTCTCGACATTGCATTCATACAGGTTTATGTTATCGATAACATTCATCCCTTTCAGACGTGGATGTCAAGGCTTAAACGCCCGGTTTCGGTACGGATCGGGCGGGTGGCGAGGCCGCACGGCGTGCAAATGCGCGGAAGGCGGCGGTGACGGGGATGCGGATTATTTTGTCGCGCCGTTGAGGCGCGATGTCGAACGGGAGATATTTATGAGAGCGATTGTTGCCCATGGGGCGAAGGATGTGCGCATCGAGGAGCGGCCGGAGGAAGCGCCGGGGGCGGGAGAAGTGCGGCTTCGTCTGGTGCGGGGCGGAATTTGCGGCAGCGATCTGCATTATTACAACCATGGCGGCTTCGGCGCGGTGCGGCTTCGTGAGCCGATGGTGCTCGGCCATGAGGTTTCCGCCGTCATCGAAGAGCTGGGCGAAGGTGTGGAAGGGCTGAAAGTCGGCGGTCTGGTCGCCGTTTCGCCGTCGCGCCCTTGCCGAACCTGCCGCTTCTGCCAGGAAGGCCTGCACAACCAGTGCCTCAACATGCGCTTTTATGGCAGCGCCATGCCTTTCCCGCATATTCAGGGCGCTTTCCGTGAGGTTCTGGTGGCCGATGCCCTGCAATGCGTGCCGGCCGACGGCCTGAGCGCCGGCGAGGCGGCCATGGCGGAGCCACTGGCGGTAACGCTGCATGCCACGCGCCGCGCCGGCGATTTGCTGGGAAAACGCGTGCTCGTCACGGGCTGCGGCCCGATCGGCATCCTCTCCATTCTGGCTGCCCGCCGTGCCGGTGCGGCCGAAATCGTCGCGACCGATCTTTCCGATTTCACGCTCGCCAAGGCGCGTGAGGCGGGGGCGGATCGCGTCATCAACAGCAAGGATGAGCCTGACGCGCTTGCCGCCTATGGCGCGAACAAGGGAACCTTCGACGTTCTCTATGAATGCTCTGGCGCCGCCGTGGCGCTTGCCGGCGGCATTTCGGCGCTTCGTCCGCGCGGCATCATCGTCCAGCTCGGTCTCGGCGGCGACATGAGCCTGCCGATGATGGCGATCACCGCCAAGGAACTGGATCTGCGCGGCTCTTTCCGCTTCCACGAGGAATTCGCCACCGGCGTCGAATTGATGCGCAAGGGGCTGATCGACGTCAAGCCGTTCATCACCCAGACCGTCGATCTCGATGACGCCATCTCGGCCTTCGAATTCGCCTCGGACCGCAGCCGTGCGATGAAGGTGCAAATCGCTTTTTCGTAAGCGTTTTTGCCGCATGCGAATGTGCCGTCGTTTCGATCGGCGGCGGGTCATTCCGCCGCCGATTTTTTGTGCGCGGTTTTCCGCTCGTCTTCATGCGATGACGATGTTATCGATATCATCGATTAATATGAAGGTATGGACGCAAGGCCACGCTTGATTGTCCGTCATACCGGCCCTGAGCCGGTATCCAGCCAGCCCAAGACCTTGGGCTGAAATGACTCCTCTCGCCGCGCAGACGCGCGTCGGCTGGATTCCGGCTCAGGGCCGGAATGACGGAGGCTGGGGTAAACCCAGCAAACACCGGCTTATCCTGGCAGTACGGAAATGCCGTCGCATATTCGCCGCTGCTGCTGGCCCATTAATGACCTTGCCCTTACCGCTTTGCACATTTTGACGCAGGTCAAAAAGGTGATTTGCCGCCTGTCGTTTTTTGCGTTATCGAAATTTCAGAAATTACTGAAAATTCAGGAAGTGAAGAAATGCCAACCAGCCTGTCCCCGCTCGTTCAGTCCTTCGTGCTGCATTTCGGTGAGATGGGCAGCCGCTGGGGCATCAACCGCACCGTCGGCCAAGTCTATGCTTTGCTTTACATATCGCCGCAGCCGCTCTGCGCGGACGAGATTGTCGAGGCGCTCGGCATTTCCCGTTCCAACGTGTCGATGAGCCTGAAGGAGCTGCAGGCGTGGAACCTTGCAATTCTCAAGCATTTTCCCGGCGACCGGCGGGATTTTTTCACCACGCCTGACGATGTCTGGCAAATTCTCCGTACCCTTGCCGAAGAGCGCAAGAAGCGTGAGATCGATCCCACGCTTAGCGTGCTGCGTGAAATTCTGATGGAGACGCCGGAAAACGAAGATGAGCGGCATGCGCAAAGGCGCATTGACGAGATGAAGACGCTGATCGAGCAGCTTACCGGCTGGTATGACGATGTGAAGCGGCTGGAGACCGAAAGGCTGGCCTCGCTTCTGGCACTCGGTTCCAAGGTCACGAAGCTTCTGGAGGCGAAGGACAAGATCGTTTCCTTTGCCAGACCCCGTGGCACGAAGAAGGACGGGTGAGGAGATCGGCTGTGAGCATATCCGTGGAAATCCGCCAGTCGGCCGATGGTGACGGGGCAGTCTGTCCCGGGCCAATTACGATCCCGCCCGATGCGACGCGGCGGCGCTTCTTCAGCAATGCCAACCGCAAAATCTCCCGCGGCAGGGCTGCCGGGCGGGTGAAAATGACACGTGCGCCGGCGGTGGGGAGATCCGTGGCCCTGCTCCATGTCCTGGCGGCTTTGCTGTGGCTGCCACAGGCGGGTTTGCTTGCCTTTTCCGTCGGAAGAATTGCCGATGGCGTGCCGATGATGGCAATCGTGCCGGCCGCTGCCGCGGTTCTCGTCCTTGGCCTCATCAAGGCCTTCCTGGAAAAGATGGCGGCGCGGCTGTCGTTTCGCGCTGCCCGCACGGCGTTGTCGCAGCGGCGGCTGGAAGCGCTGCAGGCGGTGGCGAAGGTCTCCCCGCTCGATCTGTCGCGCACCGCCTCCGGTGAGGCGGCAGGCATCGTCGCCGAGGCGGCGGAAGCGCTGGTGCCCTATCTTTCCCGTTTCCAGCCGGCGCGCATGAAGGCCACCATCGTGCCGCTGGTTTTCGTGCTGGCGGTCCTGCCCTTCACCTGGATTGCGGCGCTGGTGCTGCTGCTCTCCATGCCCACCATCCCGCTTTTCATGGCGCTCATCGGCTGGCAGGCCAAGGCCGCCAGTGAAAAGCAGCTTGCCGAGACGGGCAATATGAATGCCTTCCTGCTCGATCGCCTGCGCGGGCTGGAAACGATCCGCACGCTTGAAGCCGTCGACCTGACGGCGGAACGCCTGAGCGCCGATGCGCAGAACCTGAAAAAGCGGACGATGGCGGTGCTCAGGATCGCCTTTCTCTCTTCGGCGGTGCTGGAGCTTTTCGCGGCGCTCGGCGTTGCCATGACCGCCGTTTATATCGGTTTTCATCTGCTCGGATTTCTGGATTTCGGGGCCTGGGGTCACAAACTGACACTTGCCGAAGGCCTCTTCATCCTGCTTCTGGCGCCGGCCTTTTTCGAGCCGCTGCGGGAACTTTCCGCCGTCTGGCACGACCGCGCGGCCGGCGAAGCGGCGCTTGATGCGCTCGGCAAATTGACGGAGGGCGGTGCGGCCATAGCCGGCGAGGGCGTGGATGTGGCGTCTTTCCCATGCCCGACGCCCGGCCTTCTGGAGATAGGTAATCTCTCTTTCGCTTACCCGAACGCCTCCCCGGTCATCCAAAATCTCAACCTGACGGTTCAGCAGGGCGAGCGCGTTGCGATTCTTGGGCCTTCCGGTTGTGGCAAATCCACTATACTCTCCTTGATTGCCGGGTTGGCCGAGGCTGGAGAGGGCACGATCAGGATCGGCGGCGTAACGCTCGATAATGCGACGGCGGATGGACTGCGCAGGACGATCGGCTGGGTCAGTCAGAAGCCGTTCTTTTTTGCCGGTTCGCTGAAGGCGAATATTCGGTTTGGCCGTTCGGTTGTCAGCGACGGCATGGTGGAAGAGACGCTGCGCCGCACCGGGCTCGATGGATTGACGCATGCGCGCCGGAATCTGCAGATCGGCGATGGCGGATATGGAATCTCGGGCGGGGAGGCGGTGCGGCTTGCCATTGCGCGTGCTTTCGCAGACCCCGCCACGCAGCTTGTTCTGGCCGATGAGCCGACAGCCCATCTCGACCGGGAAACGGCTGCCCTCGTCACGGAAAACCTGCTGCAACTGGCAAATGGCAGGACATTGATCGTCGCGACCCATGATCCGGTGCTTGCGGCGCGCATGGACAGGATCGTGGATATGACGCCGGTCCATTCGAGGGGGCAGCCATGATCGCGCGTTTTGCGATATTGAGACCCATTATCGGCCTGTTCTGGTCGGCGCGGCGCGGCATGCTGCTGGCGGGCGCGGCTCTTGCGGTAACGACGGTGCTGGCGGGCATCGGCCTTCTCGGCGTTTCCGGCTGGTTCATCACCGCAACGGCCATTGCAGGTCTTCTGCCGGCGACGGCCTATGCCTTCGATGTCTTTGTGCCTTCGGCCGCCATTCGTCTTCTGGCGCTGGCGCGCACCGCCGCCCGTTATGGCGAACGCATGACGACGCATGAGGCAACGCTTTCCGTGCTCGCCGCACTTCGCGAAAGGCTGTTTCGCGGCTTTGCCGCCCCGCAGGCCGCGAAATCCCTGGAGGCAAGGCCCGCCCGCCTGCTGAACCGGCTGACGGCGGATATCGACGCGCTGGATTCGCTTTATCTGCGCGTGCTGGTTCCCGCCGCCGTCGCGATCCTTGCCGCACTCGCGACAGGTCTTGGGCTTGCTTTTCTCCACCCTCTGGCCGGCATTCTGGCGGCGGTTTTCCTCACCGCGGCGGGGCTTGGAATTTCGCTGCGCGCCGCCTTGCAGGCGGAAACATTCTCGCGCCGCCGGGCAGTCGGGCTCGAGGCCCTTCGTGCCCGCACGGCCGATCTCGTAAGCGGACAGACGGAGCTCTTAACCACCGGCCGCCTTTCCGCGCAGGTCGCGGCGGTAAAGCAGGCGGATGACTACCTCTCCGCCTGCGACGGCACCCTGAACCGTATCGAGACCAATGCCGGTTTTTCCTTCGGGGTTTCAGCGGCCGTTCTTTTGAGCGCGGCCCTTCTCGGCATGGCCTGGCTTGCGGAGAAGGGGGCGGTGAGCGCGCCGGCTGCGGCGCTCGGGCTGCTGGTCTGTTTTGCCGCGCTGGAGCCGTTCACGGCGCTGCGCCGTGGGGCGATGGAACTTGGGCGCACGCTGTTTTCCGCACGGCGCATAGCGCCGCGTCTTGCGGCAGCGGTGGAAACTCACTGTCCCGCTACGCCGGTCAGCGGCATGGCGGCAGAGCTCAGAAACGTGCGTCTGGAGCGGGAAGGGAACGGCAATCCGGTCCTGACGAATATCAATCTCGCAATCGCCTCCGGAGAACGGGTTGCGATCATCGGCCAGAGCGGCGCGGGCAAGACGAGCCTCATCCAGCTTCTGGCGGGTGAATTGCGGCCGGCGGCCGGCACAGTCAGCGCCCTGCCGTCCACTCTCATGACGCAGCGAAGCCAGCTCTTCCGCGATAGTATCGCCGACAATCTGCGGCTGGCGAAACCCGCCGCAACCCGGGCCGAGTTATGGGACGCGCTCGAGGCGGCAGGCCTTGCCGAACACGTCAGATCCTTGGGCGCCGGGTTGGAGACGAGGCTTGGCGAGGCGGGCCAGGGGCTTTCCGGCGGCCAGTCTCGCCGGCTGGCGCTCGCCCGTTTCCTGCTCGCCGACCGGCCGCTCTGGCTTCTCGACGAGGTGACGGAAGGGCTGGATGGCGAGACCGCCCGTGACGTGCTCGCCCGGCTGTTTGCGAGGGCAGAGGGAAAGACTGTCGTGATGATCACCCATAATCGCCGCGAGGCGGAATTTGCCGATCGCATCATCGTGCTGAAAGAGGGGCGTCAATTTGATGAATGTCAAAGCGGCACCCCGGAATACGGCGTAGTGCTTGAGACATTGCGCCCGGACTGAGATTTTTTTGAGAGCCGGCGTCGTCTTTGAAATGGAAGGCCGGCCTTCCGGAAAAGGTGGATAGGACTATGGAACTCGACATAGTGGCGCTGTCGCGCCTGCAATTTGCAGTGACGGCTTTATATCACTTTCTGTTCGTTCCCCTGACGATCGGACTATCGGTGGTGATCGCCATCATGGAAACGGTTTATGTCATGACCGGCCGCACGGTCTGGCGGCAGATGACCAAATTCTGGGGCACATTGTTCGGCATCAATTTCGTGCTCGGCGTTTCCACCGGTATCGTCATGGAATTCCAGTTCGGCATGAACTGGAGTTATTACAGCCATTATGTCGGTGACATCTTCGGTGCGCCGCTGGCGATCGAGGGCATGATGGCCTTCTTCCTGGAAGCCACTTTCGTCGGGCTGTTCTTTTTCGGTTGGGATAAACTGTCGAAACTCGGCCATCTCGTCGCGACATGGTGCGTGGCGCTCGGTTCGAATTTTTCGGCGCTGTGGATCTTGATCGCCAATGGCTGGATGCAGAATCCGACGGGCTCGGCCTTCAATCCCCAGACCATGCGCATGGAAGTGACTGACTTCTTCGAGGTTCTGTTCAACCCGGTGGCGCAGGCGAAGTTCGTGCACACGGTTTCCGCGGGTTATGTGACGGCCTCCATCTTCGTGCTCGGCGTTTCGGCCTGGTATGTTCTCAAAGGCCGCCATGTCGATCTTGCCAAGCGCTCGATGACGGTTGCCGCCTCCTTTGGCCTCGCGTCCGCGCTGTCGGTCGTCGTGCTGGGTGACGAAAGCGGTTATCTTTCCACCGAACACCAGAAAATGAAGCTCGCCTCCATCGAGGCCATGTGGGAAACCGAGCCGGCCCCGGCACCGTTCACGGCCATCGGTTTTCCAGACCAGGAAGCACGCGAAACGCATTTTGCCGTGAAGATCCCGTGGGTGATGGGCCTCATCGGCACCCGTTCGCTGGATACGCAAATCCCGGGTATCAACGATCTGGTGGAGCAGGCCAAGACCCGCATCCGCGACGGCATCAAGGCCTATGACGCGCTGATGCAGATACGCGCGACCGGTAAAGGTGCGCAGCTGCCCGAAGAGGTGCGCGGCACCTTTGCGGAACTCGGCCATGAGCTTGGTTATGCCCTGCTGCTGAAACGATATGTCGACGATCCGCGCCAGGCGAACGAGGAGCAGATTGCAAAAGCGGCGGCGGATACCATTCCGCATGTGCCGACGCTGTTCTGGTCGTTCCGCATCATGGTCGGTCTTGGCATCTTCTTCATCCTGCTGACGGCGACATTCTTTTATCTCTCGGCCCGCCGCCGGCTGGATCATTATCCGTTGCTGCTGAAAGTGGCGGTCTTTGCCATTCCGCTGCCGTGGATCGCGGCGGAAATGGGCTGGGTGGTGGCCGAATTCGGCCGTCAGCCATGGATCATCGAAGGCGTGCTGCCAACGGCCGCCGCCGTCTCCAGCCTCAGCGCCTCCACCGTCCTCATCACGCTCCTGTGTTTCATCGCCATCTATACGGTGCTGTTCATCGTTGAAATGGGGCTGATGCTGAAGGCGATCCGCAAGGGGCCCGAGCCGGACCATGAGCCGGAAGCGCCGCTCGTTCCTGAAAAACTCGTCGCCGCGGAGTAAACCATCATGATATTGCACCAACTCATCGACTACGAAATCCTCCGCGTCATCTGGTGGCTGCTGCTCGGCGTGGTGCTGATCGGTTTTGCCGTCACCGGCGGTTTCGATCTCGGCACCGGCGCGCTGCTGCCCTTCGTGGCGAAAACGGATATTGAGCGACGTGTCGTCATCAACTCCATCGGCCCGGTCTGGGAAGGCAATCAGGTCTGGCTGATTCTTGGCGGCGGCGCGATCTTCGCCGCCTGGCCGCCGCTTTATGCGGTGTCGTTTTCAGGTTTCTACCTGGCGATGTTCGCCACCCTGTTTGCGCTGATCCTGCGGCCGGTCGGTTTCAAATATCGCTCCAAGCGTGAAAGCACGGCCTGGCGCACCGGCTGGGACTGGGCGCTCTTTATCGGCGGTTTCGTTCCCGCGCTGATTTTCGGCGTGGCGATCGGCAATGTGCTGCAGGGCGTTCCCTTCCACCTCAATGACGACCTCAGGATTTTCTACGATGGCACGACGCTGTTCGAGCTTCTGAACCCCTACGCCATTCTCTGCGGTCTCGTATCCGTCGCCATGCTGGTGATGCACGGCGCGGCCTGGCTGGTGTTGAAGACGGATGGCCCGGTTGCCGCCCGTGCCCGCGGTTTCGGCAGCATCGCGGCCCTCGCCACGTCAGTTCTTTTTGCGCTCGGCGGTGTCTTTCTGTGGCTCGGTGTCGATGGTTATCGCTTCACTTCGGAGGTGGTGACCGACGGTCCGTCCAATCCGCTGTCAAAGACGGTCGAGGTTGCAGGCGGTGTCTGGTTTGCCAATTATGCGGCGCATCCCTGGATGATGCTGGCGCCGGCGCTCGGTCTTGCCTTCCCGCTCGTGGCCTTCATCCTGTTCAGGGCTCGCAAGGAGGTGCTGGCGCTGCTTTCCAGCTCGCTCGCCATTTTCGGCATCATCTCGACGGTCGGGTTGACGATGTTTCCCTTCATCCTGCCGTCTTCGGTCGATCCGAAATCAAGCCTGACGGTGTGGGATGCGTCGTCCAGCCATATGACGCTGTTCATCATGCTGGTCGTCGCCCTCATCTTCATCCCGATCATCGTTGCCTATACGTCGTGGGTCTATCGGGTGCTGTGGGGCAAGGTGGATGAAAAGGCGATCCGCGACGACAGCGGCCACGCTTATTGATCAAGAAAGAAGGAGATCGAACATGTGGTATTTCGCCTGGCTGCTCGGCCTGCCTCTCGCCGCCATCTTCGCCGTCATGAACGCCATGTGGTATGAGCTGATGGAAGAAAACGCGAAAAAGGCCGAAGCGAAGCTGGAAAAATAGGGCTTTGGCGGAAGCCTCTCCTCCGTCATGCCGGGCCAGATCCGGCATCCAGCTACGGCGCGGACGCGCCGTGAGAAGAGTCTTTTTGCGATCAGAGACTTGATCGCGCTGGACCCCCGGATCTGGTCCGGGGTGAAGGAGTGCGGATGATGCAACGCTGTCAAATATAAAAGGGCGGCATCCGGTTGGGATGCCGCCCTTTTTGGTAAACCAGCCGCGCCTGCGACGCGTGGCGTCAATGGATCGCGATGCCGCGCTTGTCCGCTTCTTCCTTGATGATGTCTTCGACGATGGCTCTTTTGAGGTTCGGATTCCCCAGAAGGTAGTCGTCGGCGATCTCGAAGATCGATTTCGGATTCTCGGTCCTGTGCAGGGTGTCGAGATCCCGGCCGATCTGCTCCCGAAGGCTGGAATAGTCGTCCATCGCGGCGCTCCCGTTTATCGGTTCAGTCCAGAAGGTCGGCTGGAACCTTGCCGCCGTTTTCGGAAAGTTTCTTGATGACCGCCTTGTGCAGCCAGATGTTCATGGTCGCCGAATCCGAGGTGTCGCCGGTATAGCCGAGTTCTCCGGCCAGTTCCTTTCTGGCGCTGAGGCTGCTGTCGAGATTGAGGGCTTTCAGAAGGTCGACGATCGAATGTTTCCAGTCGAGTTTCTGTCCGTTCTGCTTGACCGCCGCATCCAGGATGGAAGCGACGTCGACACTGCCGGCGGGGGCTGGAGCCGCGGCTGTCGGAGCGGGTGCTGCCGGGGCGGCCGGGCTTGCTGTGGCTGCCGGCGTGCCGGCCGGAGCCGAAGTTTGCGGCGCTGCCTCGGCCTTGCCGAAAATCGCGTTCTTGATCTTGTCGAAAAAGCTCATTGTGTCCTCCCCTTAGCGGCGAAATGCCCGCCCGACGGCGATGAGAATGCAGGCGCCGATGAAACCGGCGATGAGATAGCCAATCCAGCCTCCGAGCGAAACGCCCACAAGCCCCAGAAGGAAATTGGCGACGATGGCGCCGACAATGCCGAGGATAATGTTCATGAAAACACCCATATTGCTTTTCATGAACTGTTCGGCGAGCCACCCGGCTACGCCGCCGATGATGATTGCTGCAATCCAGCCAACTTGTGCGTCTTCCATAATAAGCCTTTCCTTTGTGAGAGAGGTCCTAAGGCATATGGACAGGCTTTTGCGCGCACTGATCCCCCCGCCTTGAATAGACCCCAGGCGGAGCAATAACGGCGATATGGCCGATTGGTTCCGTGCGGCGACCTGTGCGCCGCATATTCTTTAGCTCTGGCTTTGAAAGTCGAGGCCGATATCGAGAACCGGCGCGCTGTGGGTCAGCCAGCCGACGGAGATGAGATCGATGCCGGTTGCGGCGATGGCTGCGGCCGTCTGCGGATTGATGCGGCCGGACGCTTCGGTAATGGCACGGCCCGCAACGATCCCTACCGCTTCGCGCAACTGTTCCGGCGTCATGTTATCGAGAAGAACCGCATCGACACCTTCGTCCATGACCTCACGCAATTGCGCGAGCGTATCGACCTCCACCTCGATCTTGACGAGGTGCCCCACGCCCTGCCTTGCGCGGCGGATGGCGTCGCGCACGCCGCCGGCCACGGCGATATGGTTGTCCTTGATGAGAACGGCATCATAAAGGGCAAAACGGTGGTTCATGCCGCCGCCGGCGCGCACGGCATATTTTTCCAGCGCTCTCAGCCCCGGCGTTGTCTTGCGGGTGCAGGCGACCGAGGCTCTGGTGCCGGCAATGGCGGCGACGATTTTTGCGGTGACGGAAGCGATGCCCGAGAGGTGGCCGAGGAAATTCAGCGCCGTGCGTTCGCCGGTCAGGAGCCCGCGTGACGGCCCTTCGATGGTTGCGATGATATCGCCGGGGGCCACGGCCGCCCCATCCGGAATGTGCCGGGTCATCCGAATTGTCGGGTCCACGAGCTGGAAGGCGAGTTCCGCCGCGTCGAGCCCGGCGATGACGCCCGGCTCCCGCGCCGCCATGACGACGACCGAGCGATGATCGGCGGGGATGACGGCGGCGGAGGTTATGTCGCCCGCCAGGCCCAGATCCTCCAGAAGGGCGTTACGTACAAGTGGCTCGATGATGAGGCGTGGCAGGGGAGAAAGGGTCATGTCAGGCGCTCCGCGCGAAACCGGCTGTTGAAAGGCTGGAGCAAGAAAGCTCACGGGCGAGGGTGACGACGTTGCTCAGGCTCAGCTGGCGTCTCGTCGCCTTCGCATCCTTTTGCGGAAAATCGTCACGGAAATGCGCGCCGCGCGATTCCATCCGCAGGGCTGCGAAGACGGCGATGGAGAGTGCGACGACGGCCGGGTCGGATGCCGGGCCGTTCCGCTCGGCAAGCGGCAGCAAGTCCCTGACAGCTTCGGCCAGCCCCGCGGCATGTCTGACGATGCCGAGATGACGGGAAACGATGGGCCTGACAGCGGCGGGATCGGCGGGCGAAAAATCAGCTGTGATGTCGGGCGAGACGGCTGCTGTCGGTCTTGGCGCGGGCGCGGGCCGGCCGGCAATATCCTGCGCCGCTCTTATGCCCATGGCCGCCGCCTCCAGCAGGGAATTGCTGGCAAGCCGGTTCGCGCCATGAAGACCCGTGCAGGCGGTTTCACCCGCAACCCAGAGGCCCGGCACAGAGCTTCGGCCCTTATCATCAGTGGCGACGCCGCCCATGTGGTAATGCACGGCCGGGCGGACGGGAACAAGCTCGCGGGCGGGGTCTATGCCCGCTTCGCGGCAAAGCAGGTCGATTGACGGAAAACGGGCCGAAAAACCGGAACCGAGCGCCTGGCGGGCATCGAGAAAGACCTTGCCGCCGCGCAGGATTTCCCGGTCGATGGCGCGGGCGACAATATCGCGCGACGCCAGTTCCGCGCCCGGCACCGCGGCCATGAACCTTTCGCCGTTTTCATTGAGAAGCAGCGCGCCCTCACCCCGCACCGCCTCGCTGACGAGCGCCAGCGGCCGGCGGGGGGAGGAAAGCGCGGTCGGGTGAAACTGCACGAATTCCATGTCGGCGAGGATGGCGCCGGCGCGGGCGGCGAGCATGATGCCCTGCCCGAAATTGCCGGAGGGATTGGTCGTGGCATCGTAAAGCCCGCCGAGGCCGCCGGTGGCGAGAACGACCCGGCCTGCCGGCAGGAGGAAGCCGCCGCCCGGGCCCTCGCAGGCGAGACCGGCGATCACGCCATCTTCCGTCAACAGCCGGCGTACTTCCGTGCGCTCCAGAACCGTAATCGAAGGCGTGCGGCGAACGGCAGCTGCAAGAGCCCTGACGATCGCGGCACCCGATCCGTCGCCTTCGGCATGGAGAATGCGCCGCCGGCTATGGGCGGCCTCCAGCCCGAAGATATAGTTGCCCCTGGCGTCTCGGTCGAAGCGAACGCCCGCCTGCTCCAGCGCACCGATAACGGTGGGGGCCGCGGAGACGACGACGACCGCCAGATCTTCATCGCAAAGGCCATCGCCTGCGGCGAGCGTATCGGCGAGATGCAGGGCTGCGCGATCATCCGGGCCAAGGCTGGCCGCGATGCCGCCCTGCGCCCAGGCGCTGGAGGTTTCGCCGCCGAGCGCGCCGCGCGTTACAAGCAGCACGGGCTGCGGGGCCAACGTCAGCGCCGCCATCAGCCCGGCAATGCCGCTGCCGACGATGACCGTGCAGTCCTGCGGCGGCGAAAGGCGTTCGCTCATATCTGCAGCATCCTCTCCACAGCGCGGCGGGCGGCATCGGCGATGGCCGGATCGACCGTCACCTCATGGCGGTTTTCCTCAAGTGCAGCGCGGATATTGCCAAGTGTGATGCGCTTCATGTGCGGGCAGAGATTGCAGGGGCGGATGAATTCGACATCGGGATGATGCACGGCGACATTGTCGCTCATCGAACATTCCGTCAGAAGCACCACGCGGGCGGGGCGCTCGCGGCCGACATAGTCGGACATGACGGCGGTGGAGCCGGAAAAATCCGCAGCCTCGACGACATCGGGCGGGCATTCGGGATGCGCCAGCACGGTGACGCCCGGATGGCTTTCCCTAAGTTCTCGAATATCGTCGGCGGTGAAAAGCTCATGCACCTCGCAATGGCCGCGCCAGGCGATCAGCTCGACATTGGTTTCCTTCGCCACGTTCTTCGCCAGATATTCGTCCGGCAGCATGAGCACGCGCGGCACGCCAAGCGATTCCACCACCTGGCGGGCATTGCCTGACGTGCAGCAGATGTCGGATGCCGCCTTCACCGCCGCAGATGTGTTCACATAGGTGACAACAGGGACGCCGGGATAAGCCTTGCGCAGAAGTGCGATGTCCTCCGGCGTGATGGAATCGGCGAGCGAACAGCCCGCACCCATATCCGGAATGAGCACGGTTTTTTCCGGATTGAGCAATTTCGCCGTCTCGGCCATGAAATGCACGCCGGCGAGAACGATCACATCCGCCTCCACCTCCATTGCCTTGCGGGCAAGGGCGAGGCTGTCGCCGACAATATCGGCGACGCCGTGGAAGATTTCCGGCGTCTGGTAATTATGGGCGAGGATAACGGCGTTGCGCTTGCGCTTCAACTCGAGGATCGCCTCGACATCGTCCTGAAAGCCCATCCATTCCGCCCTGGGAATGACGCGGCTGACGCGGTCGTAGAGGCTTGCGGCGGAAATCTGCTCGTTCACGGTGCTCTCCAATTTATACTCTATTTGAGTATATCTAGGACAAGGACATATTCTCATTGTGAGCATATGTCAATTGCGGGAGAGGGGCAGTTTCGTTCCGGAAAGGGCGCGTTCATCGAGAACGGTCTGGCGGAAGCGGAAAAGCTTTGCCGGGCGTCCGCCGGTTTCGGTCGCCACGTCGCCGGTTTCTTCCACCAGCTGCTGCTGTTCGATCAGCCGGCGGAAATTCTGCTTGTGCAGCGTCAGTCCCGCCAACGCCTCGATGGCGCGCTGCAGCTGCAGGAGCGTGAAGGCGTCGGCCATCAGTTCGAACACCACGGGGCGATATTTGATCTTGGCCCGCAGGCGGGCGATGCCGGTGGCGAGAATGCGGCGGTGATCGGCAAACATCGGCCTGCCGAAATTGATCCGCGGTTCGCCCTGCGCCTCTTCGACCAGCCCGGCTTCATACAGCAACTCGTAGCGCTGCAGGGTCAGTTCCTCGTTCCAGCCGCCGCCATCGAGACCGAAGGTGAAATCGGCCCGCAAATGACGCTGGCTTTTGGAGGCGTGATCGGAATCCGCCCAGGCGTGCAGCCTGTCGATGAGGCTGTCCAGAACCTCAGGGCGTCCCTGACGATGATCCTCCCAGGGGAAATATTCGTACCAGCCGTGCCAGAGAGGGCGCTTGCCGCCTGATGCTTCCTGTTCGCGAACCAGCCCGAGATAACCGATGGAGATGGTTCTGCCGCCTAAAATGTCGTTGTTGCGGTCGCGATCGGCGAAGGTATAGAGCTGTTCGAGATAGCCGACGGGGTGATGGGTCTGTTCGTGAATCCATTCCCGCAAGCCGCTCTGGAGCGTTCTGTGCCCGAATTCGAACGGTCCCGACGGAAGTGCAGCGCCTTGCCGAACGGTCATGACCCGCGGCTCATCCGTGGTGATGGCGGTGACGACGGCGATGAGTTCGGCATGGGCAAGCCCGATGGTCACGGCGGCTCCTCTGGTCGTTGGCTCTAGGGATCAACCTTCTTTGGCACAGGAAGATTGGTTCGCCAACATGGTGGCCGAAAAGGGCTGTCGATAATCTGCCGTTCACAAAACCGCGTCTCATCAGACAAAAGGATGAATTCTTGTGGTTAGCCGTCTGTCGTCTGGTATGTTACAGACCCGCACAAGCATTTCAGACTGTAGAAGGCCGATGTTGGAAAACATATCTCTGGAAGAGACACTTGTGGGTTACTACACTTGGAACGTCGGGCAAAATCTGGTCTATCTGGATGCCGTGGCCGCCCAATTGCGCGAATTTTCGCCGGAAAAAGCCGCCTGCGGCATTCCGGTCGAAGATTTCATCGCCCAGATCGAAAGCGGCTCGCGGGCTCGCGTCGCCAAGGCGGTTTATAATTCGCTGACAAATGGCGTGTTTTATGATCAGGAATACCGCATCCAGCTCAAATGCGGCGCTTTTCGCTGGCTGCGGACAACGGGAAGAGTGATCCTGGATGGCGACCGGATCCCGATCATGGCCATGGGTACGGTGCGGGATGTCAGCGCGGGTAAGGTTTTATTGATGTGATAGCCGGCGGCGCCTCTTCGCAAGGCGGCGGCCGATCGATTTCGTATCGTTCATTGTTTTGATGTTGCGGTGACATGGCCCGGCAGATCGCAATTTTGCTGTTTCAGATCGTCCTGGCCGTTGGCCTTGGCATATCGGGCATCCGCATCGCGTCGCTCGTCAATGGCGAGGCGACCTTCGCCCCGACAGGCCTCGCCGCCAATACCGAACTGCTGTGGACGACCGCGCCCGTGCGGGTGGGTCCTCGCAGCCAGACTTACGAGCGTATTCCGATACCGCCCGATCTTTATCCGCTGAAAATGCACGCCGACCAGCGCCTGCGGGTGATCTCCAGCAGCCGCTTCACCTTCAAGGGCGAGGAATTCCGTCTCGCCGGTGTGGAGGAGATCGAACGCAACCGCGTCTGCACCGGCCCCGACGGCCGCCGTTACGCCTGCGGCCTAAACGCCTTCAAGGCGCTGCAGAACCTGCTGCGGGGGCGATATCTTGAATGTCGCGAGATGGGGGAGGAGGGCAGTGCGGCCCGGTCTGTGGAGTGCCGGATCAACGGGCAGGATGTGCGGGCGTTGCTGCAATAACGCATTGCTTCAGGCGTCGTTGCGCAACAGGACAAACCGGTTGATCTGATTGGAGATATTTTTGTCTGGGAAAATTTGGTGGAGCTAAGCGGGATCGAACCGCTGACCTCTTGCATGCCATGCAAGCGCTCTCCCAGCTGAGCTATAGCCCCATAAGGGTTCCGGCATTTCTTCCGGTTCCGGGAACCGAAGCGGTTGTTGTTCCGTTCGGTGGCGGCTTACTACTGCGGCTTTCCGACGAGTGCAAGCATAAAAAACGGCCCGGCGTCATTTTTTTGTCGTCGGGCCGAATTATCAAGTAAAATCAAGCTTCTTCGTCGTCGCCCGATACGCCGATGATGCCGGACATGTCGTCGTCGTCATCTTCGTCGTCGGTTTCGAGGAAGGTGTCGTCATCGTCGTCGATTTCGACGTCGTCGTCATCGCCGAGATCGGGGATATCGTCGCCGCTGTTGTCGCCGTCGGCATCTTCCAGCGAGACGAGTTCGACTTCCGTGTTTTCGGTATCGACTTCCGCCACTTCCTCTTCTTCAGCCTGCTCCATCTTGGCCTGGGCGGTGCTTTCTTCGAAGAAAGAGAGCGGCCAGGATTTGCCGGTGTAGGGAGAAACGACCGGATCGCGGTTCAGATCGTAGAACTTCTTGCCGGTATCGGGGTCTGTGCGCTTGGTACCAAGTTCCGCTTTTGCCACTGTCTAAGCCTCAAATTGTCGAATGAGTTTCGGTGTGTACGCCGTAAAACCGGCATAGACGGTAAAATTTATAGCCGGTCCCCTTAATCGTTGCGCTCTTTCGTGTCAAAGACAAACTTCGGGTGCCGCTTCCCTCGGTGCAAGCCCTATGCGTGAATGCTGATATAAAAGGGGAGGCGTTGCACACTCTATTATATTGATGACGGATGCACAGACGGAACACTTCATGACCTTCACGATCGCCATAGACGGGCCGGCTGCGGCGGGCAAAGGAACTCTTTCGCGCAAGATCGCGGAGACCTATGGTTTTCATCATCTCGATACCGGGCTGACCTACAGGGCGACAGCCAAGGCGCTTCTCGATGCCGGCCTGCCGCTCGATGACGAGGCGGTGGCGGAAAAAATGGCGCTGGAACTTGATCTTGCCGGGCTCGACCGCTCCGTTCTTTCCCGGCACGAGATTGGCGAGGCGGCATCGAAAATCGCTGTCATGACGCCGGTGAGGCGCGCGCTCGTCAAGGCGCAGCAGCTTTTTGCCGCAAGGGAGCCGGGTACGGTGCTGGATGGGCGCGATATCGGAACGGTGGTGTGCCCTGAGGCGCCGGTGAAGCTTTACGTCACGGCCTCTGCCGACGTGCGGGCGCGGCGCCGTTACGATGAAATTCTGGCCAATGGCGGTAATGGCGATTATGATGCGATTTTCGCCGAGGTGAAAAAGCGCGACGAGCGCGACATGGGCCGCGCCGACAGCCCGTTGAGGCCTGCGGAAGACGCGCACTTGCTAGATACGTCGGAAATGAGTATAGAGGCGGCGTTTCAGGCCGCGCGCACGATTATCGACGCCGCCCTGGAGAAACAGGTTTCTCGCGGAACCGCTTGAATTCGGTCCGCGTTAGAGCATCGGACCGAAAAGTGTCATGCGGTTTTCGGAAAATCCGATGCTGAAATAAAAAGCTGGAGCGGCGTTCCGCCGATTCAGTCCGGAATTGCCTGAAGACATGTCCTTGCGCCGGAAAGCCTTTTGAAAAGGCGGGCATGGGTTCGGGTATCAACAACACTAGCCCACCGGCGCTTTGTATTCGCCTTCGCGCGGATGCATTCAGGAGATTTCATGTCAGTATCTACCCCCACGCGCGACGATTTCGCAGCGCTTCTCGAAGAATCCTTTGCCGCTAACGATCTTGCCGAAGGCTATGTTGCCAAGGGTATCGTCACGGCAATCGAGAAGGACGTCGCCATCGTTGATGTCGGCCTGAAGGTCGAAGGTCGCGTTCCGCTCAAGGAATTCGGCGCGAAGTCCAAGGACGGCACGCTGAAGGTCGGCGACGAAGTCGAAGTTTACGTCGAGCGCATCGAAAACGCCCTCGGCGAAGCCGTTCTGTCGCGCGAGAAGGCTCGCCGCGAAGAAAGCTGGGTCAAGCTCGAAGCCAAGTTCGAAGCTGGCGAGCGCGTCGAAGGCGTCATCTTCAACCAGGTCAAGGGTGGTTTCACCGTCGATCTGGACGGCGCTGTTGCGTTCCTGCCGCGTTCGCAGGTCGACATCCGTCCGATCCGCGACGTTACCCCGCTGATGCACAACCCGCAGCCCTTCGAAATCCTCAAGATGGACAAGCGTCGCGGCAACATCGTTGTTTCGCGCCGTACGGTTCTCGAAGAGTCGCGTGCCGAGCAGCGTTCTGAAATCGTTCAGAACCTCGAAGAAGGCCAGGTTGTTGACGGCGTCGTCAAGAACATCACCGATTACGGTGCGTTCGTTGACCTCGGCGGCATCGACGGCCTGCTGCACGTCACCGACATGGCATGGCGCCGCGTCAACCATCCTTCGGAAATCCTCAACATTGGCCAGCAGGTCAAGGTTCAGATCATCCGCATCAACCAGGAAACCCACCGTATCTCGCTCGGCATGAAGCAGCTCGAGTCCGATCCGTGGGATGGCATCTCCGCCAAGTACCCGGTTGGCAAGAAGATCTCCGGTACGGTCACGAACATCACCGACTACGGTGCATTCGTCGAGCTGGAGCCGGGCATCGAAGGCCTGATCCACATTTCCGAAATGTCCTGGACCAAGAAGAACGTACATCCCGGCAAGATCCTGTCCACGAGCCAGGAAGTCGACGTTGTCGTTCTCGAAGTCGATCCGTCCAAGCGCCGTATCTCGCTCGGCCTCAAGCAGACGCTGGAAAACCCGTGGCAGGCATTTGCCTACAGCCATCCGGCCGGCACTGAAGTTGAGGGCGAAGTCAAGAACAAGACCGAATTCGGTCTGTTCATCGGTCTCGAAGGCGATGTCGACGGCATGGTTCACCTGTCGGATCTCGACTGGAACCGTCCGGGCGAACAGGTCATCGAAGAATACAACAAGGGTGACGTCGTTAAGGCTGTCGTTCTCGACGTTGACGTTGAGAAGGAACGCATCTCGCTCGGCATCAAGCAGCTCGGCAAGGATGCTGTCGGCGAAGCCGCAACCTCCGGCGACCTGCGCAAGAACGCAGTTGTTTCCGCTGAAGTCACCGCGGTTAACGATGGCGGCATCGAAGTGAAGCTCGTCAACCACGAAGACCTCACCTCGTTCATCCGTCGCGCCGATCTTTCCCGTGACCGCGACGAGCAGCGCCCCGAGCGCTTCTCGGTTGGCCAGGTTGTCGACGCCCGCGTCGTCAACTTCTCGAAGAAGGACCGCAAGGTCATGCTTTCGATCAAGGCTCTGGAAATCGCTGAAGAGAAGGAAGCCGTCGCACAGTTCGGTTCGTCCGACTCGGGCGCTTCGCTCGGCGACATTCTCGGCGCGGCTCTGAAGAACCGCGGCGAATAATCGCTCCGATCGTTTGAAATGAAGAACCCGCCGGAATTTCCGGCGGGTTTTTTGTTGCTTCCAGGTCGCGCCGGTGAACGGGCAGCGGCGCGTTGCTCAGAGCATGCCGCTCATCTTGAGATAATAGTTTTCCGCGCTGTCATCGGAAACCGTCGCCGGCGGGTTCTCCTGCGTGTCGGTCCCGTCATTGGCGGCGACGCGCTCTTCTTTTTCATCCTCACCATTGGAATTTTCACCGCCGGCCTCGGCTTCGCCTTCGGCCTCATCCTCGGAAAACGGACCGCCTCCGCGCGGCGGCGATTCCGATTCATAGTCCTCATCCGCCGGAGGATAGGCGACGAGCGGCAGCGGCGTGCCGTCTTTTACCAGGGCCGCGGCGATCAATGATTGCGACGCCGATTGCTCCAGCATCGCCATTCTCACTTCCGGGTCCAGTGTGGCCCGGGGCAGGGGCTGGGCTTCGGGGCGATGGGTCGCCGTCTCCGTTTCCTCACCGGAGGGGCGGGCAGCGGCTGTTGCGAGGGCCGATTTTTCGGTGGGTTGATCATCGGACGGTTGCTGCGCAGCACCCTGCGGCGCGGGCGTAAGCTGCTGTGTGCCGGTTGCCTTGGCCGGAAGTTTGCCGGCCGTGGCGGCAAGCAGCAGGCTGTTCACGGTTTCGGCGTCGTCTGCGAACAAACCGGATGGCGGCATAGGGCCCGTGCGGATTTCTTTCTGCTCCGTCTTCATCGTCTCCCGATGCGGAAGGGCAGGGCGGGCTTCACCGGTTTCGGCGCGAGGCGGATTTGCCGGGCGGGTCTCGGCCGATATTTCCTTTGTCCCGCTGCCGGTTTGTGGCGGAAGCGGACGTACCGTGTTTTCGGCCTTTCCATCCGGTCTTGCGGTGCTGGTCTGCGTATCGTCTGTGTTGGCAGCCGGAGTGGAAAGCGTGGGCCGGGTGTCCGGCTGCGCCGTCAGCGCCGCCACCGTGGCTTTCACAGCTGCGCCACTGAGGGCGAGCGGGCCGATGAGCAGAGGCAGGAGCCGGCTGACGGTCGCGGAATTTGCCGCCTGCGCTGTCGCGGCCAAAGACGGACGAGCTTCCGCATTCTGGCCCGGCGCGTTCTGCTGTTTCGGCGGGGTGGCCGATTGCGCGGGGGCGGGGTTGGAGGCGTTGTTCTGCTGATAGGAGGAGACCACCGCCTTGGCTGCAAGATCCGCTCCCTTGTAACGGGAAAGCTCGATCAGCAACGCGAGGCGGGCGGCATCCGGCCCGGTCGGCTGTTTCAGGATTTCGGCGAGCATCGAAAGGGTCAGGCCCTGCAGGGCTTTGCCGACCTGCTGCTCCAACGCCAGACGCTGTGGTGCCGGCAGGGTGCGGAGCGCCTCAGTCAGCCGCGTCACATAGGTCTCTATGGCTTCGCCGTCCCGCCGGGGCAGGTTCATCAGCTTGCCGAGCGCTTCCGCCAGAACCGCCGTGCTGCGGGAGAGCTGAAATTCGCTGGTGAGGGAGGCGATTGCCGCGCGGGCAAAAAGGCTGCTGTTTTCAGGGGCGGGAGTGTTCGGTTGCGGCGGCGCCGTCTCTTTCACTTGCCCGCGCGGCGTCAACGGGACCGTGGTTCCATAGGCGGCATCGGTTGCCGCAATTTTCGGTACAGGCGGTAACATGCTGCGCTCCGTTTCTATCGGTGACCGCCGCTGGCTGCGAAAGGGCCAATCCCCATTGGCTCTGTGATCCGCATCTGGCTCGAATGTTGAAAAATCGCCGCGCCGGTGATGTACAGGTGTCATCTCGCCCGCTCATGCGGGAGCGCCGTATACGCCTCCGGCCGCAATGCCGGTTGCAGCGCATACAGAATCATCAAGCTCAATCTTGGCTTGCAGATATTAAGATTTGGCTAACCAACACATTGCGCGTGCTCTCAGGGGGAGATACCGATGAACATGCGGTAAAGGCCGTTATCGTCGGAATTGACCGAGGAAATATGGTCGGGATCGCTGGGTGCCGTCTCAAAAGCTTCCGGCGGCATGGCATCGAGCCAGCTTGCCTTGGGAAGGCTTCGCTCCGGTTGAATTTCCACGGGGGCGATGGGGTTGTCTTCCTCAGCGGGTGCGGCGAAGGTTGCGTCATCCGGAACGAGCGGCGGGGCGGCCATGGATAGCAGCGCCTGCGCCGCATTGGGTTCGGTGTCGTAAACGGCGCTGCCGGATAGGCCGGAAATATCGGTCATGTCTGAACTCACATCATGTTTCGCTCAAGTGACGATCGGAGGCGGCAATCATGCCGCCTTTTTCTTCAGCAGTTCATAAAGGCCATTGTCGTCGATCGAGATCGGCAGAATGGCATTGCGGGTTTCTTCGACAAGCGCCTGTGCATCGAGCAATTTTTCGGCGTCGTCTTCCGCATCGGCCGGATTGGTGGCTGCGTCTGTCTCCGCAGGTTCATTTTCGTTTTCCGCCGGGGCGGCTTGCTCGGCAGGCACGGCCGCCAGCACGGAGATCAGGGCCGTTTCCGATGATATGTCGGCCGGCGCCTGCGGGTCGGCGCCTTCCGTTTTTTCCTCGCCGGAAGCATCGATATGCTCCTTCACGACGTCCTGGAGTTCCTGCACGTCTTCAAGCTTGCCCTGCGAATCGCGCGCCTGGATATCCTGTTCCCGCTCGGCCTTCACTTCGGCATCGTTGATTTCGCCAATGCGATCTTTGCCGCGTTCGGCCTGCAGCTCTTCCTTGGTTTTGGGATCGGCGACATCTTCGAGACGCTGAATGACCTTCAGGGTTTCGCGCGTCATGAAACGGGTGCCCTGCGCCTGTTCGTTCAAGGCCTGCTTCACGGCGCGCGCCTCATCGCCATAGGGGTTGGCGATGGCGGAGATCATCTGCCGGGCGGAGACGCCGAGTTGTTTGAGGCCGGTCGATTCTTCCAGATCGTCGACGTTTTTCGGCAGGATCGCGCGCACGGTCATGATGGCTTTCGACATCTGCTCGCCGAAATCCTCCTCCGTGCCTGTCAGGCCCGCGCCCTTCGCGATGCGGGCGGCAAGGGCGGCCATCGGATCGGTTTTGGTGTTGATGCCATTGTTCAGCACGTCTACGACCTCAGCCTCTGAAACACCGAAGGATTTCAGGGAAATCTTCGTGGCTTTCCCCTGTGCATCGGTTTTTTCGAAGCTGTCGGTGAGGGTCAGTGCATCCTGAAGTCTTCGCGCGAAGGAAAAGCTCGATTCGTCCTTTTCCTGTGTGATGCCCAGCGCGGAGGAGAAACGGGAGACAAGCGAGGCGAAGGCATCGGCATCCGGCTTCATGACGCCGAAGAGATAGGCGCTTATCTTCTCGTTGGCGGCGCGATGGCTTTCGTCCGGCTGCGGGTTGGTCTTGACCGCATCGTCCTTTTTGGTGCCGTTCGCTTTTTCCTGCTCTTCGCGCTGGCGTTCCTCGATGCTTTCGACCATCGAGCGCATGAGGTCGCTGACTGCAATGCCCGCCGTCTGCTGTAGCGGAGTGATCATCCTTCAAAGTCCCCGGCCGCTCAAAGTTGCGGCCGAGAATAGGCAATTTCGGTAAATCAGTGCTTAAACCAGATGCGGGCTCGCTCAGCTATGGGCGAAAATATCGGTTTCTTCCCAGCCAAGGAGATCGAGCTTCGCGCGGGTCGGCAAAAAGGCGAAACAGGCGTCGGCATGGTCGAGGCGGCCGTCACGCACGAGACGACCTGTCAGCTTGTCGCGTAGCGCGTGCAGGTGCAGCACGTCGGAAGCGGCATATTCGAGCTGCGCCGGCGACAGGGTCTCGGCGGCCCAGTCGGAAGATTGCTGGGCCTTGGAAATATCGACTTCCAGCATTTCCTTGAGGTTATCCTTCAGCCCGTGCCGGTCCGTATAGGTGCGGGTCAGACGCGAGGCGATCTTGGTGCAGAAGACCGGCGTGGTCGTCACGCCGAAGGTGTGGAACAGAACGGCGATATCGAAACGGCCATAGTGGAAAATCTTCTGGCGTGCGGGGTCGGCAAGCATCCGCACGAGGTTCGGCGCTTGCCTCTGGCCGGCCGCGATACGAATGACGTCCGCCGTGCCGTCGCCCGGCGACAGCTGAACGACACAGAGGCGGTCGCGGCGCGGCACCAGTCCCAGCGTTTCCGTATCGATTGCGATGGCGCCGGTGTAACGCGCGGCATCTTCGGCGGAAATATCGCCTTCGTGGTAACGGATGGGTGCTGCCATGTCCTGCTCCAGAAATTCCGGTTTCTTGCTCCGGCTATAACGGAAAGAGCGGCGGGACGATACCGTTTTATCGGGTGGTCCCACGCTCCTCTGCGCCGGCTCTTGGCACTTGCCTTTGCGAAAGTCTCCGGGTTAGGGTCAGGAAATCCTTTTCTGACAAATCGCATGAATTCCCGATGACAAAGAAAATCTATCTCGCCGGACCGGAAGTCTTCCTCCCGAACGCGCGCGAAATGCTCGACCTCAAGGCCTCGCTGGCGCGGGAAGCCGGTTTCACACCGCTTTCGCCGGGCGATCTGCAGATTCCGCCGGCGGACACCAGGGTCGGCCATGGCTGCAACATCAATGAAGTCGATGAGCGGATGATGCTGGAAGCGGATGCGATCATTGCCAACCTCACGCCGTTCCGGGGCATCGCGGCCGATACGGGAACCAGCTATGAGCTGGGCTTCATGTGCGCACTGGACAAACCGGTTTTTGCCTATACCAATGTCGCGGCCAATCACTTCACCCGCATCAAGGCGCATTACGACGGCGTCGCCACCCTAGATGAAGCCGGCCGTTACCGTGGGCCGGACGGGCTGTCGATCGAGAATTTCGATATGGTCGACAATCTCATGCTGCATGGCGGGATTTTGCGGCGCGGCGGCGTCATTATCGTTGGCGACGCTCCCGAAGAGGCTTTGTATACGGATCTCGACGCCTACAAGCGCTGTCTCGCTGCAGCGGCCGAAAAATTACTGACACCGATTGACCCTGAAAAAACGACTTTAGTGGAGGCATCATCATGAGCGGAACCATCCTCATCACCGGCGCGACATCCGGCTTCGGGCAGGCGACAGTGCGGCGCTTCGCCAAGGAGGGCTGGAAGGTCATCGGCACGGGCCGCCGGGCGGAACGGCTGGAAGCACTGGCGGCTGAACTCGGTTCCGCCTTTCATGGTCTCGCCTTCGACATCACTGACGAGGATGCGACCGAAAAGGCGCTGGCGGCTTTGCCTGATGATTTCAGGGAGATCGACATTCTCGTCAACAATGCCGGTCTCGCGTTGGGTACCGCGCCCGCACCGCAGGTGGCGCTGAAGGACTGGCAGACCATGGTGGACACCAACATCACCGGTCTCCTCAACATCACTCACCATCTTTTGCCGACACTGATCGAACGCAAGGGTATCGTCGTCAATCTCGCATCCGTTGCCGCGCATTATCCCTATACGGGCGGCAATGTGTATGGCGGCACCAAGGCTTTCCTGCGCCAGTTCTCGCTCGGCCTGCGTTCCGACCTGCACGGCAAGGGCGTGCGGGTGACGTCCATTGAGCCCGGCATGTGCGAAACGGAATTTACGCTGGTGCGCACCGGCGGCAATCAGGAAGCCTCGGACAATCTCTACAAGGGCGTCAATCCGATCACGGCCGACGATATCGCCAATACGATCTATTGGGTCGCCTCGCAGCCCAAACATATCAACATCAACAGCCTCGAACTCATGCCGGTCAACCAGTCCTTCGCCGGTTTCCAGGTCTATCGGGAAAGCTGATTTTCCTGCGTTTTTGGGGAGTGCTGAAAAACCGGGCAGGAATTTTCGAGCTATGCAGAAATGCAATGCTGCATTGCGAGACTTGCTCTGTTAAAAATCGCGGATACCGCTATATTCAAATCATCGAAGCGACGCACTCCTCCTCCCAGCGTCGCTCGATGTGGATCGGTGGTACTCCTCCTCCCAATCACCGATCAAGTTTGAAGCCTGCCGCACCTCCTCCCGCGGCAGGCTTTTTCCTTTTCCGGGCGTCTTTTCCTTGAATGTTTCTGGCCGTCGACTTCCAGCGCACCAGCTCGGGGCTGGAGGCAGTTCGCAGTCTCCCCTTGATTTCCGGGGAATTTTGAATTTCTGCGTCAAGGCAACGAGTGTTGAAATCAGGCGTGCGTCGATCACATTTTCGTTGTGTCTAGATAAATTTGCACAGTTTTGTGGTGACGTGCCCTGCCGGGCCATTGCTTAGCCCCCGCCCTGTGTTTAAGCATGGGCAAAAGAACGCTTGGGAGGTTGCCGGCACGCTTGTGTCTGTGGCCCGAAAGCGGCGGGGAGAGAATGGCAGACTTTCAAGAGGCGCTGAAGCGGTTTCAGCCGATCGCGGTTTCATCGATCGCTGAAGACGAGCTCAGGTTGCGACTACGCGGCCTGCAGGCGCGAATGATCCAGCAAAACATCAAGGCGATCTGGCTCGATGCATCATCGTCGCTGACCTATTATACCGGCCTGTCGCTTGGCCTTTCCGAGCGCATCCACGGCGCCCTGGTGCCGGCGGAAGGCGTGCCGGTCTATGTCAGCCCGACCTTCGAGGAGCCGAAGCTTCAGACGCTTATCCGCATTGCGGGTGAGGTCGCCGTCTGGGAAGAGGATGAAAGTCCCTTCGACCTGATGGCAAGGCGCATCGAGGCGCTGGCCTGTCCCGGCCATCTTGTCGCCATCGATCCCGCCACCCCCTTTGTCTTCGCATCGGCCCTCATGCAGCGCCTGGAAGGCCGCATCGTTTCCGCCCAGCCGATGATCGTCGCCCAGCGGCAGGTCAAATCCGCAGCCGAGATCGCCATCATCCAGACGGCGATGGATGCGAGTTACGGCGTGCAGAAGGCCGTGTTCGAGGGGCTGCGTCCGGGCGTTTCCACCACGGAAGTCGCCGATTTCGTCAACGCCGCCCATATTGCCCTTGGCCTGAAGCCGCTTTTCGTGGCGGTGCAGTTCGGCGAAGCGACGGCCTATCCGCATGGCGTGCCCTATGCGCAGACGCTGAACGACGGCGATATGGTGCTGGTCGATCTCGGCGGCATTCTTCACGGCTATCGTTCCGATATCACCCGCACCTATGTCTTCGGCAAACCGACGGAACGGCAGCGTTTCCTCTGGAACGCCGAGCGCGACGCGCAGGCGGCGGCCTTTGCCGCAGCCAAGGTCGGCGCTGCCTGCTCGGATGTGGACAGGGCTGCGCGCGACAGCCTGAAAGCGGCCGGTTTCGGCCCGGATTATCAGCTTCCCGGCCTGCCGCACCGCACTGGCCACGGGCTTGGGCTGGATATTCACGAAGAACCCTATATCGTTGCAGGAAATGCCACGGCGCTTGAGCCGGGCATGTGTTTTTCCATCGAGCCGATGCTGTGCGTTTATGGCGAATGCGGCGTCCGTCTCGAGGATATAGTCTATATGACGGAGGCGGGGCCGCGCTGGTTCTGCCCACCGGAGAAGAACCTCGACCGGCTGTTTCAGCCGGTCGCCGGGTAATTGGTCGGGAGGCAAAAGACCGAACGGCGACATGGGGCTCCCGCGTCGCTGCTGACCAGAAGAGGTAGGCCCCCGGACGGGGCCGCAGGAACTCAGAAAAAGAGGGAAAGGACCACCAGATGAAAACGCTGACCCGCAGTTTGCTTATCGCCTCTGCGATTGCGATCACTTCCGCCATGCCCGCCATGGCGAAGACTTTCGTTTATTGCTCCGAGGCATCGCCGGAAGGCTTCGATCCGTCGCCTTATACCGCTGGCGGCACCTTCGACGCTTCCGCGCATCCGGTCTACAACCGCCTGACCGAGTTCAAGAAGGGCACGACCGAAGTTGAGCCCGGCCTTGCCGAAAAATGGGAAGTTTCGGGCGACGGCCTGGAATATACCTTCCACCTGCGCAAGGGCGTGAAGTGGCACTCCAACGACAAGTTCACGCCGAGCCGCGAATTCAACGCCGATGACGTGATCTTCAGCTACGACCGCCAGCGCGATGCGAAGAACCCGTGGAACCAGTATATCGCAGGCATCACCTACGAATATTTCAACTCCATGGAAATGCCGTCGCTGATCAAGGAAATCGTCAAGGTCGACGATTACACCGTCAAGTTCGTGCTGACGCGTCCGGAAGCGCCGTTCCTCGCCAATATCGCCATGCCTTTCGCCTCCATCGTGTCGAAGGAATATGCCGATACGCTGGAAAAGGCCGGCACCAAGGAGGACTTCAACAACCTGCCGATCGGCACGGGCCCGTTCAAGTTCGTCGCCTATCAGAAGGACGCGGTCATCCGCTACCAGAAGAATGCCGACTACTGGGGTGAAGCACCGAAGATCGACGACCTGATCTTCGCGATCACGCCGGATGCCGCCGTTCGTCTGCAGAAGCTGAAGGCCGGCGAATGCCACCTGATGCCTTATCCGGCACCGGCCGACCTTGCCGCCATCCGCGCCGACAAGAACCTCAAGCTCGATGAACAGTCGGGTCTGAACGTCGCCTACTTCGCCTACAACACGACCGTTGCGCCTTTCGACAAGCCGGAAGTCCGCAAGGCGCTGAACATGGCGATGAACAAGCAGGCGATCATCGACGCCGTGTTCCAGGGTGCCGGCCAGGTTGCCAAGAACCCGATCCCGCCGACCATGTGGTCCTACAACGACAGCATCAAGGACGATGCCTACGATCCGGAAGCGGCCAAGAAGGCTCTCGAAGCCGCTGGCGTCAAGGATCTGTCGATGAAGATCTGGGCGATGCCGGTTCAGCGTCCTTACATGCCGAACGCGCGCCGCACCGCCGAACTCATCCAGGCGGATTTCGCCAAGGTTGGCGTCAAGGCCGAGATCGTCTCCTATGAATGGGGTGAATACCTCAAGAAGTCGACCGAAGTGAACCGCGACGGCGCCGTCATCCTCGGCTGGACCGGTGACAACGGTGACCCTGATAACTTCATGGGCGTTCTGCTCTCCTGCGCTTCGGCAGGCGAAGGCGGCACGAACCGTGCACAGTGGTGCAACAAGGAGTTCTCCGAGCTGATTTCCAAGGCAAAGCAGGCGACTGACGTTGCCGAGCGCACCAAGCTTTACGAGCAGGCGCAGGTGATCTTCAAGGAACAGGCTCCGTGGGCGACGCTTGCGCACTCCACCCAGTTCGTTCCGATGTCCGCCAAGGTTTCCGGCTTCACCATGAGCCCGCTTGGCGACTTCACCTTCGAAAACGTCGACATCGCGGAATAATCCCAAACAACGGACGCGCGGAAGGACCCTGTTCTTCCGCGCGTCTTTTCAGGAAAAAACCATGATCCGGTTCATTCTCGGCAAACTTCTCTATCTCGTTCCGACATTTCTCGGGATCACCTTTGTCGCCTTCTCCTTCGTGCGCGTCCTGCCGGGAGATCCCGTGCTGCTGATGGCGGGCGAACGCGGCATTTCACCCGAGCGGCATGCGCAGCTTGCCGAACAGCTCGGCTTCAGCCAGCCCATCTGGCAGCAATATCTGCATTTCCTCGGACGGCTGCTTCAGGGCGATCTCGGCAATTCGCTGGTCACCAAGAAACCCGTTCTCACCGAGTTCCTGTCGCTTTTCCCCGCGACGGTCGAGCTTGGCCTTGTCGCCATCATCATCGCAACATTGATCGGCGTGCCGGTCGGCGTCATCGCCGCCATTCGTCGTGGTTCCTGGTTCGACCAGATTTCCATGACGACAGCGCTCGTCGGTTTCTCCATGCCGATCTTCTGGTGGGGCCTGCTGCTGATCATCATGTTCTCCGGCATCCTGCAATGGACGCCGGTGTCGGGCCGCATCTCGCTGATGTATTTCTTCCCCTCCGTCACCGGTTTCATGCTGATCGACAGCCTGATTTCGGGCCAGAAGGGTGCCTTCGTGTCGGCCTTTTCGCATCTCATCCTGCCGTCGGTCGTGCTTGCCACCATTCCGCTGGCCGTGATTGCCCGCCAGACACGTTCGGCCATGCTGGAAGTCATGGGTGAGGACTATGTGCGGACCGCGCGCGCCAAGGGCATGTCGTCCGCCCGCGTCGTCGGCATTCATGCGCTACGTAACGCCATGATCCCGGTCATCACCACCATCGGCCTGCAGATCGGCGTGCTGATGGCTGGTGCCATCCTGACCGAAACCATCTTTTCCTGGCCGGGTATCGGCAAGTGGATGATCGATTCCATCTCGCGCCGTGATTATCCGGTCGTGCAGAGCGGCCTGCTCCTGATCGCGGGTCTGGTGATGATCGTCAATCTGCTCGTCGATCTGACCTATGGCCTCATCAATCCGAGGATCCGTCACAAATGACCGATGTGACCACCACCCCCGGCGTCCGCCTTTCGGACGCCGCCATCCGCCGCCGGATGCTTGCCGATTTCTGGTTCTATTTCCGCCAGAACCGCGGCGCCGTCATCGGGCTTGCCGTCTTCATCCTGCTTGTGCTGGTGGCGATCTTCGCGCCCATCCTTGCCCCGCATGATCCGACACAACAATATCGCGATGCGCTCCTCGTCCCGCCGGTCTGGCAGGAAGGCGGCCGTGCCGGCTTCTTCTTCGGCACCGATGCGGTGGGCCGCGACATGCTGTCCCGGCTGATCTACGGCGCGCAATATTCGCTGTTCATCGGCGTCGTCGTCGTCTCCATCGCCCTTGTCGGCGGTATCGTCATCGGTCTCGTCGCCGGCTTCTTCGGCGGCTGGGTGGATACCGTCATCATGCGCGTGATGGACGTCATTCTGGCGTTTCCGTCGCTGCTTCTGGCGCTGGTTCTGGTTGCGGTCCTCGGGCCGGGTCTCACCAATGCCATGATCGCGATTGCCATCGTCTACCAGCCGCATTTCGCGCGTCTGACACGCGCTGCCGTGATGAGCGAACTCAGGCGTGAATATGTCACCGCTGCCCGTGTGGCGGGGGCCGGCAATCTCCGGCTGATGTTCAAGACCATCCTGCCGAACTGCCTTGCGCCGCTGATCGTTCAGGCAACCTTGTCCTTCTCGTCTGCGGTTCTCGATGCTGCGGCTCTCGGCTTCCTCGGCATGGGCGCACAGCCGCCCGCCTCCGAATGGGGCACGATGCTGGCGGAAGCGCGCGAGTTCATCCTGCGTGCCTGGTGGGTTGTCACTCTTCCCGGCCTGACGATCCTGATCTCGGTGCTTGCCATCAATCTGATGGGTGACGGCCTGCGCGATGCGCTCGATCCCAAACTGAAGCGGAGCTGAGCAATGAGCCTGCTGAAAATCAAGAACCTCACCGTCAAATTCGCCACCGCCACCGGCGCCTTCACGGCTGTCGACGGTATCGATGTTTCCGTCGACAAGCATGAGGTGCTGGCCATCGTCGGTGAGTCCGGTTCCGGCAAGTCGGTATCGATGCTTGCCGTCATGGGGCTTCTGCCCGACACGGCGACGATTACCGCCGATGAGATGACCTTCGACGGCAAGAACCTTTTGAACATGTCGTCGCAGGAGCGCCGCAGGGTGATCGGCCGGGAGATCACCATGATCTTCCAGGAACCCGTCGCCTCGCTCAATCCGTCCTTCACGGTCGGTTTCCAGATCGAGGAAGTTCTACGCCTCAATCTCGGCATGAGCGGCGCGGCCGCGCGTGCCCGCGCCCTTGAACTGTTCCGGGCCGTTGGCATTCCCGAGCCGGAAACCAAGCTCAAGGCATACCCGCACCAGATGTCGGGCGGCCAGTGCCAACGCGTGATGATCGCCATCGCGATTGCCTCCAAGCCGCGCCTTTTGATCGCCGACGAGCCGACGACCGCGCTCGACGTCACGATCCAGAAGCAGATCCTCGACCTGCTGATGAAGCTGCAGGAAGAATACGGCATGGCGCTGATTCTCATTACCCATGACATGGGCGTGGTGGCGGAAACCGCCGACCGCGTCGTGGTGCAATATAAGGGCCGCAAGATGGAGGAGGCGGATGTCTTGAGCCTCTTCGAAGCCCCGCAGCATCCCTATACCAAGGCACTGCTTTCGGCCCTGCCGGAAAATGCCACCGGCGATCGTCTGCCCACGGTCTCCGATTTCTTCGGCAAGGAGGGCGTTCGATGAGTATTGTTGTCGAAGGCAAGGGTATTACCCGCCACTATCACGTTCCGGGCGGCCTGTTCGGCGGCGCGAAAACGGTTCAGGCCCTGAAGGGCATCGATTTTGCCGTCGAGCGCGGCAAGACGCTCGCCATCGTCGGCGAGTCCGGTTCGGGCAAGTCGACGCTTGCCCGCATCATCGCACTGATCGACCCGGCATCCGGTGGTGAGCTCAAGATCGAAGGCAATCCCGTCGATATCGCCAGGCGCCGCCCCGACACACAGATGCGCTCCAAGGTGCAGATGGTGTTCCAGAACCCCTATGGCAGCCTCAACCCGCGCCAGAAGGTGGGCGACGTGCTGATGGAACCGCTCGTCATCAACACCAAAATGCCGGCTGCGGAGCGACGCGAGCGCGCCGAAGCCATGCTGATCAAGGTCGGCCTCGGCCCGGAGCATTTCAACCGTTATCCGCATATGTTCTCGGGCGGCCAGCGCCAGCGCATCGCCATTGCGCGCGCACTGATGCTGAACCCCGCGCTGCTGGTGTTGGATGAGCCGGTCTCGGCACTCGATCTTTCGGTGCAGGCGCAGGTCTTGAACCTGCTGCGCGATCTGCAGGAAGAATTCGAGCTGACCTATGTTTTCGTCAGCCACGATCTTTCCGTGGTACGCTACATCGCCGACGACGTGCTGGTCATCTCCAAGGGTGAGGCCGTCGAGCAGGGCTCGCGCGAGGAACTCTTCGCCGATCCGAAGCACCCCTACACGCGCCAGCTTTTCGCCGCGACACCCATCACGGATGTCGATGCGATCCGCGCCCGTGTGGAGCGCCGCAAGGCGGCCCGGCTGACGGCGACAGCCTGAGCAGCGAGTACTCGTATTGCAGGTCTGAGATTTCCGATCTTAATGCATGTCGCCCGAAAGTGTGCAGCGGTTTCGGGATCACGACATGCATAAAAACAAAGAGATAAAGCGCGTCGCATGAATCCGGTCAAACGCGA
>NZ_JBIVYG010000018.1:0-138170 GCF_044769685.1 Agrobacterium sp. NPDC090283 | reverse complement strand
ACACGTCAGGAACGGGATGCTGTCGCCCGTCGAGTTCGAGAAGCAGCAGAAAATCTAACCCGAGGGTGTCTACGAAACTCGGGGCTATTCAAACGTTCATGACTTGGACGAACTGAGCGCCGGCGAGAAAGAAATCTTGTATGGGTACCTGCGGATACGCAACTCCGCCCCCCAGCATTCAATCATTCTGTTAGATGAGCCAGAGCTACACCTCAATCCAAGGCTAATTCGCGGCCTGCCAGGCTTCTATCAAAAGAACCTAGGAACTGCTCTAGACAACCAGATTTGGCTAGTAACGCATAGCGACGCCCTGCTTCGAGAAGTAGTAGGCAGAGAAGGATACAACGTTTTCCATATGCTACCATGTGGAAATGTCCCTGAAGGAGAGACACAGTTGAAACCATTGTCCGTTAACGCGGACTTAGAACTGGCGATAATTGATTTGGTAGGAGACTTGGCTGCGTATCGGCCAAGTGGAAAAGTGGTAATTTTTGAGGGCGGCGGCGATTCCGATTTTGACCAAAATATAACAGGCAAACTATTTCCTGAGCTTCTGGAGCATGCAAATCTCGTTTCAGGAAGCAATAAGGCGAGAGTGCAAGCCCTTCAAGAGGTACTGGAAAAAGCTACTGAAAAAGCCCAATTGCCATTCAAATTCTTCGCAATAACTGACCGAGATTCTGACACCGCAATTAATCAGAGCGAGAGGGTTCGTTCTTATTCTTGGGATGTGTATCACGTCGAAAACTATTTCGTTGAACCTCGTTTTATCAGAAGGGTCTTAGAATCACTCGGGCACTCCAACGTTCCGAGTGAGGCGCAAATAACCGACGATCTACGTGAGTGCGCCCACGAGGGTATGCCAGAGTTAATACGTCACGAGTTGGCTGAATTCGCGAACCTCACCATGATACGAGCTATCAACACTGGCACCGACCCAAAAGCTGGTAATCTTGGATTAGCACTGTCCCAAGCAGTTGAACGTTCACTTCAACGATTACAATCAGCTACCGCTAATTCTCTTAGCCAAGCGTCCCTGTCTGACAAAGAACAAGAGCTTCGGCGCAAATATGAAGAACATCTCGCGAGTGGAGAATGGGTTAAGTCATTCAGAGGTAGAGATATTTTGAAACGGTATGCAGGAAAATGGGCATCTGGAATAGCTTATGAAGTCTTCAGAAATCTAATTATCTCTCAAATGCGCGATGCCAGCTATCAGCCTGTGGGGATGAAGGCTGTAATAGATCGCATCATCGAAGAGTGAATGAACCGCACTGAACCGCACCGGGTTTGCCGGAAGCCATTTCGTTACGTCTGCAGGGCAAAACCCGTGTCAAAATTTGGGCTTCTATCAGCCGTAGCACACAATATAGCCGATTCGGTCGGTTCCGGCGTAGGACTAATGGTTGGCGTCTACTCGATGGATATCTACGGTGAGGCCGCTTCTACCGAGGAAGGTTACATCGAGGTAGACTTTCTCACCGGTAGTACATTGGGCGGAAGCGTCTCAGCTTCGCTCATGAAGGCTCTGAAGCTCTACAGCGAGGAGTTACCCCGCTTCTGCGAACGGAACGGGGTCGAGGTTGCCGAATTTCGTACGCTTAGTGTCCGCTTTTTGACAAAAAACCTTGAGCCGACTTGCATAGTCACTACAGAAGATCATCACGGGCGCTCCTCTATAGACGAATATCAAGGATTGCCTGCCCGCCGTGTGAAGAAACTGGATTATCTGGGACGGGTACGGCGAAAATAGTACACTGTGGAACTAGTCGCACCGGTTTTAAATCGCGACGTTCGCATTGAGCCTCAACGCAGATCGCGGAAACGCGCCAGCTCACACCGTTTGGCCACGCCACGCGCTTTATCGAGTTTGGATAGTGCCTCTGGCGTCGAGCGCCGTGAGATCTTCTCTCAAGCGTATTGCCATATCCATCCGCTCATGCAGGATGCTCACCACGCCAAGGTCACCGTTATCAAGCTTTCGGAAAAACAGGTAGTGATGTTCATACCGGCTGAAATAAGCTTCACGCATGATGTCACCGGGA
This sequence comes from Agrobacterium sp. NPDC090283, assembly GCF_044769685.1. Classification (NCBI taxonomy): domain Bacteria; kingdom Pseudomonadati; phylum Pseudomonadota; class Alphaproteobacteria; order Hyphomicrobiales; family Rhizobiaceae; genus Agrobacterium; species Agrobacterium sp. NPDC090283. Next base: position 136,125 of record NZ_JBIVYG010000018.1, on the reverse strand, counting down.
ACTGCAAGTCTTTGGGGAAGGCGCCGCCAAAGCAGGTGATTATCGCAGAGTCTCTGCAAATGCGTGTGTAGGCCACGTATATAGGTCTCAGCCTGTGCTTAACCCCAAGCATCCACAGTGTCACGCCAGATTTTATCCTGTGCGGCATCGGCAGGCGCATAAAAGCGATAAGCTGCCATAACTAGCGACGCTTGTTTCGGCCGATTACATCATCAGCAGAGACGGCTACGAACGCACTATCATCGGCGCGCATTGCGGGAGCCAGTTCCTTTTGCAAAGCATCCCATGCCTCGTCGCGGGTTTGTAGGTCACGCCGAATAAGCGCTCGAATATATTCGCTCGCATTCTCATAAAGACCTTCATCGCCAATCTGCTGCTGGATATGGTCTTGCAGCGCGCCGCTGACTTTGACGTGAATGCTGCCTGACGCCATGGCCTTTTCCTCTCGCTCTCATCAAATATGGAAGGCGTGGCATATATTGTCAATATTCATCACAGCATTACGACAAGTCGTGCATCCCTCAGCATCGCGGCAGGGGATCAAATCGCTATATCGTTTACTTTGCCCAACGGGCGAAATATTCCTAGTCTGACGAGAAAGCACAAATGAGGATCAAGACTTGAAGGTCATCACAGAATCCGGATTTGCCGCTGCCGCAATACTTTTTTCTAGCTCTGTCGCCTTTGCCGCACCCACATACCTCAGCTGCGAATTCGCAGGTTCGAAAGGAGCCTCTCAAGTCTTCAATTTCGCTCTCGACCAAGCCGCCGGGACATTTGGAGTTTATGTCCCGGCTTCTGGAAGTCAGAGAATGGAGAAAGGCACCTTTTCCGGTGGCAAAGCGAGCCTGAACGAAGGCTCGGTGGCATGGGAGATCGACATCGCCAAGGGTTCAGTCATTCGTGACAAGCGCATGATTGGCGAGAAGGATGGCGGGACCTGCAAGACGATCTCGCAGGCGCAGAGCGGCTTTGAAGAGTAGTTGCCGCTCTGGACAAGAGGCCGGTATCGAGACCTCTGCACAGGAAGCTGACGGCCCAGCGCATCTATAACGCCTTGGCGAAGCGCTCCAGTTTGCCCAGCGTTTGCTGACCCAGCTCCACGGCGCCGAAACCCTTCGCTTGCTGGAACTCGGCTTCCGTGCTGAACACCATGCCCAGCACAACTTTCGTCGCGCCATCCTGATCTTCGAAGGAGGCCCAGGCGTCGGCATGTTTCGGCCCGTTTTCGCCCCACAGCAGCGTATAGGCGAGCCGCTCTTCGGGCCGGACCTCGACATAACGATGATGGTTCGGGAAGACTGTGCCGTCAGGGCCGATCATGTCGAAGACCCATTCGCCGCCGGTCCGCAGATCAATTCTCTTCGTGCGGCAGGAAAAACCTTCAGGGCCCCACCATTGCGGCAGCGTCTTCTCGTTCATCCAGGCTTTCCAGACGATGTTGCGCGGCACCTTTATCACTCGCTCCAGAACCATGGTTCGCCCGGCCACGCTGGCCAGACTGTTGAGGCTCGCGCCGAAACCTTCTTGATAGCCATCGCGCATATCCTTGGCCAGAGAGGAAAGCTGCACCGTTACGGTCAGGCGGCTCCGCTCTTCCGCAGACTGAAAATCGGCAGTCACCAGCGCTGCCGACTGGGTTACGCCGCCGGATGAGACCACCTCGTAATTCACGCTGCGGCGGGCTGGCTGCAGCTCCAGCCAGCCGCACTCACAGCGAATATCCGGCTGGCCGGCGACCTTGCAGAGCGACACTTCGCGGCCGCCCAGCCTGCTGTCCGCCTCCAGGAATTCCACGGTGACCGAGGGTGACGGAGAGGCCCACACCGCCCGGGCGGCGGGTGACAGCCAGACCTGCCAGAGAGCCGATAGCGGAACGGCAATTTCCCGTTCGAAGCTGAGCGTCGCAAAACGGTCTTGTGGCTGATGCGGTTCAGCGTATGCGCTTTTTTGACCCGGTTTCGTTGTCATTCGGAATCCTCCTTCATGGCCTGCATTGCAAATGCCTCCAGCCGGTCAAGCCGGCTCTCCCACACGGCCCGCTGCTCATCGAGCCATGTCCTTACCGGCTCCAGCGCTTCGGGCACGATGGCGCAGGTGCGCACCCGCCCATCCTTGGACGTAATGATCAGCCCCGCCTCCTCCAGCACGGAAAGGTGCCGCATGACCGTGGGCAGACGCAGCCCCGTGGGAGCGGACAGCTCCATGACCGGCGCCGGCCCGCCGCCGAGGCGCGCCAGAATCGCCCGTCGCGTCGGATCGGCCAGAGCCTGGAAGATCAGTGACAATTCACGATGATGCTTAGTCATGTTGCTAACTATCATGCTTCATCATGACGGAGCAAGGGAAAACTTAGCATATCAACTAAGTTTTATCGGCGGAAATGATCTCCGGGCATGAGGGGCCTGAGTGTCGACCAGACGTTTCGTTCGGGTGGCGAACCCTCCCTTCAGCGCATGGCTTGTGGCAAGGCACTTGCTGGCCAGATGATCGGCGAGGCTGCAGCGAAATATTCCGCTACATTCTATCATCCAGACCGGATGGCCTCATGGAGACAACGAAGTATTCATGATCCTGAGGCAACCAAATCCATAGCCCGCGGCGGAGGTCGCGACACGAAGAACGGTCATAAGGCAGCGAATTCGTCGCCGAGGGCGTCGTGATCTCCGCCTTCTTCATAGAACGGATCCCGAGCGCGATAGGCGTTGATGACATAATTCTCAAGCTTCGGGAAATTGTCGCGCGGAAATTTGCAGGGATAATGCGACGCCTCAAGGTTTTCGAGCGACCTGCTCGCCAGCTTATCCCAGCCTTCAAGCTTGTTCTTACCCTCGAAACGCAGTGATCGCAGTTTGGTAAGTTCCGACAAGCGTGACACGTCACCGGTAATTCTGCTGGAAACAAGTTGCAGGACTTCAAGATCCTTAAAGCGCAGAATGTCGTCAATATCTTTGATAGTCGATGAGATCAGAAAGAGTTTTCTAATCGGTGACTTTTCGAAAAGTGCAAGCGATCCGCTGAACCCGTGAAGCGCGAGATTTTTCAAATCCGGCCATCCGTTTCCGAGATTCTCGACCTTGTTAGTCTTCCAGTCGAGATTGAGCCAGGTCTCGAGCTTCGGAAAAAGCTCAGGCAGTCTCGCCCGGAAAGAAATGCCGTGCGTTGTAATTTTCCTGATGTTCGGGAATTTTTTGAAGACGTCGAGGTCGAAATCCTCGGAGAAGGCGCCGGACCCGACTATTCCGATCTCAATGATATCATCCTTCTTGCGGATGCCGCTGAAATCGGGAGAGAAATAGTCCTGCAGCTCGTTCTCGGCGACATCTTCAACCTCGATCGAAAATCCGGTGCAGTCATGTTCGTCGATGAGGCGCGAATACGCCGTGAAGGCGGCCTTGTTGAAATAGGCTATCTTCTGAAATGCCGGGGATCGCGTCTCCTCGATGAAGACGTATGGCCCTGTCATCAGGTTTTCCATCGTTCTTTCATCTATTTCCAAAACGATCTCGGACACTTAACTTCTCCATTATCCATCGGCAGCACAGAACGCCTGATTGTTGTTTCGATACTCAGCATCGACCGAACGCGGTTCTTATTCTCGTTGCAGTCAACGTTGCAGCCGCTCTTTGGGCCGGTGTAGCACGGTTAAACACCGATTGCCCGTCAAGTTTCACATTGGCCCAGTTGCTGTCGGCCACCGCATTAAATCCGGATTGGGACAAGAGCCGGTTCTCGACCAACGCGCCATAGTCTCTTGGGTTCATACCCGCCGCCGCCGCATCTGCATCGGTATTGGTATAAAGACGGCGCGGGCATCGGTTACGACCTTGCTCTCTCGTGCTCGACCCGGTTCGATAACGCATTGATTCCGCCATGCGCGTCGGCTCACCCTTGCCCACATAACACCGCTTGCCAGGCTTCATCTGGAAGACATATACCCCATAAAGGCCGAGTGGATCCGCCCACCATGTCGGAATCTCGACATAACCATGGGTGCGCAGCCCCCCGAGAAGCCCTATGGGATCGGCGCTCAAATATTGGCCTGTCGACGGGTCATATGTCCTGAAGCGGTTGTAACAAAGGCCAGTCTCGGCGTCTTCCCATTGGCCCAGAAACCGGATGGGGCACAGATCAGCATCAATCACCGCCGCGTGTGCGTTTATCCCGGGTTGGTCATCGCTCATCGGCGCAGCATCGGCAACGCTGACAAGCGAGGCCTGAATCGATCTGAAACCCTGCGATGCGAAACCGCCAGAAACAGCGCCACGATTGTCGTTGGCCGCCGTCCACACGCCCCGCATTCCGCCCCACAGCCTGTAGGAGGAGGACCAGACGATTTCGCCTGATGGCCTCACCAGTTCTCTCGGCGCACCAAGATGGTCGGTCACGACATGGAGAATACGTTGCTCGCCGGAAGAATCGATGTCGACCCTGAGCATTGGCACAAAGCTGTTGGGCTCAAAATGCCACCAAACGAAAGACTGCCGGTCTTCCGGATCATCCGCTATCCGATATTCCGCCGCCAGGACGTCGCCATCCCAAAGGAACCGGTGCACTGAAAGAGTGGCATCGCTATCCCTGCCCTGTCGCCTTCCTGCCCGAACCTGCCGCTTTTCGATCCGGCGTCCGAACGGATCGTAGGAGTACCGCCAAGCCGACCCATCCGGGCATTCCACCCCGACCAGCTGATCGAAACCATCCCAAAGGTAATGGAAGCTCTGCCGACGGAACCCGTTGCGATCCACGTGTCGGCCGCAGACGCGACCGGCAGCGTCATACTCGTAGCTTATCTGCTCGCCGTGCGGGCCAAAGGCCTGCAGCACCTCGCCGCCGGCGGCATGTGACCATTGCCGAAGCGGGCGACCGAGCGGGTGGTCGGGAAGGGCAGTTTCCGACGCGGCAATATCCTGGGTCGGCGCGTAGTCGAAACGCTCCACCTCGCGGCTGTCGCCCCCGATCCCGGCAATGGCATCGGCCGGAACGGTCGCAAGAACAGGCGTTCCAGGATTAGGCCCTCCGTGCCACGCAGCGGTGACCTGTCCGTTGCCATCCATTTCATAACAACTGGCGCCCCAAAGTGGATCGGCCACCATGGTCGGTGCTGCGGAGCGGTCCCATTCGAACTGCCGCGACCAGATTTCGGGCAGCAGAGCCGACTGCTGCCCGGTGGCCCGCACGCGGCTGGACACCGTCTGGCGGACGAGCTGGCCTACGGGGTCATGGACAAATTCGGTAACGAAGCCATCCGGCGCCGTGCGGCGGACGGGCTGCCCCAATCGGTCCCGTGTGACATTCAAAACAGGAAGTTCACCGAGAGATACGCCGGTCAGGGCGCCGAGCGGGTCGTAATCATAGGTGACCACCTGATCGCCTATACGGCGTTTCACCCGATTGCCACAACAATCATACTCGCTTTCGATGCGGATCCCGTTTGTCGTTTCCGAAACCGGCTGGCCGGCTGCATCATATTCCAGTGAAACCGTGACATGGGCATTGCTTGCGAAATTCAATCTTCCAACATCGTCATAAGCAAATGTTTCGCGCTGCAGCGCTTCGGTTTCCCCCGGCAAAAAGGCGGAGCGGCTGACAATGCTTCCCGACGGGTCCCGCCCATAGGCGACGAGCCTGCCATCCGGCTGCTTCGCCTCGACCACTCTGTCCGCTCTGTCGAGCACGTAATCGGTTGTTCGCCCGCTAAAATCGGTTTCCTGGACGATACGTCCGCCAGCGTCGCGAACGAAGGTCCATTCCCGTCCAGCCTCGTTGACCGCCTTCATCAGATTGAGTTCGTCGTCGTAGTGAAATCCGATGCGCCCACCCATGGGGGTGATCGACAGGACAAGATTGCCAAGTCCGTCATATTCATAACGGCTTCTGCGCCCTTCTCCATCCACTGTTTCCAGAAGGCGCCCGTGCTCTGAGGTATAGCTGCTGAACACAGCGCCATCCGGTCGGATAATACGCGTCGGGCGAAAGAAATTATGCCCTGACTGGTCCTCGTATTCGTAGGTGGTCGACGCGCCGCTTGCTTCAGTCATCCGGATGACGCGACCGAAGGTATCACGTTCGAAGCGCGTGCGCGCATTGCGGAAGTCCAGCGTTTCGGTGAGCCAGTTGTGGCCATCATAGGCGTTCTGCGCAATCAGTCCGTCATGCCGAATGATGCCGGTTGGCAGCCCAGCCGCATTGTTGCGGATTTCCGAGATATGCCCGATCGGGCTTTTGACAAGGCTCAGTGCGCCAAAATCGTCGTAGTGGAAGTCCCATGCTTTTCCAGCATTGTCTATGACGAGTTCCATATCGCCTTCGGACGTCCAGCCATAATAGGTCGAGCGACCGACGGGATCGCGAATGCTTTTCACATTTCCGGCCGCGTCATAGGCGTAGCGGGTCTCGTTGCCCTCTCCGTCGATCTCGGCTGCAATCCGTCCTTCATCGTCCGTTACAAAGTGTTTTTCATGGCCTAGCGCGTTCACTTCGCGGATGATCGCGCCATTTTCGTCATAATGAAACTGGATGGCGCGGCTCCTGTCCGAGCCGGGCATGTAGGTCGTGACCCTGTTTACCTCGTCATATTGGAAAGTCGCAGATACGCCCTGGTTGCTCTCCGTTCGCGTGCGCCTTCCCTTTTCGTCATGTTCGAACTTCGCGTGATAATGACCGTTGCGGATGACTTCGGAAAGCATGCCGCGGTCGTCATAGGCAAATTCATGACGTTCGCCATAGGGGCATTCCGCCAGCACCATTCGCTGCTTATCATCATAGCGATAACGCATGACCGTCTTGCGGCTGCCATCAATACCTTCAAGTTCAGCCAGCGTGCGCAAGCTGCCGGTGTAGGAAAACAGTATTCTCAGGCCTTCGGGAGTCGTGATCGACACGAGGTTGTCGGCGGCATCCCGCGCGAACTGGAGCGTATTGCCGTGCCGGTCCTTGATTTGCGCGATACGCCAGATACCGTCCCTGCCTTTGGCAAAATGGGTTTCCAGCGCATCTTCTTTGAGGATCAGTACGCGGCCGTGGCTCTGCATCAGACTGGTATTGCGGACCGTATCACCCTCTTCCCATCCGTCGGGAATAGGCGTCGGCGCCTTGAAATTGACAGCGAAACCGTCTTCGTCGAGCAGGGTGAAACCCTTGGCCTCGTTCCTGCTTATGGTCGCATCGATATCGCTCAGTCGGCCGGGTCCGAGCGGGCCGCTGGCCTCGACATCGCCGTACCAGGTGCTGGTGATCGCAAGTTTAAGCAAACCGGGAATGGCGAAATCGGGATCGTAATGGACCGGAATTCCCGTCGGCATAAAAGCCGGATTGCCGGCGAGCCGGCACTCTTTGCGTTCACGTCGTTTGCGCCTGCGCCCCCTCACGCGTTCCTGTGCGCGAGTACGATTGCCTCCCAATCGGCCACGCGGCCTTCGCCAACGCCCGAAAAGTTTTCTCCCTCGCCTGCCCAGCCATCCGCCGGGACCGCCAAGCAAGTCCTGCGGGCCTACTTCTATTATATCCCACCCGGAGGCCCGTGCGAGGAAGTCATCGGACTGGCCGCGCGCCATATGAAGGCGCTGCGGTCCCGTCATGTTATCAAGAGACCCTTGCATGCTGCCATTGGTCTCTATGAAATCCTCAAAGGATTCCGCGTAGGAGTGATTTTCCAGCGCGTTGAGTTCCGTCGCCGCTATATAGGCGTCAGCCTGCAGGTTGGTCCCGTATTCGATCTGCTCCTCGTTTGGACGGTTGCTACCCACCTCACGGTTCAGGGCGCTCAGCTCCTCATCGATCTCGCGCAGCTCCTGCTTACGGTCGTCGATCATCTGCTGGCGAAGCGCCTCGGCATCCTGTTGAGGTGCGCCCGATCCTACGACCACACGCCCATCGGCATTGGCGGGCGTCTGGGCGACATGCGGCTGTCCGCCATTGCGCTGATGGACCTCTTCATCACCCGCCATGTGAGGCCTCCTGCATCGCCAGGTAGGCCGCGCCCCAGGAGACATCCGCCAGATTTGAATAGGCGGAAAACTCCCAGCCCACCGTCTTCCGCGGGCGCGAGACAATCACGAAACTATCGCGCGCCGCCTCTGGCAGCTGCCGCCATTCGGGCGAGCCAAGCGCGACGCCCTCGTGGATGTCGAGATGGTATTCCTCGGTCATAAAGGCGTGGAAAACGGCGCCATCGAACCGCAAGCTAAGGCTCGCGGGCAGAACTTCCTGTGACCGAAGTCGTAGACCGGTGAAAACCCCAGACAGCGCCTCGCTGGAAAGCACTGATTCGTCGTGTAGTAGAACCTCACCGCCATCGTTTAAGACGACCCACTGGCAACCGTTGCAAACGAGCTCCACCTCGCCACCATCGGCCGCGAACAACAGATGAAAAATGCTGCCGTAAATATATTTTGACTGAACGACAGGCTTGCCGATCAGATTTTGCAGGCCATCCTGAAATGTCATTTCCCAAACTCTTCTATAATAATTTGCTTGATTTCCTGATAGCCCAGACCCTGCCCGCCGATGATACGATGAAGTTGCTGGCGCTCGTCCTTGCTAAGGCTGTATATTCTCACCAGCGAATCGATCTGCTTGTTCTGCGCCTGATTGTTGCCCGGCGTGCCACCACTGCCGGCCAGGAGGATCGGCACCTTTTCTTCACCGATGGTACGATGGGGTTCGGTGCCTCCCGGTCCCGGCCTGTTGATCCAGGCCGGATCGGAATCGCGTACAACTGCCCAGCCTTCAGAAAAGACCGTTTTCGAACCCTTTTTGGCCAGCGCATGAGACTTGTAGCCGCTGACCTTGACGCCCTTTCCGACGCCAGGCTCATGCCCTGTCACGACCAGTGCGCGAGAATTCAACTGAAAATCCTGCTTGCCGTTATTACGAACCGTCCGGGACGTGCGCACGGAAGACCCCAGTGCCACCATGGACATGTAGGGTACCGGCACCATGGAGGAGCCGATGGGCGTCTTGCAGACATCAGGGCCGGTGCAATGCATGATGTTCGCGCCGTCGCGACGCGCGGAAATCGGAATTGCCATCAGGCGGCCTCCTCTTCATCCTGGTCGGGATCGAGAAGCACAGGGTCGCATGCAACCTCATCGGGGTTCACCAGAACGGGGTTGATCCGGCGCAGCTCCTGCGAGCTACAGCGCAGAAGGGCAAGCCCCTCCGTCGCGGCCATATCGTAGGGTGTACGCCAGATACAATAGATCCGCGGATCGTTCCGGTCCCGCTCGCTGATCTCCAGAAAAACGGTATCGAGAACCATCTTGAGCGGCAAAACGCTCTCGTCATCGCGCAGCGACATCGCGACCAGCTGCTCGTCAGGCAAGCGGATGCTGAAGTCGGGACGGTCGGGAAAGAGGTTCTGCAATTCTATGCGGACCGAGCCTTCCAGATAACGGGCTCCCTGGCTGCCGGCAGGCGCGGAATTGTGGAAACGGTAATCGTAGTCCGCCGCCCAGTTGGGCCAGACATGCTCGATCCAGTGCTCGTCATAGGTTCCGCCCAAGGGACGCCGCGGCAGCCATGCGGGCGGAACGGGACCGAGGCCTTCAACCGCATATTGTTCATAGGGATCCGACAGGATTGCGCCTTGGCTCAAGATTTGCGGCGCATGGACCGGCCGGGTGTGATCGGTGAACTCCCGATCGATCAGACCGCGCCCGATCGGGTTGTACTCGAAGGCTTCCAGTATGGGATTGCCGTCATCGTCGAGACCCTTATCGATCATGCCTCCGAAAGCATGCTCGTACCGGATCGGCAAACTCTCGATCGGGCTCGGGGAAGACAATGCCCAGCCTCGGAAAAACGGTTTGAATTTCCGCCAGTCCGGCTTTTGCTCGTCACTCAATGCCTTCAGCCAGATCGGGTTCCACTCTCGCGGCCCGGTGACCATCAATTCATGATGGACGAAAACGCCCAGATCGTCGGATATTTTGATGGAAACAGGCCATTCGGTTGCTGGCTTTCCATCTGGAGCGTAGGCGGTTGCGTCAACGATGACCTCGCTATGCGGCTTGTAGGGCACGAAGTCAGACGGGTAGCGCACCGAAGAGACATTGAGGTCATCGTGGTACGTGTCAGTAAAGACGAACGGCTCCTGCTCGCTTGAGAACCGGCACTCGCCATCGGCGCCGATATCAAGGGCAGTCTTTGCCATGAACACACCGAATTCCTTACCCGCCGCATTGCGGTTGGAGAACCGCAGGTTCGCAAATGGCGTGTAGTTGATGATCTTGACCATTTTCCCACGAACCCGATCAGTTGAGATCTATGACTTTGCCGATCTGCTGAAACGAACCTTCAGCCTCGAAATGAAACGTCACACCCTTAATGATGATCGTGCCGTCCTTCTTCATCGTCATGGACGACTTGCCGACTTCGATGACATATTCCTCTCCCACAGTGAGTTTCTTCGCCTTGCCGACATTTTCCATCGACGTCTGACCGACATTTGTGACCTTGCTGACCCCGACCTGCTCGGTTTTTGCGATGCCAACAGATGTGGACTGAAACGAACCGATGATCGTGTTCATGATGCCCGGCAGCGGAAAGAGGCCCGACGCATCGGAACCGACGCCCGAACCGGAACCGGCAAGCGCCGTGCCCGCATCCGCACGCGGACTTGGACCGGAGACGACACCCTCACGTGAGGAAAGACCGCCCGCACCGAGGAAGCCGAGTGCGGATGAAGCCAGCGTGGTGGCAAAAGCCGCGACACCGGGGCCACCACCGCCGGCGATCTGGGCGGCCTGCGAAAGCAGCCCTGCCGTCTGTCCGGATAGAGCCTGCACACCAGCCATGGCCATCATCGCCATCGGTCCCGTGCCGCCAACGACGGTGTTTACCGAGCCGCCGATCTCGTGTTTCTGGTTACCGGAGACCTCAACGGCGCGGTTGCCGCCAACCGAGGCGACCTCGTGCCGGTCGATGCGCTTGGTCCGGTCATTCAACACCCGCGTCGTCTGATCCTTCTGGGCATGGAAGAACTGGTTCTCCTTGCCGGCCTCATCCTCGAAGGTGATTTCGTTGAAACCGTCACCCTTGTGACTGTTCGAGCGCAGCACCATGCGCGTCTTGTTGGCGGGCAGGTCGTAAGGCACGGAATTGGCCGGATTGTTGACCACGCCGATGACGAGCGGTTTGTCCGGGTCGCCATCGATAAAGGCAACCATCACCTCCATGCCGATGCGCGGGATTACCTGCGCACCCCATGTGCCGCCGCCCCATGCCTGGCTGACCCGCACCCAGCACGTATCCGTTCCGTCCTTCTTCGCCTTGCGGTCCCACGGGAACCACAGCTTGATGCGGCCATATTGATCGGGATGGATTTCCTCACCTTCAGGGCCGGCGACGATTGCCACCTGCGTGCCCTCGATGCGTGGGCGTTTTGTTGACCGGTGCGGTGTCAGCGGCACGCGGGCCGGGATCGCCTCGAAAATGTTGCGGTATTCCGGCTCGTTGCCGTTCGTCTCATAGGAAAGGTCCACGATGCTGTGGCTTGCCCTGATGATCACATGTTCTTCATAGGCGTGTTCGGGATGGGCAACCTCGTAAGGCGTGAAGCGGCGGCCGGCTTCCAGAATGCGTGAGGTGGACGAGCCGAACACCCGGTCGTGATCGGCCTCTATCGACTGGGTTCTGAGTTTCTGCGCCCGCTCGGCCTCTTCCACCGTCTTGATGCGGGCCGGATATTCGTAAAGCTCGCGCTTGGTCGCATCCGGCATCTGCACCAGCGATGGCGTCATCGTGCCCGGCACCATGCCCGGCGTCTCGAAATTCCAGTCAGCGCCCGCACGCTGGCCCGAGACATAGGAAAAACGCCGCGCCCAGTCATTGATGTGGTTACGGTCCGACGAACCCTGCGCCAGACGCACCGTTCCCTCCCCCTGCGCGGCCGGAGACGGCCCGAGCCAACCGCTGGCGCTGTCGGCCACATGCAGCTTGTGGGAACCATCCTCGTGGCTGAACCAGTAGAACAGGCCGTCCTCTTCGAAACGGCGGGTGAGATAATCCAGATCGGTCTCGTTCCACTGCACGCTGTAATGCTGGGCAGGCGGCGGCGAGATGATGCCCGATGTATCGGGGGCCGGAATGCCATGTTCGGAAAACAGCGTCTCGACGATCTCGATCGCCGTCTTGTCCATCCAGATACGGCAATCGGAGCGACGCGACAGAAGCCACATCTGCGGGCGGATCGTCAGCGCATAGGAGCGCATGCCGCGGGTGATCGGCGGGCCTTCATGCAGCTCCGTCACCAGACCGTTGAACGGCCGGCGAACGCCGCCACCGTCACCATCTCCCTGGCTTATCTCGATGGAGATGTCGACCAGCCGTCCAATCAGCTCTTCCGGCTTGACCGCTTCCTTCTTGGCCCGCACGGTCAAGCGAATGTCGAAGAGCTGCGACGCGCCCTCCTCAACCGTCAGACGTTCCGGCAACAATTGGTCCTCGCCCAAAGGCGAAGACACTTTCAACACGCGGCTCGCCTGAACGAAATCGGAAAACGAAGGCTGGTCATTCATGGCAAACCTCGATTAGCAGAGCCCAAAAAATCAATCAGCTGTCAAAATTTCGACCGAATGCAATCAAACATTGTGGCGAAACCAAGGTTTCAACATGAATTATGCAACCTGAATATGCCAAAATACCATCGATGAAATCTGACAGGCTTGGCCCTGGACGCCAGTTCCGCACGGTCGAGGCGGCGAAGGCGGCGGTGATGCGTATTCTCAAAGTTGCCGGCTCGCCGCCTGCCGATCGCGCGCTTCACCATTTCGATTTGACGGTGCTCAACAGGCATCACGAAGAGTTTCATATATCTTCCGTCAGCGCGGCGGCGGCTGCCGGTTTTATCTGGTCGAAGGCGGACAATACTGTCGCGCCTATGTGCTGAAGGCACCTGCCGAGCGGGATGACGAACCTCGTGTCGCCATGCACCAGCACCTCGGCGGCGCCTTATCGATTATTTCATTAAATTTTTCTGAAAACCGGAGTCCCAAATCCAACCCGTCAATCGTCTACATCATGAGTTGAATGTGTAGCCATTCCTCGTTGTGAACTTGCGGCGCCTTGAACGCTGTACGATTGGGGGTTTTTATGACTATGACTGAATCCGTCGCGCGCGGGGCTGGGGCGAGCCTCAAGGCGGTATTTCTGGCCGGGACAGCACTCGCGATGTTGAGCCCGATGCTGCCGGCAACGGTGCGGGATGCGGCGGCACAGGCATCGCAGCGGCCGATCTCGGTGCGGCCCGGCCCGCTGACGCCGGCGCTGAACAACCTCGCGGCCCAGACCGGCCTTCAAATCCTGTTCGATGCATCGCTTGCCGAGGGGAAGACGACCCGGGGGGTGAACGGCACGCTGACACCGGAACAGGCGTTGAGGGGCGTGCTTGCCGGCACCGGCGTGGATGCCCGCTTTGCAGGAAGCAACCGGGTGTCGCTGCAGAACGGCGCGGATGCTTCCGGCGCATCCGCCGACGGCACAACGCAGCTCGAGGCGATCACCATCTACGGTGCTCGCAATGCCTCGACCCTGGGCGGCACGACCAGCAGCGTCGCCATCGTGAATGCCGAAACCCTAGCCGAAAGCCAGATTCGCACGACGCAGGAAACCTTTCGCCGCATGGCGAACGTGCAGGACAGCGCCACGGTCAATGCCGGTTTTGTCATTCGCGGCATGAGTTCCGAAGGTCTTGTCCCATCCGGCGGACCGGCCGGCTCCGTCTATGTCGACGGCATCGTCCAGACGCGCTACAACGCCCGATTTGGTGCTCGCAACCTCTGGGACGTCGAGCAGGTCGAGGTCTATCGCGGCCCGCAATCGACACTTTCCGGCCGTGCGGCCATGACCGGCGCCATCTATATCAAGTCGAAGGATCCGACTTTCGACAGGCAAGTCGAACTGTCCGGCACCGTCGGCAGCGACGACCTTGCTGGCACCGCCTTCATGGTGAACACGCCCGTCGTCGAGGACCAGATAGCGTTGCGCATCTCCGGCGCTTTCGAGCGTTCGCACGCCCAGCCCAATTATTCCAATTTCAGTATTTTTGACAATTTTGACGACCTGACGACCGACATTAGCGGCGTGCTTCGCGCCAAGGTGCTGATAACGCCTTCGGAAATGCCGGACACCCGTGCATTGCTCACTTATTCCTACTCGAAGGACCGGCCCAACGACGCGCTTGTCGGCCTTGACAGCCTCCGCGGCGACTTCAACGATTCCCCGGTTACCTATACGGAATACCGCTGGACGGAAGCCCACAATGTCGGCCTCGAGGTCACGCATGACTTCTCGAATACGCTGCGTTTCACCTCTCAGACCGGCTATCAATATGGCATCAACAACCGGCGCTCCATCGACTATGGCACGCCGGGAACCATCTTTGGAAGCACTGGCGAAGACGACAACTCCATCTTCACGCAGGAGTTCCGCCTCAACTACGAGGGGGATCGCTGGAAATGGGTTGCCGGCCTTTACGGCAGCCACGAGGTCTGGGACGGCGCGACAGATTTCATCGTCGATTACCCCGGCTTCGGACCGGTGCAACTTACCGACACGCAGAACCGCAGGACGTCGAACCTCGCCATCTTTGGTGAAGCGACCTATGAATTTGCACCCACATGGTTCGCAACGGTCGGAGGCCGCCTCGACTATCTCAAAGACAGAGACGACCAGCGAAACTATTTCGGTATGATCGATCCGGCTGCGGTCTTGGCGGGCGACCCGTCATCGTTGAACGAATTGAATTTCGTACCCAAGCTCGCCATTTCCAAGGAGCTCAGCGATACGCAGACGATCGCCTTGACCTATACGCAGGGATTCCGCTCGGGCGGTTCCTATATCGACCGTCTGGACCCGACGAATTTCAAGGTCGCCACTTACGATCCGGAGTTTTCCCAGAACGTGGAATTGTCCTACAAGGGTACGCTTCTCGACGACCGACTGACACTCAATGCGAACGTGTTTTACACGAAATACGACGATCAGCAGATAGAAATCCGGCCGAATGCGGCCATCCCCGGCTATAGCATCACCTCGAATGCAGCGACGTCGAGAGCCTGGGGATTCGAGATCGAACCAACCTTCCAGGTTACCGATCAATTCACCGCCTTCACGTCCATCGGTTATCTCAATACGAAGTTCCTGGAATTCAACCATGCTTCCATTGGCGACCAGTCAGGAAAGGCTTTTCCTGAAGCGCCGGAACTGAGCTGGGCTTTCGGTGGCCGTTACGAGTTCGACAACGGCGTCTTCGTCGGCGCCGACGCCAAATACACGACAAGCTACAATTCCCGCTTCGGCACGAAGGGCATGTATAATATCGACCCGCGCTTCATCGTGAATGCGCAGGCCGGCTTCAAGAAAGACAATTGGGAAGTGACCGCATTCGTGGAAAATCTCACGGACGAGAAATATTTCACGATCGTGGATCGCGACGCGGCAAAACCCTTCGGCCAGCTGGGCAAGGGTCGCGCCTATGGCTTGAATGTCCGCGTGAAGTTCTGACGAACCCGGCTGTGCGGCGTCCCGCCGCACAGTGTTCTTCCACCCTAACGACGAAATGATATCTCCTTGCGCTTCTGTCTCCTTCTTCTCGTTTTCCTCCTTCCCGCTTCGTTTTCGCAGGCCGCCTGCGCAGGGAAGGCGATAACCGAAGGGGTCTACAATCCCCCCTTCTGTATTCCGGCGGAAGCAAAACGGATCGTGACGCTCGATCCGCTGCTCACGCTTGGATTGCTTATCGAACTCAAGGCGCCGGTCGTGGCGACGCCCTATATGGCGATCACCGAAAAAGAAGTCCTCGACGTGGTGAAGGCGCAGAAGATGGTCGATCTCGGCAACCCCAGGGAACCGAGCCTGGAGCGGGTGGCGGCGCTGAAGCCCGATCTCATCATCGGGTCGGCGGAAGCGCATTCGGCGATTTACGGGCAGGCCGCACAGATCGCGCCCACCGTTCTCTTCAAGCATATGGACTGGAAGGCATATCTTCAGCGTCTTTCCGAGGTGACCGGCAAGGAAGGCGTGGCAAACGACGCACTCAGCGCTTACGAAAGCCGCGTCGCCGGTATCCGCGCACGGATGAAGGACAAGAACCTCACGGTCTCGACCGTCCGTTTTGCGCCCGACCGCTTCGTCGTCTTCGTGGATGGTCCCGACGCCTACGCCCCCTTCGCCGTGCTGCGCGAGGCGGGGGTGACGCGCTCCGCCTACGAGACCGTTACCGACGGCACAATCGTCAAGCGGCCGGACTGGGAGGAACTCGCCAATCTCGATGGCGACGTGCTGCTTTATGTGTCCGCCAGCGGTTTCGAGAGCGGCCCGGACGATGCGCTCGAAAAGCAGGTGACCGGCAATCCGCTCTGGCAATTGCTGCCGGCCGTCCAGGCCGGACGCGCCCATCGGGTCGACCGTGGCCACTGGCAGAGTTTCCACGGCATCGGTTCGGCCAATCGCATTCTCGATGACGTCGAGCGTTATGTATTGTCAGAACGATGACCGAACGAAGGGCCGCCCGGCCCGCCACCGCCTGTAGCATGCGGCTGCTCGCGCTTGGAGCGCTTCTCTGTCTCGTCGCCATGGCGGCGATGAACGCTGTCGCACTCGGCACCTCCGCCATCTCGTTCTCCACCATAACGGCCGCGATCTTTCAGTTCGACGGCTCGCGCGACCATCTTTTCGTCACGACCATCCGCCTGCCCCGCGTGTTGGCCGCGCTGCTTTCCGGCAGTGCGCTCGCCGTTTCCGGCGCGATCATGCAGGCGGTCACCAACAATCCGCTCGCGTCCCCCGGCCTGCTCGGCATCAATGCCGGCGCGTCATTCGCCGTCGTTTCGGTGATGACCCTTTTCGGCGCGGGCATCGGCGACATCTATGTATGGTTCGCCTTTCTCGGCGCCGGCATCGCCGCCATCATCGTCTATGCCCTTGGTTCGTTCGGCGCCGTCGCACACTCCCCGCTCGGGCTCGTGCTTGCGGGCGCCATCGTCGCGACATTCCTGACGTCGCTGACCACCGCGATCCTCATCTTCGACCAGAGCACGCTCGATGCCGTTCGCCTGTGGACCGCAGGCTCGGTGACGGGCAGAACCATGGCGCAGGCAAAAACCGTCGCGCCCTACATCCTCACCGGCCTGGTCGCGGCCCTGCTTCTGGGACGCCATCTCACGACGCTCAGCCTCGGCACGGATGCCTCGCGCTCGCTCGGGCAGAACCCGGTCCTGTGGCGCGGCGCGTCGGTCGTCATCGTCATTCTGCTGGCAGGCGGCGCCGTGGCGCTTGCCGGGCCGATAGGCTTCGTCGGCCTTGTCGTTCCGCACATGGTGCGGATGTTGGTGGGTGTGGACTATCGCTGGGTTATCCCTTTCTCAGCACTCGGCGGCGCGCTGCTGGTTGTCGTTTCCGATACGGCCGGGCGGCTGGTCTTCGGAAGCCAGAGCTTCCCCGTCGGCGTCACGATCGCGCTGATCGGCGCGCCGTTCTTTCTCTATCTGGCGCGAACGCGGCTGCGAGGCGAGGCATGATCCGGCTTCTCATCGGCCTCACGATCCTGCTCGCCCTGCTTGTGATGGCAAGCCTCGCCTTCGGCGATGTTCCCTTGACGTGGCGGGAGCTCTACAATGTCATCACCGGAACAGGAGATCCCGCGTCGCAGAGCGCGATGATCGTCTTCGACCTGCGTTTGCCGCGCGCGCTTCTCGCCCTTCTCGTCGGCGTGGCGCTCGCGACGGCAGGCACGATCACGCTCGCGATCATGCGCAATCCGCTGGCGGAGCCCGGCGTTCTTGGAATAAACAGCGGTGCTGCCGCGGCGGCCATGGCCGTCATCGTTCTGATGCAGAACCCGCCGATCACGCTTTTGCAGGCAGC
The DNA here is from genome assembly GCF_044769685.1 of Agrobacterium sp. NPDC090283. Lineage (NCBI taxonomy): Bacteria > Pseudomonadati > Pseudomonadota > Alphaproteobacteria > Hyphomicrobiales > Rhizobiaceae > Agrobacterium > Agrobacterium sp. NPDC090283. The sequence goes on along the minus strand of NZ_JBIVYG010000018.1, from coordinate 118,260 downwards.
GAGCTTCCTGGGGGCTGCCATCATGGCTCTCGCCGTATACGCCCTTGCCTGGCGGGGCGGTACATCCTCGCTGCGCATCATCCTCATCGGCATCGGCCTCTCAGCGCTCGCAACCGCCGGAACGACCTTTCTCTCCGCATTCGGCGACATCGGCGATGTGCAGCGGGCAATGGTCTGGCTTGCCGGCAGTGTCTACGACGCCAACATGGTCAAGGTTGAGCGTCTCGCCGCCTCGATCATCGTTCCCGTCACGCTTGCCTTTCTCGCCGCCCGGGAACTCGATGTGATCCGCTTCGGCGATCATTCGGCCAGAAGCCTCGGCCAGCCGGTCGATCGCATACGCGGCCTGATGATCGTGCTCGTCACGTTGCTTTCCGGCGCTGCCGTGGCTGTTTCGGGCCTCATAGGCTTCGTCGGCCTCGTCGCGCCGCACATCGCCCGGCGGCTGACGGGGGCATCGCATGCGCGGATATTACCTGTCGCCGCGCTTGTCGGCGCCTGCCTCGTCGTCGCCGCCGACCTGATCGGCCGCGTCATCCTGCCGCCCGTGCAGCTTCCGGCCGGCATCGTCACGAGCCTCATCGGCGCACCTTTCTTTGCTTATCTTCTCTGGGGACGCCGCCATGGCCAAGGATAAGGAATTCCCTGCCAAGATTGCCGGGCTGGGTGTCGACATCGCCTACGGCAAGCACCGCATCATCAAGCGGCTCGACCTTGCCATTCCGGAACGACGTTTCACGGCGCTGATCGGCCCGAACGGCAGCGGCAAATCCACGCTGCTTCGCAGTTTCGCAGGGCTGCTGAAACCCTCCGGGGGCAGCATTCTTCTCGACGGCCGCGACCTGAACGACCTTTCGACCCGGGATGTCGCCCGTAAGGTGGGGGTCCTGCTTCAGGGCCCGGTCGCACCGGAAGGATTGACCGTCCGTGATCTCGTGCGGCAGGGCCGATATCCGCATCGCTCGCTCTTCAGCCGCTGGTCGACGCAGGATCAGGACGCCTGCGACGAGGCGATGGTGCTCACAGGCACGACGGATCTGTCCGACCGGGCGCTGGACAGTCTTTCCGGCGGTCAGCGACAGCGCGCCTGGATCGCCATGACGCTGGCGCAGCAGGGCGAAGCGACCCTGCTCGACGAACCCACGACCTATCTCGATCTTGAACACCAGATCGAGCTGATGAACCTCATCACCACGCTGGTCGCGCGGCACGGAAAGACGGTCGTCGCCGTCCTGCACGACATCAACCAGGCGGCGCGCTACGCCCAGCATATCGTCATTCTCCATCAGGGCAGGATCACGACCGCCGGAACGCCCGATGCGGTCATCTCGTCTGAAACCATCGCCGATGTCTTCAAGGTGAAGACCGTCGTAATCCGCGATCCCGTTGCAGGAACGCCACTCTGCATTGCGCTGTGAGGCTCAGGCGGCCGTTACCGAAATATCACACCCTTCGTCCTTTTGAACCTTCGGCCTCTATCACCGGCAACCCGCCGCGGAATGGAGGATATGAAATCGGGTAACGAAATCAGGTATAAAGATGAGTTTTTAACTCCTGATTTATCTGATGGCCGCACATCAGTTTTTATTTTTTCTAACCTATTGCACTTGCAAGGGTTTTATAGATTCGCTAGCCATTCGGGTCATCGAGGTTCAGCCGTTTTTTTGTTGGACCTGACTGTTGGTTCGGGAACTGTTTGCCAATGTCGAGTTCTTCGCCCTCACCCCTTGCCTGGGACAGTGTTGACAGCAACGACCTGCTGAACCGGGCGATGGAAGCGCACTATGCCGACATGACGAGCGCTGTGCGCAAGCGCGGCCATCCCTCCTCCACGGCCCGGGACGTGGTGCACGATCTCTATCTGAAACTTGCCGCCAAGCCTGAGGTGCTGCAGCAGAAACGCTCGATCAAGTCCTTTCTCTGCCGCGCCGCGATCAATCTCGGCATCGACCGCCAGCGCCGGGAGAAGAAGGAAGCACGGCTCTTTTCCGGCTCGGAGCGCGAGGCCCTTTCGGTGGCGAGCAGCGGAACTGCGCCGGATCAATTTCTGGAAATCGAGGCGCGGCTTGCTGCCCTGCGCGAGGCAATCGCCGAACTGCCGGAACGGCGTCGCCTCGTTTTCATCCTGCACCGTCTGCATCATCTGACACCGGACCAGATCTGCGTCAGGCTCGACATCTCCAGGAACATGGTAGACCGGCACCTGCGCCGCGCCCTCGCCCACTGCCTTGATCGTCTTCTCTAGAACGACAAGAGATACTCGCGTTCCATGCGGAAAACCGCTACGGATTTTTGCTGGAATTGGTCTAAAAGGTCCTCAATCGGCGAGGTCGAACGTCTAAGGGTCGAGGGACAAATCTGGAGATGCCTATGCCGGCCCAAGGAGCGGCGAACGCTCAGAAAAAACGTAACCGCGAAGCGGCCGACTGGATTCTGCGCAACAGCGACCCCAACCAGACGAAAGCCGACAGGACGCGCTTCCAGGAGTGGCTTGACCGCGACCCGGAAAATTGTCGGACCTACAGGGCCGCCGAACGCCTGTTGGGTGATGCCACCCGGGCGATACAGTCGGATTCTGCGCTCGCCAACATCAAGGTGAAGTCCCGCAGCGGAGGAAAACCGATCATAGCAACGCTCCTGGTTGTAGCGCTTGCGACAGGGGCCTTCTTCGCCCTCGATGGCCCCATGCGCCTGGAAGCGGACGTGATCGCCGGAACGAACGAGATGCCCGTTATCACGCTGGAAGACGGCTCCGAGGTTCAGCTGAATTCCTCTTCAACAATCGCGGTGGACTTTACCGACAGCCGCCGCACCATCCGTCTTCTCCAGGGCCAGGCCTTCTTCCAGGTCGCTCATGCCGCAGAACGACCCTTCACGGTTGTCGCAGGAACGGCAAAGGTGACTGCGCTCGGCACAGCATTCGATGTCCGCTACGGCAATGACGACACTGAAGTGACTGTCACGGAAAATGCGGTCCAGATCGAAATCGACGGAAACCGCGCCGGCTCCGTCCGCGTCGGTCAAGGCGAGCAGGCGATCTATGACTACGCAAAAAAGCAAGTGGCCATCGCACCGGTCGACAGTCTTGTCGCACTTGCCTGGAAGCGCGGCCAGATCGTCCTCGACAACGCACCGCTTTCCTACGTCGTCGAGGAAATGAACCGGCATTTCTACGGTCGGATCGTCGTTGCCGGTTCGGCACTGGCCGGTCGCCGCGTCAGCGGTACAATGAAGATTGCGGACACCGACGACGCGCTTGCATTCATCACGCAGGCTCTGCACGTGAAAGCGACACGCCTCGGCCCCCTTATCGTCATTCGCCAATAGAGATATCAGCGAAGGTACTCAGATCAATCCTTGGCAAGGCTTATGGTATGGCGGGCAAACCCGGAATCTGCGATGGGTGCAGACAGGGATAGTGTCCGCAGCCGGAAGCAGGCGGCGATTCGACGGGGAAAACATGCCGATCTATGAACTGGCCGCCGTGGGCGCCGCAACCTGCTGGGCGATGACCGGACTTCTCGCCGCGGGTCCGGCGGGCCGGCTTGGGGCGCTGGCCTTCAACAGGACACGGCAGCTTTTTGTCGCCGCCCTGCTGGGGGTCTATGTGTTCGCCTCGGGCAGCTGGCGGGAGCTTCAGCCGGAGGCGCTTTCATCGCTTCTCCTGTCCGGCTTCATCGGTATTTTCGTCGGCGACACGCTTCTCTTTACCTGCCTCAACCGGCTGGGGCCGCGTCGCTCGGGAATCCTCTTTGCGCTGAATGCCCCGATCGCCGCTCTGCTGGGATGGACGGTGCTTGGCGAGCAGCTTCCCGCGAACGCCATCGCCGGCATAGGCCTGACGCTCGGCGGCGTGCTGCTGGCCATCGTCTTCGGCAAGCGCAAGGCGCAGCTGCACGAATGGGAAAGCGTGAAGGGGCCGCTTTGGCTGGGCGTGCTTTTCGGCCTTCTGGCCGCGCTCAGCCAGGCGGTCGGCTCGCTGATTGCAAGGCCCGTCATGGCAACCGGGGTCGATCCCCTTGCCGCTTCCATGCTGCGCGTCGGCATGGCCGCCATTTGCCTCACGGCGTTGACGATGCTGCCCATCGAGGCCGTCAAGCCGAGAAGCAGACTGACCGGAAGCCTGTTCCTTCAGACGGCGCTCACCGGCATCATCGCGCTTGCTTTCGGCATGACGCTGCTTCTCTTTGCCCTTTCCGGCGGAAAGGTCGGCATTGTCTCGACGCTGTCGGCAACGACGCCTGTCATCATCCTGCCGCTGCTGTGGCTGAGGACACGGGAGCAACCGGCACCCGGCGCATGGGCGGGCGCAGCACTTGTCGTGGCCGGCATGGCGCTGATGTTCTGGCGCTAGCATCGGCCATCTCACCCGGAGATGAACACTTGCTAAGCAACTTTTGCGTGCTTAAAAGGCGCGCAACATCATCAGTTCGAAGAGAGGATCAGCTTCGTGGAACAGGAAAATACCGGGACCGGCAAGGGTCGGCGCAGGGCGCTTTGGGCGGCGGTTGCAATCATTGCCATCGCTGCCGCAGGCGTCATCGGCGGCAAGACCTTCTACGAAGCAAAGGTGAAGGAACTCGTTGCCCGCAGCGGCGCGACTGCCGGTTCCGTGGAGGTCGATTTTCTCGGGAAAATTCATGTTCGCGATCTGACGCTGCCGCTTGAAGACGGCAAGAACATCAAGATCGCGGCGATCGACGGACGTCCGAAACTTCCGTTTCTGGACGGCGCGATCGACATGAACACCATCGACATCGATGTGCCGACCGGAAAGATTTCGATGGCGCAGGCCCGTATCGAGAACGCCGCTTTCGAAAAGCCGGGACAGGTGGCCGAAAACGGCGGCTCCCTCGCCCGCCGCATCGAGCGCTTCGCGGCGGCACGCATCTCAACGCCTGAGGTGACGTTCACCCAGTCGGTCGCGACCAGCGAGCAGAAGACAGTTTACAGGAACCTCGCGCTCTCCGAGATCGCCGGCGGCCGCATTGCCCGATATTCGATCGACAATGGCAGCTACGACATCAAGATGCAGCTTCCCGACAGCGACGGCGCGATGAAAGACAAGCATATGGTCGTGTCGACTGGCGCTATCGCCGGCCAGGACATCGACGTCGCTTATCTCGCCCGGCTCTATACGGAAAAGGCCGGTCCGGAAGACAAGGAAGCGAAACCGCTCTATGGCCCGCTCTCCGTCAAGGCGGTTTCCTTCTCCGAGGGAGATGGCCATTTCAGCTACGATGAAATCCGCAGCGATGGTTTTACCGCCCGCATGCCGTCCGAGCCGCTGCTTGACACCCTCAAGGCGCTGACGACGACCCAAGATCCTGACAAGCTTTCACCGCAGGAACGCCAGGCGCTTTTCACAAAGGCCGTGTCCATTCTCGACATGATCGGCAAGAGCAACATGCAGCTCATCGGCTTCAAGGCCGACGCGCCGGACGAAAAAGAGGGAGCTGCCGGCAAAAGGGTCAAGGCCGCCATCGACCGCATCGACATGCAGATGGACAGCCGCAAGCTCGACTTCGGCATGAATGGCATGTCGATCGGCGACGGCGATGGCAGGATCGAAGTCGCGGAAGCAAGCCTCAAGGGCTTTGACTGGAGTTCGACGATCAAGGGAATTTCCGAGATCATCGCGCTTGACGAGACGCAGATCGAGACCTTCCAGTTCAATCGCCTGATACCGGAACTTGGCCGGGTGCGCCTCGGCGGCATAAACGTCGATATGGCCGCGCCGGAAAAGCCGGAGGAAGAAACGGCCGGAACGCCGGAACGTATCAAATTCTCACTCAAGAATTTCGAGATGGGGCTGACCAAGCCCTTCAACGGCATTCCGACCGATATCGAGATCAGGCAGGACGAGCTCACGCTTCCGATCCCGGCGGACTCGACGGAGGAAGTTTTCGTCGAAGCCCGCAAGCTGGGTCTCGAAACGCTGGCCTTCTCGTATGGCCTCGCCGCCGGCTGGGACGAACCGAACAGCAATCTGGTGATCCGCGACATCTCGCTCAGCAGCAAGGATTTTGGCAGCGTCAATTTTGCCGGTCTGGTAAGTGGCTTTACCGAAGAGTTCTTCTCTTTTGACGTCAATCGCGCGCAGGCCGCGCTCTTCGGGCTCGCCGGCCGCGAGGTGAAGCTCACGATCAAGGACGAAGGTTTGATGGCCAAGGCGATCAAGCTCTATGCCCTGCAGAACGATATGACAGAGGATCAGGTGCGCGCCACGCTGACATTGGTGGCGAGCATGATGCTGCCGCAAGTGGCAGCTGAACAGCCCAAGCTACAAAACGCCGTGGAAGCGCTCGTCCAGTTCATCAGCAAACCCGGGACCCTGACAGTCACGGTCAAATCAACAGGCGCAAATGGCCTCGGCATTTTTGATCTGGTTGCGGCCTCCGATGATCCGATGGGGCTTCTCGACAAGGTCGATATTCAGGCGACGGCCGAATAAATCGCCCAGTCCGCGTCAAACGTCTCAAGCCCGGTTTTCCGGGCTTGAGACCGCCGGGAAGGATATCCTCATCACCATGGTCCGCCCGCTTTGTCCGTGACAAAACGGGAACCTCAGGGGAACTGCCGCTCCCTGCAGGGATTACGACAGGAACGGCTGACGATATCGCCCTCCTGTTTCAACCGGCCTTTGCCGGCGGGCAAAAACAGCGGGCCGAACCATGAGGAGCATCACATGAAAACCGAGCAACTCAATTTCGCTCCCAGCGGGCAGGTTCCCAATAATCAATGCTTTGCCGTCGTGATTTATAGAGAGGTCGGGCCGAATTTCGGTTCCCCCGATTTCGAGGCGCTGTTTTCCCGCAACGGATGGAGCGGCATCTGGCGCAATGGCGTTTTCGGCTACCACCATTATCACAGCGGGGCGCATGAGGTTCTGGGTGTGGGACGCGGCGAGGCGACGTTGCAGATTGGCGGACCGGAGGGGCAAGTCCTGGACGTCAGGCAGGGCGATTGTCTGGTTCTGCCCGCCGGTACGGGCCATATGAAGCTCAAATCATCCCCGGATTTCCAGGTGGTCGGCGCTTATCCGAAAGGACAGAGGGCCGATATTCAGACGTCCGCGCCGGACGACGAGATGCTTGCGAGGATAAAATCCCTGCCGAGACCGGATAGCGACCCCGTGCATGGGGCTTCAGGCGGCATCGTCGATCTGTGGCGTTGACGGCCGGACTGTAAGCGCACAGGAAAACCGCCCGAAGGTTCAATTCCCCGTCTCAGTCCAAGCCGGCAATCCGTGAAGGACGGCGGCAGGATGGACAATATTCATCCATCCCCCACCCTTTTGCCGGACCGCGCCTGCGCGCCGCCCGACGTTTGTGCCGGCGCTCCCGCCTTATCTGCCCTGTGCCGGCTTGCCGAGACCAAGCAGGTGATAAAAGGCGATGGCGCCGATTGTCGCCGTGCCGATGCCATCCAGCGTGAAGCCGGCCACATTGAGCTTGAAGTTGCCGGCGCCCAGGACAAGGGCGATACCCACGGTGATGAGGTTGCGGGGCTCGGAGAAATCGACCTTGTTTTCCACCCATATGCGCCCGGCGGTCGCCGCGATGAGGCCGAAGACGACGACGGACAGGCCGCCGATGACAGGTCCGGGTATCGTCTGTATCAGCGCGCCGAATTTCGGCGAAAAGCCGAGAAGGATGGCGACCAATGCCGCAACGACGAAAACGAGCGTCGAGAAAATGCGGGTTATCGCCATGACGCCCATGTTTTCGGCATAGGTCGTCATGCCCGTTCCGCCAAAGGCACCGGAGAAGATGGTGGCGATGCCGTCGCCGATGAAGGCGCGACCGAGATAGGGATCGAGGTTCTTGCCGGTCATCGCGCCGATCGCCTTGATATGCCCGAGGTTTTCCGCCACCAGAATGACGACGACCGGAGCGATCAGCGCGATTGCCGACGCGGAAAAGACAGGGGTGGTGAAAGTCGGCAATCCGAACCAGGCCGCGGCCGCGACACCTGAAAAATCGACGGGCTTGCCGAGACCGAGGCCGTTCGCCACCACGAGATAGGCAAGATAGGCGATCGCCCCGCCGATGAGGATCGGCAGGCGCCGCGCCATTCCGGGCGCATAGACGGCAATCGCACCGACGGAGGTGACCGTCAGTATGGCAATCCAGCGTGACAGCTGGTCACCGTCGGGATTGCCGGGACCGGAGCCGGAGGCGCTGGCTATGGCGATGGGTGCAAGCACAAGACCGATTGCGGCAACGATGGCACCCGTCAGAACCGGCGGCATCAGCCGTTCGATCCAGTTGTGGCCCGCAACCATGACGATGACGCCGATCAGCGCATAAAGCACACCCGCCGCGATGATGCCGCCAAGCGCGAGCGCGATATTGGGGCTCGCCGCGCCGGCGGCCGCCCCGGTTGCCACCAGAACGGGGCCGATGAAGGCGAAGGACGAGCCAAGATAGCTCGGCACGCGCCCGCCGACGGCAATGAAGAAGATCAGCGTCGAGATACCCGAGAACAGGATCGACACATTCGGATCGAAGCCCATGATCAGCGGTGCGAGAACCGTGGAGCCGAACATGGCCACGACATGCTGCAAACCGAGCACCGCGGTCTGCCCGGCGGGCAACCGCTCGTCCGGCATGATGCGCCCTTCGGTTTTCAGCCGCCAGCGAGGAAAATAACCACCCGTTTCGCTCATCGTCGTCCCCCACGAACCGGCGGGCGCGAGGCAGACGGTTTTTCCCGTCGCAGATCGCAGCCGCATAAAAAGATTTGCCATTTCATGATATGCGCCCGTCGCCCGAGATCGAATCGGTGGCCAGCGTATCTTTTCTCCGGTAGCGCGATTGCTCGCCGCTGTCATCGGGCATGGATTGTTTCCCACTACGTTGGTTTTCAGCCAGAGTGGCGGCAAGCGTGGATCCACAGCGCTCCCGGCCGTCGAGGCGACGTGCTCGCGCCGGTGCAGGCGGTGCGGCAACAATGAGTTCCCGCACCGAAATGATGGACGCCGAAATTCCGTCTGCTATCGCGCCTGTTCAAGCGCCGACAGAATCTCGAAAGCCGCCGAAACACGATCCTCATTGGGATAGTTTTTATTGGCCAGGATGACGATGCCGAGTTTCCGTTCGGGGATAAAGGCGACATAGGCGCCAAAACCATTGGTGGAACCGGTCTTGTTGATGAAGACATCCTGTCCGGGTTTCTCAGGCGGTGAGATTTCCCTGACCGGTACCGTCTTGAGGAGCGCGCCGGAATTCAACTCGACCAGCGTCTTCAGGGCGGCGGGATAGGCATATTGCTCCCAGACCAGATCCTGTGTCATCGCGCCAACGCCGAAATAGCCGGTATGGGTGTTTGCGATCGCCTGCCGGATTTTGCCGTCCAGCTTTTCGAGCCCCATATTCGCGTTCACGAAGCGGACCATGTCGGCCACCGTCGATCTGACGCCATAGGCCTCGGAAGCAAGAATGCCCGGCGTCACGCGGGCCGGCTCGTCATTTCGTTTGTAGCCCTGCGCATAGTCAGCCATTTTCGCCTTGGGCACAACAGTGAACGTGTTCTTCAGGCCGAGCGCGGGGAAGAGTTTGTCCTGCATGGCGCTGTCATAACTTTGCCCTATCGCCTTCGCGGTGATGTAGCCGAGCATGCCGATGCTGGGATTGGCGTAGGTTCTGTGCGTCCCCGCCTGGTAAGAGGGCTTCCAGCTCTTGAGATAGGCGAGAAGCTGCTTTTCCGTCTTGACCTTATCCGGCACCTGCAGCGGAAAGCCGCCCGCAGTGTGGGTGCCGAGATGCATCAGCGCGATGTCACCGAAGGGCTTGCCCTTCATGGAGGGAAGATAATCCGCGACCTTGCCGGAGAGCGAAAGCTGGCCATTCATTTCGGCATAGGTGCTGAGGGTGACGGTAAATGTCTTGGAGATGGAACCGAGTTCGAACAGCGTTTGCGCCGTCACCGGCTCACCCGTGGTCTTGGACATGACGCCATAGGTGAAGATGTGGCTCCCACCATCAACGGTGAGACCAACGGCAAGGCCCGGTATGGCGTTCTTTTCCATGACCGGCTTGATCGCGGCATCCGTTATCGCTTTCAGCCTGCCCTCATCGGCGGCAAAGGCCTGCGTGAACAGACTCGTCGAGAGCAAGGCAGCCAGTGCGATATGTCTGCGATTAAGGTTCATCTTTCGCATTCTCCAAAACCTTGAGTGGATTTTCGGCGTGTTCGCCATCCCCAGCGAAAGACGTTTAACCGCCCTACATTGCACGAACAAATCATGATATCTCGGATGAGATACAAGAAAATCTAGGTCTTATATGGTTCGGCAATTTCTTCCTCTGAACGGTCTGAGAGCCTTTGAGGCATCGGCCCGGCACCTCAGCTTCACCCGCGCGGCAATCGAGCTCTGCGTCACGCAGGCGGCGGTGAGCCAGCAGGTGAAAGGGCTGGAAAAGCGGCTTGGCGTCCCGCTTTTCCAGCGGCTTCCCCGTGGTCTGAAGATCACTGCGGAGGGCGAAGCGCTTCTGCCGACGGTGACCAGCTCCTTCGACCAGATGGCGACGACGCTTGACCGGATCGAGGCAGGACAGGTGCGGGAATTGCTGTTTCTCGGCGCCGTCGGCACTTTCGCGGTCGGCTGGCTGCTGCCGCGGCTGCAGGCGTTTCAAAAGCAGCATCCGTTTATCGACGTGCGGGTTTCCACCAACAATAATCGCGTGGACATGGCGGCTGAAGGGCTGGATTTCGCCATTCGTTTCGGCCAGGGCTCATGGCATGGCACGGATGCCTTCCGGTTGTTCGAGGCGCCTCTCTCACCGCTCTGCACGCCGAAACTGGCGGAGACGCTGAAAACGCCCGCCGATCTGATGGAAGCGACGCTGCTGCGCAGCTACAGGGCCGATGAATGGAGCAACTGGTTTGCGGCGGCTGGCGTCACACCTGCGGCACAGGTGAATGCCGGCATCGTTTTCGACACGTCTCTCGGCATGATGGAAGCCGCGCTGCAGGGGCTGGGGGTGGCGCTGGCGCCGCCATCGATGTTTTCGCGGCATCTCGCCTCCGGCGCCATCATCCAGCCTTTTCCCGTCACCATCTCGCTTGGCAGCTATTGGCTGACCCGGTTGCAATCGAAACCGCCCACACCCGCCATGCAGGCCTTTTCCGACTGGATGTTCGACAGCATCGGCACTGCGCGGTGAGGCCTATGCCAGCGCGAGCAGAACGCCGCCGGCCGCGCAGAGCAGCACCACGACCCATGGCGGCGTTTTCCAGATCGTCAACAGGATGAAGCCGGTGAGCGCCAGAGTGAAATCCTTTGGCGTGAAGATGGCGCTTGTCCAAACCGGATCATAAAGCGCCGCACCGAGAATGCCGACAACGGCGGCATTGGCGCCGCGCATGGCGGCCTGGGCCAGAAGGTGCCTGCGGAACCCTTCCCAGAAGGGCAGCGCGCCGATGAGCAGCAGCATGCCCGGCAGGAAAATGGCGACAAGGGCGATGGCCGCGCCGGCAATGCCGTTTGGCGGCGGACCCACCACCGCGCCGAGATAGGCGGCGAAGGTGAAGAGTGGGCCGGGCACGGCCTGGGTTGCGCCATAACCGGCGATGAAGGCATCTTCCGAGACCCAGCCCGTGGCGACGACTTCCGACTGCAGCAGCGGCAGCACCACATGGCCGCCACCGAAGACCAGTGCGCCGGCGCGATAAAAGGCATCGAACAAAGAGAGGCCCTGTGACGCCGCCACGGCCGCAAGCAGCGGCAGGAGGCCGAGCAGCAGGGCGAAGGTGACAAGCGCGATATATCCGGCGCTTTTCGGCACCCGGAAGGCGAGATGGGTGGCCTGCCGCGCGGCCTCGGCACGACAGAAGACAAGCCCGGCGAGTGCGCCCACGGCAAGCGCCAGGATTTGCCCGAAGGCGCCGGCGACAAAAACGACGCAGACGATACCGGAGAGCGCGATACTGGCGCGCTCACGATCCGGCGCGAGGTTTTTCGCCATGCCCCAGACCGCCTGCGCCACGACGGCCACGGCGACGATTTTCAGCCCATGCAAAAGGCCGGTGCCGACCGGCCCTTCGATGGAGGCGGCGACCGTGGCGAAGAAAAGCAGGAGAATGGCGGATGGCAGGGTAAACGCCGTCCAGGCCGCCAGCGCCCCGAGCGGGCCTGCCCGCAGCAAACCCAGCGCAAACCCCACCTGGCTGGAGGCCGGGCCGGGCAGAAACTGGCAAAGCGCCACAAGATCGGCATAACCGGCCTCATCGATCCATTTGCGCCTTACGACCAGCTCATCGCGAAAATAACCGAGATGGGCGATGGGGCCGCCGAAGGAGGTGACGCCGAGTTTCAGGAAGGCGGCAAAAACCTCGCCGGGCGTGCCGTGTTTCTGGCTGTGCACTTCGGTCTCGATGGTTCGCGTCGACGATTTCACGAAAGAACTCCCTGCGTGCAACGGCCATTCGTCAACACATATCGGCTTCAAAACGGTTCCGGTATCAGATACCATTATGACAGGGATATGAAGGGGCTGACCGCACCCGCCGCCGGAAAGTTAGGGCTCGCCCGGGTTCGAAATGCCGAACATCCAGCGCGAGCTGGCCTATCGGCTGACATTCCTCAGCTGGTGGGCGGGGATCGTGAAAGCCTCACGCTTTCAGTCTCCCGCCAACCCCGAGAGCCTGTCCGGCCGGAATGCCTCCAGCAATCCGTGATAGGGCTTGGCAAGCGGCGTGGCATAAGCGCCGCGCTTTGCGGTCGACAGGCCCATGGAGACCAGCGATTCCGCCTGCTTGACGGCGGCTGCGACGCCATCGACAACCGGCACGCCGAATTCATCGCGCAGTTCGGCGGCAAGGTCCGCCATGCCGGCGCAGCCGAGCACGATCGCCTCCGCCCGGTCCTCTTTCAGGGCGAGCGCGATCTCTTCGCGCAGCCTTTCGCGGGCATTCGAGCCGGGATCTTCCAGCGACAGGACCGGAATATCGGCGGCGCGTACATTGCAGCGGGCGGACATGCCATAACGATGGACAAGATGTTCCAGCGGCAGCCGCGAGCGTTCCATCGTCGTGACGATGGTGAATTTCTGCGCGATGAAGGCGGCGGCGGAGACCGCCGCCTCGCAGATGCCGATAACGGGAATATCGGCCAGAGCACGGGCCGCATCGAGGCCGGTATCGTCGAAACAGGCGATGACCGCCGCGTCGGCTCCAAGCGCCGGGGCCTTTGCAAGTTCCAGCAGGAGGCCGGGCACGGCGAAAACCTCGTCGTAATAACCTTCGATGGAGACAGGCCCCATGGAAGAGGTGACGGCCACTATCTCCGTATCGCGGCCGGCTATCCGCGTCGCGGCGTCGGCGATGGTCGCGGTCATGGATTGCGTGGTGTTGGGATTGATGACGAGAATGCGCATTGTACGTTTCTTTATCCGCGTAAATGGCGGCGATTGAGCGTGACGATCAGGCCGAGCGTGGCCGCGATCACCAGGAAGGAAAACAGGGTTGTAACAGCACCGAGCGCATAAAGCACCGGCGTCGTGACATTGGTGGTCATGCCGTAAATTTCCAGCGGCAGCGTGTTGTAGGTACCCGACGTCATCAATGTACGGGCGAACTCGTCATAAGAAAGCGTGAAGCCGAAGAGACCGACGCCGATCAGGCTCGGCGCGATCATCGGCAGCACCACATGGGCGAAGGTCTGCCAGGAGGATGCCCCGAGATCGCGGGCCGCTTCTTCATAGGACGGCGAAAAACGGTTGAAGACGGCGAGCATGATCAGCACGCCAAAAGGCAGCGTCCAGGTGAGGTGTGCGCCGAAAGCTGATGTATACCATGAAGGTTCAAGTCCAAGCTGCTGGAAAAGAACACCAATACCAAGCGATATGATGATCGACGGCACCACCAGGCTGGCGACCGACAGGTAGAACAACGGCGTCGCGCCGATGAATTTGCGCCGGAAGGCCAAGCCTGCCAGCAGCGAGACGAGCACGGTGACGGCCATGACCATCAGGCCAAGACCGAAGGACCGGCGGAAGGAACCGCCGAAATCGCCGACGGCCTGCTGTTCGAAGAGATTGCCGAACCAGTGCAGCGAAACGCCGTTCAGCGGGAAGGTCAGGCCGCCATTCGGCCCCTGAAAGGCAAGGATGAGGATGGCCGACAGCGGGCCATACAGAAACAGCACGAAGAGGGCGAAAAAGAAGGCGAGAATATAGAATTCGCGGCCGCGTTTTTCCTGATGCATGGGACTAGAGCTCCTTGCGGATATCGACGATGCGCAGAATGCCCGCGACCATCAGAAGAACGAGGATGAGCAGGATGACGGCATTGGCGGCGGCGGCCGGATATTGCAGCAGCGACATCTGGTTCTTCATCATCAGCGCCACCGAGGCGCTCTGGCCGCCGGACATGACCTGAACCGTGGAGAAATCGGCCATGACCAGCGTCACGACGAAAATGCTGCCGATGGCCATGCCGGGTTTGGCGAGCGGGATGATGACGTTGCTGAGCGTTTGCCAGCCCGTGGCACCGGCGTCCCGCGCCGCCTCGATCAGCGATTTGTCGATGCGCATCAGCGTATTGAAGATCGGCGTGACCATGAACAGCGTATAGAGATGCACCATGGCCAGAACCACGGCGAAATCGGAATAAAGCAGCCATTCGATCGGTTCGGGAATGATGCCGGTGCCGACCAGCGCACCGTTGATCAGGCCATTTCGCCCGAGGACGGGAATCCATGAGATCATGCGAATGATGTTCGACGTCAGGAAGGGCACGGTGCAGACAAGAAAAAGCACCATCTGCATCGTCGTGGTGCGGATGTGGAAGGCAAGGAAATAAGCCACCCAGAAACCGCAGAACAGCGTGATGGCCCAGACCATGGCGGCATATTTCAAGGTGTTGAGATAGGTCTGCCAGGTGACCCAGGAGCCTAACGTTTCGCTGTAGTTAAACGTCACGAAATCCGGATACATCTGGGCGAAATCGTAGTCCCAGAAGCTGACGACGGCGATCATCAGGATCGGCAGAGCCAAGAAAAAGCCGAGGATCAGCAAAAGCGGCGCGGCCTGCACATAGGAGACGAGCTTTTGCGGCAGCGCGAAGCTGCGGGGCGGCCTGTCCTTTTTGTCGCTGACGCCGATGAGTCTGACCGTCACCATGGTGGAGCCTTTCGCTGGATTTGCAGAAGCCCGGCGGCAAGGGCCGCCGGATAGCGTGTTGACAGGTCCTCCACACTCTCCACGTCATCCTCGGGCTTGACCAGAGGATCCAGGGCCACACCCGGTTGTGGATCCTCGGGTCAAGCCCGAGGATGACGGAGAGAGGTTTCGGCACCTTTGTCAGGCACCTGACCGGCGGCCCTCGCCGCCGGCGTCGTCCTTGAAAAGCACTAAGCCGCGATGAATTCGTTCCAGCGGCGGACCATGTAGCGGTCTTCGTCCATGACGGAGTTCCAGCACGCCACTTTGCCCATGCGTTCCTCGAAGGAGCCGCCGTCGCGCACGGCACCGGCCTTTTCCATGACCTTGCCGTCGGGCGCGATGATGTCACCCTCAGCCGGCTTGCCTTCGACCCAGTAACCCCACTCGTCGGCGGTCATGTGCTCCTTGGCCGTTTCCATGGCGGCGGAATAATAGCCCTGACGGTTGAGGTAAGCGCCGACCCAGCCGGAGGTATACCAGTTGATATATTCATAGGCCGCATCGAGCTTGGCGCCGGACAGGTGCTTCGCAAGGCCAAGACCGCCGCCCCAGGAGCGGTAGCCTTCCTTCAGCGGCTGGTATTTGCAGGCAATGCCCTTGGAACGGACCGCCGCGACGGCGGGCGACCACATGGACTGGATGATGACTTCGCCGGATGCCATGAGGTTGACGCTTTCATCGAAGCTCTTCCAGAAGGCACGAAACTGGCCATCCTTCTTGGCCTTGATGAGGAAGTCGATGGTCTTGTCGATCTCCTCCTTGGTCATGTTGCCCTTGTCGGCATATTTGATGTTGCCCATGGCTTCCATGATCATCGCCGCATCCATGATGCCGATGGAGGGGATGTTGAGGATCGAGGTCTTGCCCTTGAACTTGGGATCCATGATATCGGCCCAGCTGGTGATATCGCGGCCGACGAGATCGGGGCGGATGCCGAGCGTATCGGCATTGTAGATGGTCGGAACCATGGTGAAATAATCGGTCTCACCCTTGGCGAAGGTCTTGTCGCCGGGTTTTTCGACGAAACCGACGGTGTGCGGCGCGGTGCCCTGCGCCACCACACTGTCCGGCTTCAGCTTGCCGTTTTTGAACAGCGGTACGATCTTGTCGTAATATTTGAGCTTCTTGATTTCCATCGGCTGGATGACGCCTGCCGGATAGACCTTCTTCAGGATCCAGTATTCGATATCGGCGATGTCGTAGGAATTCGGCTGGGTGACGGCGCGCTGGGCGGCGGCATCGGAATCCGTCGCCGTCATTTCCAGCGTGATGCCGAGATCGGCCTTGCACTTTTCGGCAATGGCATTGAGGTTCGAGACGCCGGTGCCGAACTGGCGGATGGTGATGGGGTTCTGCGCCCAGATGGTCGGGAAGCCGGTGATGAGGCCGGAGCCGATTGCCGCACCCGTGGCGGCAGCGCCCGCCTTCAGGAGGCCGCGGCGGGACAGGCCCTTCTTGCTGTTGGTGGTATCGGTCATTTCAAAGTTCTCCTCTGGTTATTTTTGGGGTCACTTCTCTACCCGGCCGAGCACGATGGCATCGGCCGCATTCCATGAAAGCGGTATGGCGTCGCCGGCCTTGACCGGATTTTCGAAGAAGGCGGCATCGCTGAGGATGACGTTGAAATCCTCGATGCCCGCGCCTGTCACGGCGATCTTCACGCTCGCGCCGCGATATTCGACATTCGAGACGATGCCGGTGAAACCGAGACCCGGCTGCTCCGCCTCGCCGACACGGACGCGGTCGGTACGCACGGCGATATCGACCGCGCCGTCCTCCGGGGCCATGCCGCTTGCGGTGAACGTGCCGCCTCCCGCCACTTCCAGCGTGACGAGATCGCCGGCCTTTTCCCGGTAACGGCCGGAAATGACATTGTGGTCGCCCATGAATCTGGCGACGAAAGCGGTTGCCGGGCGCTCGAACACCTCACGCGGGGTGGCTGACTGTTCAATGCGGCCGTCATTCATGACGACGATGATATCGGCCAGCGCCATCGCCTCTTCCTGGCTATGGGTGACGTGCACGAAGGTGATGCCGAGCGAGGTCTGCAGCTTCTTCAGCTCGGCGCGCATGCGGATCTTGAGGAACGGGTCCAGCGCCGAAAGCGGCTCATCCAGCAGCAGCGCCTCGGGATCGGTGATGAGTGCGCGCGCCAGCGCCACGCGCTGCTGCTGCCCGCCGGAAAGCTGGGCCGGACGTCTGGTGGCATAGGGTTCGAGCTGCATCAGCCGCAGCATTTCGAGCGCCTTGGCCCGGCGGGTTTCCTTGTCCACACCCTTCATCTTGAGGCTGAAGGCGACATTGTCGACGAGATCGAGATGCGGAAACAGCGCGTAGGACTGGAACATCATCGCCGTGCCGCGCCGGGCGGGCGGCAGATCGGTCACCACCGTATTGCCGAGCCTGATATCACCGCTGGAGATGCTCTCGTGGCCGGCGATCATCCTGAGCGTCGAAGTCTTGCCGCAGCCCGACGGGCCGAGCAGGCAGCAATAGCTCCCGGCCGGGATCTTGAGGCTTATCGCATGCACGGCGGTGGTATTGCCGTAAATCTTGGATACGGAAGCGATGTCGATTGCTGCGGCTTTGCTCATAAACACTCTCCTGCGACGTCTTTGTCATGCAGGAGCCGTGCCAATTGGCTTAGCCTTTGATGTAAAATGATATTTTTTTGCGCTCCGGAAACCCGTGCGCGGACCTGCCCAATTTTACATCGATTGTTTTCGATTCATTGTAGAAATTGTATGCAATCTGAAAATCCGGGGTCGGGCGCGTTTTAACCGGCCTTGAACCGGTCAAAGGCCGTGAGATATTTGACCATCGGATCGGCATCCCAACGGTAAATTTCGGTCCGCAGGAAATGCAGTTCCTCTTCGAGTTTCTCCTCCGGCAGTTCCACCCACCAGGATTTCGGCCGCCCGTCGGAACCATCCGACCAGCGGTAAGCCCGCTTTTTCAGATGATCCTTCATATCGAACGGGCTGTTTTCCGCATAGATGCGCACCCTTGACCGCTGGCTCGCCTCGCGGAGTTCGGCAAAGGGCGTACCCTCATGACCGGGGCGTGTCTGTTCCAGCACCTCCAGCAGCGCGAAACAATCGTCCACCGCGCGATGGCCGTCGTGGAAATAGCCGGATTGCCCGATCAGGTAGCCAAGCTTGTTGCCCTCGAAACCCCGCGCCCGCCAGTCAATTTCTGAAACGGAACAGGCCCAGGCCTTGTCATGGAAGATGGGTGAGAAGGCCTCGCAAAAGGGACGGTCGAAGCCGGCATTATGGGCGATGATCAGATCGGCCCCGGCGATCAGAGGGGTCAGCCGGGCCATATCTATCGCCTGCCCCGCAACCATCTCATCGGTTATCCCCGTCAGACGGGTGATTTCTTCCGGAATGGCGATGGCCGGCTGCCGCAACCCGCCATAGATGCCGGTCACATCGCCGATCACACCCTGATCGTCGAATGTGAAGGTGATGACGCCGATTTCGATGATCTCGTCGGTGCGATGATTGAGCCCCGTCGTTTCCGTATCGAGGATCACACCCCGGCGGGAAAATTCCGGTCTCGGCCGGTCAACCACCGCGCGCGGCTGCAGCCTGCGCAGAACGCGATAATTGCCGGTCGCTTCCAGATGGCCGGCGAGCGCCTCGTCATCCATGCCGATCTTGGGCGTGGCCTCGCGGCCAGCCGATTTTCGCCCTCTTTCAGCCTGCGGAAGCCGCGCTGCCGCGGAAGCGAAAAAATCCAACTGGGAGGTCATTATGCGCCTGTCCGCCTTGCCCGGAAATCGAGATTCAGTACTGCAACATATGCGCAGAGGCTCACGGGAACAACAGCGCTCACTCTCATCCACAGAAACGGCATATCTCACGGGGTACAGTTGAGGGTTGCGGCTTCAATTTACGATGGTAAAAAAGCGCACCGTTCCCGTGTTCCAGGAGAGAAGAAGAATGCCGCTTCCATCGCCTTCCAACCCGAAAACGCTCGCTGACCAGAGCCGGCTGAAGCTGTTTCCGCTGCAAAGCGGGCCACATTTTTCCGATGCAGGCCTCACCAACGGCGCGAGCGGCATTGTCTTTACGGGCTATACACGCGATGCCAGCGTGGACAATGAGGCCTTCTCCTGCTGCGGCAGCTACACGCTGCGCAATTCCGTCCATGCCGCCATTGCCGGCACGACCAGCGACAATTGCACCGTCTTTGCCCTGAAGAGCATCATCAACCAGCGCCCGTGCCTCGCGGTCGGGAAGTTCGACCCGGATGGCAAGCCATTGGCATTGTCGAAGTCGGAATTCGAAGAGGTCACCAGACCGCTGTTCCAGTTCGCGGACAAGGTTTCGCCAATCCTCGGCAGCGAACCGGCGCCCGGCATTCAGATTCGCAGCGGCGACGCCTCCTATAATTATCAGGTGGATGCGCGCAGCGGCCGCTTCCGCTTCACCTATAAGGACGCCATGAACGGCGGACGTTTCGGACCTTCGGCCGACGGCAATTTTTCCCTCGAACATGACGGCCATCGCCTCGCCAGAATAAGTGCCGGCGGCAGCTATAGCAGTTCTGACAATTCGATTGCCGCCTCGGCCTATCGCGACATCGATTCCCGCGGTTTCGAGACGACGGTGCGCAGCGGCCAGGCCTCCGCCATGTTCGGAAGGACCTACACGGAAAATGCCATTACCCGCAAAATCGGCGTCGGTTACGGCAACACCTCGTTCCGGCGCGAGGATACGCCGGGTGGAACGATCAAGGAAAGCCTTGGGCACAAGGTGGACAAGGTCACGCTTGAAGTATCCCGCACGCGCGACCGGGCAAAGGGCACCGAATATATGCTGACCATCAAGATGGAGCTTTGAGGCGTTCCGCAATCCGGCCGGTCGCAGCAGCGTTTCTCAGGAAGCCGGGCGATTGAGCAGGTTTTCGCAATTGGCCGGATTGCCGATGATTTCGCTCGTCCTGATGGTGGAAGCGGCATCCGCGGTGATCTTGACGATGCAGTCGCGGCGATGTTCCTTGATCTTCATGCCCTCGGTTTCCGAAACCCGCGCCTGCCCGTCGACGGTCTTGATTTCGCGCCTGTTGCTGAGGCCGGCATAGGTCTCCACATCGACTTTCAGCCAGTAGGATTCGGTTTCGCCGTTTTCGATGATGACCTTGTTCGGGCGGCCAAGCCGGGCGATTGCGGCCTCGCGCGGTTGCCCCACGAAACCTGCGACCGTGCGGGAAATCTCCGTCTCTCCCGTGCCGGTACACGCCGCGACAACGACCAGCACAGCCGCCAGACATCCGGTTTCAAGCCATCTCATTTCCAGATCATTCCCTAAAAACGCCGCCGGCTCCGGTCATCGGCCACCGCCCGGGACAATCTAGGCACGATCCTTTTGCACCGAAAGATGGCGCGGCCCAAAAGCCGATCAACTTGTCATGATCGGCCTCCCCGCGGAAGATCACGCCAACATGCGCGACCACTACCTGTTGCGGAACACCGTGCAGGGAACGCCGGCCCGCCGGATATCGCCACAAAGCGTATTGGCTTCGGCTCTCGTTTCGCGGCCGATGCGGGCGGCATAACGCGGGCGCGAACCGAAATTTCCACCCCGCTGCCGCACGATCAGAGCCCGCTCGGCATTGAGCGGCTCCGACAATTGGCCGATCGCGCGGGTGAAAAGCCGGTTCGCCACCGCCGGATTATAATGCGCGGCAAGCTGCACGCCCCAGGGCGCCCAGTCTGCAGACGAGAGGAGGACGGGATCGTTCATGGTGCGGGTATCGGCCAGGCGTATGCAGGCATCGAGGAAGGAACGGCTGTCATCCAGCGCCGGAGCCGCCTTTTCCGGCGGATTGTCCTTCCAGTTTTCGACCGGATAACCGGTGATCGCAAACACATAATCCCGGGTTTCGGTCGGCAGGCGGCCGTTGGCGATGAAGTTGCGCAGGCCCGCCTCGCCCGCATTGTAAGCTGCGGCGGCAAGGCCGAAATTGCCGAACTGCGCGTTCAATTCGGAGAGATAACGCGAAGACGCCTCAAGGGCGGCGATGATGTTGAAACTGTCCTCGAGACCGCGCAGCCGCGCCGTTCCCGGCATGAACTGGGCAATGCCCTCCGCCCCCTTCGGACTGACCGCATTGGGCCGGAACAGGCTTTCCCGCCAGATCAGCCGGGCGAAATAATCCGGCGGAACGGCATGGCGGGCGGCGAGAACCTCGATGGCATGGCAAAGATCGTTATTGTAGCTGCCGGCATTGATGCACAGATCCGGCGCGACATCATGGGTATAGGCGCAGGCGGTTTTTTCCCTGGCGGGCTCTTCGGCTTGCGCCGCCCCCAAGACTGCGATCAGCAGACACAGGGCAAGGGCCATGCGGCTTGTCGATATCCCTGCCAAGCGAAAGTCCCCGAAAACTCCGAACGCCGATTATCGGCCAATCGGGAGGATATGCCCAGCTTTCCGGCTTGTCATCAGGTATCGAACCTCGAATGGACTGACGCCATCGGAGGGGCGAGGACGGCGGGCAGCCCCTTTCAAGTCAGTAATGGAGGGTCAACATTCTCTCGACGTCATCCTCGGCCCTGTGCCGAGGATGACGTCGAATAAAATCGATCGGTTGCAGATCCTCGGGACAGGCCCGAGGATGACGTCGGTGTGACTGCTCGAATTGTCTTCCCATCTGACGACGCTATTCTTCTTTGGTGTCCGGTTCGGCATTCAGGGCGACTGCAGCGTTTAGAAGTCCTGCCACTCCTCATGCCTGACGGCAACCGCAGCGGAACCGCGCGTCGCAAGCGGGCGGGATACGCTGCGATGCGAGGTCGCCGGCGCGGATTGCTGCTCGAAGCCACCGCGCGCGGAGGCGGAAGATCGCGGCGCATCCTCGAACCTGAATTGGCCGAGAAGCTCGAACAGGGCCGCCGCTTCCCGCGCAAGGCTGTGGCTTGCGGCGGTCTGCTCCTCCACCATGGCGGCATTCTGCTGGGTACCCTGATCGACGGTGTTGACCGCCTGATTGATTTCCGCAAGCGCCGTGGATTGCTCGCGCGCGGCATCGACAATCGCCACGACATTGGTGTTGATATCCCGCACCTGCTCGGCGATTTCCTGCAGGGCCGAGCCAGCCCGGGTGACGAGGCCGACGCCGTTTTCCACCTGCGCGCCGGAGGCGTTGATCAGGCTCTTGATCTCCTTGGCGGCGGTTGCCGAACGCTGCGCGAGTTCGCGCACCTCCTGAGCAACCACGGCAAAACCCTTGCCCGCCTCGCCCGCGCGGGCGGCTTCCACACCGGCATTGAGCGCCAGAAGATTGGTCTGGAACGCGATTTCGTCGATCACGCCGATGATGTTGGAAATCTCGCGCGATGATTTTTCGATCTGATCCATGGCGCCGATCGCATCGCGCACCACCTGGCCCGAATGTTCCGCATGGTCACGGGCGCGGGCGACGATCTTGCCGGCCTCTTCGGCGCGGCGGCTTGAATCGTTGACGGCGGTGGTGATTTCTTCGAGCGCGGCGGCCGTTTCCTCGATGGAGGCGGCCTGCTGCTCCGTGCGCTTGGCGAGATCATCGGCGGCAGATCGGATCTCGTTGGAACCGGACGAAATGGCGCCGGCATTTTCAGACACCAGTGTCATGGCCCTTTTGAGCTTCTCCGAAGCCGCGTTGAAATCCGTGCGCAATCTCTCAAGCGAGGGGATGAACGGTTTGTCGATGCTCTGCGCCAGATCGCCCTCAGCCAAATCGGTAAGGCATTGCGCCAGCTTTTCGACGTTTTCGACGCGGCCGGTCACGTCGGTGGCGAATTTGACGACCTTGAATACCTTGCCGTTGAGATCGAAGATCGGGTTATAGGACGCCTGAATGAAGACCTTGCGGCCACCCTTGCCAAGCCGCATGAACTCGTCCGCCACGAGATCGCCGCCAGCCAGCCTTGCCCAGAACTGCTTATATTGCGGCGACTGCGTATAGGCCGGTTCGCAGAACATGGAATGGTGCCTGCCCTGCACTTCCGAAAGCGAATATCCCAGCGCCGCCAGAAAATTCTCGTTGGCGGTCAGAACCTCGCCATCCGGGGAGAATTCAATGATCGCCTGCGCCCGTGACAGGGCGTCGATCTTGCCCGCATCTTCCGCCGCCTTCAGCTTGCGATCGGTGATATCGGTGGCGATCTTGACCACTTTCACCGGCTTGCCGCGACGAAACACCGGATTGTAGGACGCCTCGATCCACACTTCCCGACCGCCTTTGCCGATGCGCTTATATTGCCGCTGATCGAACTGGCCGGACGAAAGCTTGGACCAGAAGGCCTTGTAATCCTGCGAGGACACGACCGCGGGCTCGACGAACATGCTGTGGTGCCTGCCGACGATCTCCGAAAGCTCATAACCGAGCGCCCGACAGAAATTCTCATTGGCGGTGAGAATTTTTCCCGAAAGGTCGAATTCTATGATGGCCTGGGATTTGGAAAGCGCGGCGAGAACCGCAAAGGCATTGGCACCACGATCAAGAATACTCACGCGCGTTTCTCCGGTGAAAAGGGATGATTCCTATTCAAAATCATTCGTGAATATTATCATTACAGTATTAAATAATATTTAAGGATAAAGTTGATGTTCGTCATCTGAAGTTGCAGATACCGTGGCAGTGTGTTGCCTGCCGGTTTTCCCTCGCCGCCGTTTTTCGGGAACGTTCAGGCCCTTGGTCGCATTCTATACCGAGTGGGGGAATGGCAATGGCCGGCGCGTTTACGTGCCGGCGCGACGACGAGTTCAATTTGGGAGGAAAACGCAAATGGAAAAGAACACGATCTGTATCTGGTACGACAAGGATGCCGAGGCCGCGGCCAGATTTTATGCCGAAACCTTTCCCGATAGCGCAGTGACCGGCGTTCACCACGCGCCGAGCGACTATCCTTCCGGCAAGAAGGGAGACGTGCTGACGGTGCAGTTCACCGTCGCAGGCGTTCCCTGCATCGGCCTCAATGGCGGACCGGTCTTCAAACAGAGCGAGGCTTTCTCGTTCCAGATATCGACCGAAGACCAGGAGGAAACCGACCGTTACTGGAACGCCATCGTCGGCAATGGCGGTGAAGAAAGCGCCTGCGGCTGGTGCAAGGACAGATGGGGCGTTTCCTGGCAGATCACGCCGCGCGTGCTGATGGAGGCCATGGCCGCCGGTGGCGCTGAGGCCAAGCGCGCCTTCGATGCGATGATGGACATGAAGAAAATCGACGTCGCCGCCATCGAGGCCGCACGTCGCGGTTGACTGGCAAAAGCTGTTCAGCAACAAGTAGCGACGTGGGACAAGAACAGTAAGAATTTGATAAATAATCTCAAATTCCGATTTTTCGCATTTGTCGCACTTTTTCCGCCGCGCAGAATGGGCTGCGCGGCCAGTCATCATAAAACGTTCAACAAACTGTAAGCCATCCGTCAAAGACGGCTGTTAGCAGAGCCCGTGGCTTCGTGCCGGGGACATGAGGTCCTTGCCGAGCAGGCCATCATTCCATCAACGGGGCTCAACTCATGAAATCTTCCGCTCTGACTTCCTTCGTGGCCGGCGTCGCCATCGCCGCCGCCTTTGGCGCCACGGCTGCCCAGGCAGAAAAGACCAAGTTCGAATTCTGGTACGGTCTTTCCGGCGATCTCGGCGACCGCGTCCAGGAAACCTGCAAGAAGTTCAACGATTCCCAGGCCGAATTCGAGATCGTCTGCACCTCGCAGAACGATTACGAATCCACCCTGCAGAACACCATTGCCGCCTATCGCGCCAAGAAGCAGCCCGCCATCACCCAGATTTATGACGCCGGCACGCTGGACATGATGCTGTCCAAGGCTTTTGTTCCCGCCAAGAAGCTGATGGCCGACAATGGCTACAAGATCGACTGGAACAATTATTTCCCCGGCATCGCCAATTATTACGCGACCGCCGCCGGCGAATTGAACTCCTTCCCCTACAATTCCTCCACCGCCGTCTTCTATTACAATGTCGATGCTTTCGAAAAAGCCGGCATCACCTTCAAGCCCGACACCTGGGAACAGGTCGAAGAGGCCGCCAAGAAGCTGAAGACCGCCGGCTTCGAATGCCCGCTCGCCTTCAATTTCGACACCTGGATGCTGATGGAGCAGTTCTCCGCCATCCATAACCAGCCGATCGCCACCAAGGCCAACGGCTATCAGGGTCTCGACGCGGAACTTTCGATCAACAAGACCAAATTTGTCGACCACGTCAAATTCTTCAAGAAGATGCAGGACGAGAAGCTGTTCGTCGTCAAGACCAAGCAGCTCGGCATGGACATCCTGCCGTCCTTCACCTCGCAGACCTGCCAGATGTTCATGTCCTCGATCGCCAGCCATGGCACCGTCGGCAAGGGCATGCCTGAGGGCGTGAAGTGGGACGTCGCCATGCTGCCGATCTGGAAGGGCACCGAACGTCACAACTCGCTGGTGGGCGGCGCTTCGCTGTGGGTTCTCGCCGGTCGTCCGGACGCCGAATATAAGGGTGCAGCCGCATTCCTCAACTTCATCGCCCAGCCTGACATGGTTGAATGGTGGTCGACCGTCACCGGCTACATCCCGGTCACCAAGACCGGCTTCGACGCCATGAAGGCCAATGGTTTTTACGACAAGGCTCCCTATAAGGGCCGCGAAAAGGCCATCGAAAGCCTGACCTTCACGCCGCCTTCCGAATACACCCGCGGTATCCGCCTCGGCGGTTTCACGCAGATCCGCAAGGAAGTCGCCACCTCGCTCGAAGCCATCTTCATGCAGAACGCCGATATCCAGGCCGAACTCGACAAGGCCGTCGAGCGCTCCAACACCGGTCTGCGCCGCTTCGAAAAGACCTATGAAGGCGCCAAGCTGAACTAAGCGCGCTTTCATTGCTGTCATAAGGCCTGTCCGGACAGTCTCCGGGCAGGCCCGCCGAAATCTCGAACCCCGCCGGACTCCAATGGAAAAACGTACCGTCTTCAAAAGCACGTGGCTGCCTGTGCTCTTCGCCCTGCCGCAGTTCCTGCTGATCCTTCTGTTCTTCTATTGGCCGGTTGCGGCGGTGCTGAACTGGGCATTCACCCTGGAGCCGCCTTTTGGCGGCCCGGCGGAATTTGTCGGTCTCTCCAATTTCGTGGAAACCTTCGGCGATCCGCTTTATTGGCAATCGATCCTCACCAGCCTGATCTTTGCTGTCGCCGGGCCGTTTTTTGCGATCCTCATCGGCCTCGTGCTCGCCCTTGCGGTCGATCGCCAGCTTCCCGGCTCCGGCTTTTTCCGCGTGCTTTATATCCTCCCCTATGCCATTGCCGGCCCCGCCGCCGGCATGGCCTTCCGCTTCATCCTGTCGCCGGAACGCGGCCTCGCCGCCTCGCTGAATTCCTGGTGGCCCGACATCTGGAACCCGGCCAAATACGGCGAACACGCGCTCATCCTCGTCATCGTCATCTTCATCTGGAAATGGGCGGGTTATACCTTCATCTTCCTGTTCGCCGGCCTGCAATCCGTGCCGCGTTCGCTGACGGAGGCCGCCGCCATGGACGGCTCCGGCCCCATTCGCCGCGCCATCGACATCCAGGTGCCGCTGCTTGCGCCCACCCTGTTCTTCCTGACCGTCATCATGATGACCGAGGGTTTCGTCGGCGCCGATACGTTCGGCATCGTCGCCTCCACCACCGAAGGCGGCCCCAACCACGCCACCGAAGTGATGGTCTACCGCATCGTCAGCGAAGCCTTCGAGGGGCTGAACTATTCCGGCGCCTCGGCGCAGAGCCTCGTCCTCATCGGCCTCATCATGGTCTTCACCTTCATCCAGTTCCGCTTTGTCGAGCGGCAAGTCCACTACAAGTGAGGCGGCCATGATCCAGCGCACTCCCTATGCCGACGCCCTGACCTACGCGATCATGGTGGCCGGCTTCTTCCTGCTCATCGGCCCCTTCATCGTCGTCATTTCCGGCGCCAGCCAGAGCGTCCAGCAGGTCAACAGCGTCCCCTTCAACTTCATGCCGCAGGGCGAATTCTTCACCAATGCCGAGGCTGCCTGGCAACGCGCCAATCTCGGCAGCGCCCTCCTCAACAGCCTGATCATGGCGACGCTGGTGACGATCGGCAAGGTGGCCCTTTCGGCCTTTACCGCCTTTGCCATCGTATTCTTCCGCTCGCCGCTCAGGCATCTGTTCTTCTGGACGGTATTCATCACCCTGATGCTGCCGCTCGAGGTTCGCGTGGTCCCGACCTATTCGGTGGCCGCCGATCTGTTCCAGCCGTTCCGCTCCATTCTCGGCCTGTTCGGCATCGAGGTCACGCTCGAATGGAACCTCCTGAACTCCTATGCCGGCCTCACTTTGCCGCTGATAGCGACGGCCACCGGCACGTTTCTCTACCGGCAGTTCTTCATGACGATCCCGGACGAGCTGGCGGAGGCCGCCCGCATGGACGGTTCGGGCGCGGCGCGTTTCTTCGTGGACATGCTGCTGCCGCTGTCACGCACCAACATGCTGGCGCTCACCACCATCATGTTCGTTTATGCCTGGAACCAGTATCTTTGGCCGCTGCTGATGGTCACCGATCCGTCCTACAAGACGGTGATGATGTCGCTGAGGGCGCTTCTGCCCGCCGATGACGGCACGCCGGACTGGAACGTCACGCTGGCCGGTTCCCTCATCATCATCCTGCCGCCGCTTCTCGTCGTGGCCTTCCTGCAACGCTGGTTCGTCCGCGGTCTCGTCTCGTCCGACAAGTGACAGCGCGGCTCTCAACAACAAGGTTTTTATCATGGCTCAGATCGATATTCGTCAGGTCCGCAAATCCTATGGCAAGACGCCGACCCTGCACGGCGTGGACCTCTCTTTCGACTCCGGCGAATTCGTCGTCATCCTCGGCCCATCAGGCTGCGGCAAATCCACGCTTTTACGCATGATCGCCGGCCTGGAGGACATCACCTCGGGCGAGATCGCCATTGGCGGGCGCGTGGTCAATGCGCTGGAACCGCGTGAGCGCGGCTGCGCCATGGTGTTCCAGAATTATGCGCTTTATCCGCATATGTCGGTGGCCGGCAATATCGGCTATGCGCTGAAGGTCGCCGGTGTTCCCAAGGCCGAGCGCCAGCGCCGCGTCGAGGAAACCGCAAAGATCGTCGGCCTTTCCGACTATCTGGAGCGCAAGCCCGCGGCCCTTTCCGGCGGCCAGCGCCAGCGTGTCGCCATGGCCCGCGCCATCATCCGCGAACCTGCCGTGTTTCTTTTCGATGAGCCGCTCTCCAACCTCGACGCCAAGCTGCGCGTGACCATGCGCGCCGAAATCCGCAAGCTGCACCAGCGCCTCTCCGCCACCTCCATCTTCGTCACCCACGATCAGGTTGAAGCCATGACGCTGGCCGACCGGCTGGTGGTGATGAACAAGGGTAATGTCGAGCAGGTCGGCCATCCGCTGGATATCTATCACCGTCCCGCCAGCACCTTCGTCGCGTCCTTCATCGGCTCGCCCGCCATGAACCTGTTCAACACAAGGGTGGAGGTGGAATCCGCTACCGTGATGCTCGCCGGCACGCCGGTCAAACTTTTCCCCGAAACCGCGCTGGAACTGCGCGGCCGCGACGTGACGGTCGGCATCCGCCCGGAACAGTGCGTCGTCAGCACGGATGGCGCCGGCGTGCCGGCGATCGTGGATTTCGTCGAGGAACTGGGTTCGGGCCGCATCGTGCATGCCGATATCGCTGGCGAGACCTTCTCCGCCGCCATCGGTGAGGATCTCTCGGTCAAACCCGGCCAGCGCATCCATCTGGACCTCCCCACCGCCCACCTCCATTTCTTCGATCCGGCCACCGGCAAGCGGATCGAAACGGAGGGCGCCGTCGAAACCACCCGTACCGGCAACGAGAAATTGCTGGCGGTTTAGCGGCCGTGCAAGACGTCTCCGGTGCGGCCACCAATATGGTCCGTCCGCACCGGAACCGGGAACACTATATCCCCGGTGTCAGGCAGTCGGTCCGATCATAGAAATAAGATTAGGAAATTCAGTCAATATTCTGAATTTGCGATATTTTATCATAGACGGCCGCCTGCGGAATATCCGCCACCAGCCGCTTTGCTGTGGCCACCAGCTGTTCCACTTCGAAGATGACCGGCCGGCCGGCAGCCGTGACCAGCCCCCACTGGAACGGGATGTGGAACGAGAGCGGTATGACGCGGACACCCTCCACCGGCAGACCCCAGAGCGTGATCGATTCGACGATTGCGACACCGAGACCCATGCGCGCCAGCGAAAGCGAAACATAGGTCGCATTGCTGTCGATCACGGAGGAAAGGTCGACACCGAGGCCGGAAAGCACGTCATTGATCCGCATACGCAGGCGGAAGGGGTTTACCGAAGCGATAAGCCGGTTTCCGGCAAGATCTTCGGCGGAGATGACCGCCTTCCGGGCCAGCGGATGATCCTCCGCCACCACGGCCACGCAGGGCACTTCCCCCAGCCAGTGAATGTCGACACCGGGATTGTCGAGCGGAAGGCTGACGGCGCCGAGATCAGCCGTGCCCGCCATCACCGCCTGCACGACATTTTCCGAAGAAATGCTCTGGAGATGCACGTGATCGGGAAACCGGTCGGCCGGCAGGGCCGCGAGCGCCCGTGGCAGGAGACTTGCAGCGATCGCCGGAATGGAGGCGACCTCGATAGCCGTGCGGCGCGCGGCCTGAATGCGCCTTGCGCTTTCGCTGATGGTTCTGAGGCCGCCAAGAAACAGTTCCGCCTGCGCGAAAAAGGCCACCCCCTTTTCGGTGGGCGTGATGCGGGGGCCATTGCGATGCAGCAGCGCGAAGCCGATCTCGCCCTCCAGATCCTGAATGAGGCGCGT
The DNA here is from genome assembly GCF_044769685.1 of Agrobacterium sp. NPDC090283. Taxonomy (NCBI): domain Bacteria; kingdom Pseudomonadati; phylum Pseudomonadota; class Alphaproteobacteria; order Hyphomicrobiales; family Rhizobiaceae; genus Agrobacterium; species Agrobacterium sp. NPDC090283. The sequence goes on along the minus strand of NZ_JBIVYG010000018.1, from coordinate 88,261 downwards.
CACGACGGGTTGCGACTTGCCCAGCGCCTTGGCCGCGCCGGTGATGCTGCCGATCGAAACCACGGCCACGAAAGCCTCGAGCTGCCGCGTATCGAGATAGTCAGACGCCATTTTCCACTCCGCCCCGAGACATGTGCTTTTTCCTGAACCTCAGCAAGCGCTATACCGGCCCGTGATCCACATGACCAGCCGGGCGCCAAAGCGCCTCGCGCCCGTCGAAGGGATCGGGCACGACGTCAAATCCGGCCGGCCCTGCCCATAGAACCCCTGGGTTTTCGGCCTGATAAAGCGGCCAGTCGCCATTCGGCGCGGCCGGTCGGCCATCCCTGATGAACGAAGCCCACAGATCGTGGATCGCGCCGGCGAAGATCGCTTCCGTCACCCGCTGTCTTTCCGGCAATTCGTGGCTGTTTGCGCCATCGCGATACCAGACAAAGCCGACTTCCGCCCCGTGCGGCGCGCCCAGTTCATCGGCCTCCAGCGGGCCGTAGAGATATTTATAGACCGGGTTGCGGCGGGCCTGCAGCCTTGCAAAACGGATCGCCGGAAGCTGGAAGACCAGATCGCCGGCAACCGCGCGCCAGATGCCGCGCGGGCTGTGGCTCGGCAGAGCCCTGCGATAACGCTCGACAATAAGGGAGCCGGTGAGGCCACGCGGCAGAACCCGCTCATGCAGCAATTCCGCGCAGAGCGCGAAATCCATCTCCGGCTGCGCCGTCGCATGGGTCACATATTCTCCCGTCGTGCAGCCGATCATCATCGGCACGGCGGCGGTGCGGCCTTCGCGCGCGGCAGTTTCGGGATGTTCCGGCAGGCTTACCCCATCCATGACGGGAACGAAGGGCACGCCGAGCATCGAGGCTGCGCCGTCACGGGCAAAATCATGCTGCTCATAGGACTGGTTGCAGAGATCGCGCTGGATTTCGAGCAGCCGGTGCATGGGCAGGGCCGCCAGCAAAGTCTCATCGGCATTGGCGGCGGCCACGAACCGGCGCGTCAGCTTCGCGGCATCATCCATCGAAGCGACACCCGTGCTTGCGCCGCTTTGTGGCATCGCCCGGTGGAAAAGCCCCCGCGCGCCCGGCATGGCCATCAGCGCCGCAACGGCAAAGCCACCCGCCGAACGCCCGGCCAGCGTCACCCGGTCCGGATCGCCCCCGAAGGCGGCAATATTGTCGCGCACCCATTCGAGTGCGGCGACAAGATCGAGCAGACCGCGATTGTCGGGCCTGCCTTCAAGATGGAGAAAACCCAGCGCGCCAAGCCGGTAATTAACCGTGACCTCAACGATGCCGCTTGCCGCAAAAGCGCCGCTCTGCAGCACCGGCTCATTGGCCGAACCGACCGCATAACCGCCGCCATGGATCCAGAACAGCACCGGCGCCCTGCCCGCGGGATCGGGCGTGCGGATATTGACGGTGAGGAAATCCTCGCCGAAGGCCAGTTTCGAGGTTGCGGCCGTGCCCACCGGGCCATAGGTCGGGATTTGCGGGCAGACGGGGCCAAGCCGGAGGGCGTCCCTTATGCCCTGCCATGGCAGGATGGGCTGCGGGGCTTCAAACCGGCGCTGCAACGTGACAGGCGCGGCATAGGGCACACCGAGAAAGGCGTGAATTCCCTTTTCCGTGATCCCCTGCAGCACGCCGGTCGCGATTTTCACCATCGTCATGTCACAGCACCTTGCGCAGCCCGATCAGCCGCTCGACCGCCACCACGACGATGACCGAAATCAGGATGAGGATAACGGACAGGGCGGCAATCTGCGGATCGGTGGAATATTCCAGATAATGATAGATTTCCGTCGGCAGCGTCGAGGATTTGACCGAGACGATGAAGAGCGAGATCGTCGCCTCATCGAAAGAAATCAGGAAGGCGATGACCGCACCGGCGATGAGGCCGGGCCGGACCAGCGGCAGGGTGATGCGCCACAGCACCATGGCCGGCGATGCGCCATGAACGCGCGCCGCCTCCTCGATACGGCGATCGACCGCCATCAGGCTCATGGTGATGGTGCGCACCGTATAGGGCGTGGTGATGCCGAGATGGGCGAGGAAAATGCCGGTATAGCTGTCGAGCAGGCCAAGCGGCCCAAGCACCAGCATCACACCGACCGCAAGCACGATATGCGGCACGAGGAAGGGGGCGAGGATGAGGAAATTGATCGCGCCCTTGCCGCGGAATTCGTGCCGCGACAGCGCCAGCGACAAAAGCAGCCCGGCAAGGATCGAGACGAAACCGACGAGCAGGCCAATGCCGAGGCTGCGCCAGAAGGCGCCGATGAATTTGGCATTGGCGAAAACCTTGGCATAGGAGCCGAAGGACAGGCTTTCCGGCGGAAAGGCCAGATATTGCCGCGTATCGAAAGAAATGATCAGGACGACGATGATCGGCGCCAGAAGAAACAGATAGAGCAGCGTCAGCAGAAGCGCGTGGGCGAAGCGTCCGAATTTTGCGTCCATGGCCGGCCTCACGTCTCAAGCGCGCGCATGGCGCGCTGATAAATCACGATCACGCTGCCGAACAGCACGAGCAGCAACACCGAAAGCGCCGCCGCCAGCGGCCAGTTCAGCGTCACCGTCGCTTCATTGTAAACCTCCGTGCCGATGACGAAGACGCGGCCGCCGCCCATCAGGCGCGGCGTGACGAAGGAGGAAATCGCCAGCACGAAAACGAGAAGCGCTGCTGTGAGAACGCCGGGCAGCGAAAGCGGCAGCACGATGCGGGTGAAGACGCGCAGGCGGTTAGCACCCAGCATGGCGGCGGCCTCCTCGAGCTGCGTGTTCAGCCGGCCAAAACCGCTCAGCATCGCCAGGATCGCATAGGGCATCAGGATTTCGATCAGTGCGACGGTGGCTCCGAAATAATTATTGGTCAGCCGGATGACGCCGTCCGTAAGCCCGGAGGATTGCAGCGCCGTATTGATGACGCCCCGGTCCCCCAGAATGACCATCCAGCCATAGGTGCGCACCACCGAGGAGGTGAGAAGTGGCGCAACGGCAAGTGCCGTCAGCACCCCGCGCCAGCGGCTTTGGGTGCGGGCCAGAAAAAGCGCGATGGGATAGGAAAGAACGACCGCGAAAATGGCGACATTCACGCCGAGATAAAGCGTGTTCCAGGCAATCTTCCAGTAAAACGGATCGAACAGCACGGTTCTGTAGGATTCGAGCGTCCAGTCGCCGCCGCGAAGGGCGGCCATGGACGAGGATGCGAAGGAGGCGCGCACCAACCAGATGAGCGGCAACAGAAACGTCGTTAGCAGTGCGACGAGGCCCGGCAGAAGCAGGAGAAGCAAAACGCCGCGATGCGACGTGCCGCCACCGGAAGCATGGCTTGCCGCCGCCATCAGGCCGCCTCCCCGATCAGCGTCACATCCTCCGGCGCAACTGATAACGTCACGCGCTCCCCCTTCGCCGGCAAGGCGGCGGCATGGGTGGGCAGATCGGCCTGAAGGCGATGATCGCCGGCGCGCACACCGAGCGTCAGCATCTGACCGCGATAGGTGACATGCTCGACGATGCCGGAAAAAGCATTGACTCCATCGCCAAGGAGAAAACGATGCGGGCGAACCAGAAACCGCGCTTGTCGGCCGACCGGGACAGCACCCGAGAAATGCAGGAAACCGAGACCGGGAATCTCGGCGCGTCCCGGCGCAACCACGGTGCCCGCAAGAAACGAGCCGGCGCCAATGAAGGAGGCGACGAAATCGGTTTTCGGCCTATCGAAAATCTCGCGCGGCGTGCCGATCTGCTCCAGCCGGCCTTCGGACATGACGGCGAGCCGGTCGGCCATGGACAGGGCTTCGTCCTGATCATGGGTGACGAAAATGCTGGTGACGCCGGTGCGGTTCTGGATATCGCGGATTTCATCGCGCATCTCGTCGCGCAGCTTGGCATCGAGATTGGAAAGCGGCTCATCGAACAGCAGCAAAGCGGGTTCGATGACGAGAGAGCGGGCAATCGCCGCCCGCTGCTGCTGGCCGCCGGAAAGCTGGGAGACACGCCTTTCGCCGAAACCGGAAAGCTTGACCAGATCGAGCGCTTTCGCCACCCGCTCCTTGCGCTCGGACTTAGCGATACCGCGCATTTCCAGCCCAAAGGCGATGTTTTCTGCGACATTCATATGCGGGAACAGGGCATAGGCCTGAAACACCATGCCCATATTGCGCCTGTGGACCGGGATTGCAGAAATATCGCGACCGTCCAGCCGGATTTCACCCGATGTTACCGGAATGAGGCCAGCGATCATGCGCAGGATCGTCGTCTTGCCGCAGCCGGAAGGCCCCAGCAGCGCCAGCATTTCCCCGCGCGGCAGGGAAAGGCTGACGTGATCCACGGAGGGCTTGAGGGCGCCCGGATAGGTCTTCACGAGATTGTCGATCTCGACATGATGATCGGCCATGACGTCCTCTGCTTCCTGTCTCAATTCGCCGCGATGACCTCGCGGTTGATCCGCTGTATCCACGCCGAATATTTGTCCGCCACGAAGTTCCAGTCGAGGGAAGACTGCGCGGCCTGGGCTTCCTTGCTGCCATAGATGCGGGCAGCGACGGGTTCGCTCAGGGAAACCTTGCTGTTGACCGGACCGTAGAAGCTCTTTTCAGCGAAGGTCGCCTGCGCCTCGGCGCTCAGCGCATAGTTGACGAAGAGTTCGGCGGCCTCCTTATTGGCGGAGCCTTCGACCAGACCGATCGTGTTCGTCTGGCCGATGGAGCCTTCCTTCGGCAGGGCAATGCCGATCTTGCCGCCCTGCGTGTCGTGCAGATATTGCGCGCGGCCGTTCCAGCAAATGGAAAGATCGACTTCGCCGCTCTGCACCACCGCATAACAATCCGGCGCAGGTTCGAAGGTCGAGACGCTCGGCGCAACCTCCTTCAGGAAATCGATGGCCGGATCGATGGAGGTCTTGTAGTCGCCGCCCTTCAGCTTGGTGAGGATCGGCAGGAGGATGACGCCGCGCGTATCGGAAAGCTTGGCGGCGATCTTTCCCTTGTATTTCGGATCGGCAAGATCGGCCCAGCTTGTCGGCGGCTCCTTCACCGCGTCGGTATTGTAGAGAATGGCGAGATTGTCCTGCGAGAAGGCGACGGCGCGGTCACCGTCGATGCGCGCCCATTCCGGCTGTTCGGCAAGGTTCGGCACCTTGGCGGCGTCGAGCTTCGTGAACAGCTCTTCCTTGTTCGCCTTGATCGCCACCGAAACGTCGATCAGGGCGACGTCGACCTTCGGCTCGGCGCGCTGAAGGGTGAGAAGCGCCAGCGTTTCGGCCGAATTCTTGCTCTGCTGATAATTCACCTCGATGCCCGGATGTTTGGCCTTGAAGGCGTCGATGATGAATTTCTGATAGTTATCCGCAAAGACGCCGGAGAAACCGACGATGTTGACGGTGCCCTTCGTCGCATCCTGTGCGAAGACGGTACCCGAGAGCGATGCGATCCCGGCGGCAACGATGCCGACGACGAGAGCGGCCTTGCGGCGCTGATGAGCATTTTTCATTTCAATTGCCTCCGTTGTTTTTGATATTGTCAGTTTGCGGGCCGCCAGGCGGCATCCAGCACACGCAGCCAGTTCTGGCCGAGAAGTTTGAGGACGAGCGTTTCGCTCCAGCCGCGCGCCAGCATGCGGGCGGTGATGTTGGGCACCTCGCCGATGCGCTCGATGCCCTTCGGCTTGGAAATCTTGACGGTCGCGAATTCCGTCAGCGTGCGGGCCGTGCCCTTGTCGCGGTTGGCCCAGAGCTGCCAGGGGCCGGGGCGCGGCCGATCCTGCGAAAAATCCGTGCCGATGCCGACGTGATCTTCGCCGACGAGATCGATGACATAGGCCATGGCATCGAGATAATCCTCCACCGTCGCATCGTTTCCGGCGGCAAGGCCCGGCGCAAAAAGGCTGATGCCGATGATGCCGCCCTTTTCCGCGCAGGCCTTGAAGAGTTCATCCGGCTTGTTGCGCTTCACGTCGCGCAGCGCCCGCGGCAGCACATGCGAGATGCAGACCGGCGCTTGCGAGCGGGCGATGACATCCGCCGTGGTTCTGTCGCCAACATGGCTCAGATCGCAGAGCACGCCGACGCGGTTCATCTCCGCCAGCACCTCGCGGCCGAAGCCGGTCAGGCCGCTGTCGTTTTCTTCGAGGTAACCGGCACCGGAATAATTCTGGGTATTGTAGGTCAATTGCATGATGCCGACGCCGAGATCCTTGAAAATCTCGACGTAATCCAGCTTGTCCTCGAGCGGCGAGGTGTTCTGCCAGCCGATGATGATGCCGGTCCTGTTTTCGGCCTTGGCCGCATGAATATCGGCAACCGTGCGCACCGGGCGGATCAGGTCGTCGTTTTCCCGCAGGAAACGCTTCCATTCGCTGACATAACCGATGCCCTCGCGGAAGTTTTCCCAGATCACGCTGGAGACATTGACGGCGGTAAGGCCGCCGGCGCGCATGTCCTCGAATATCGACCTGCTCCACTGGCAGGTTTGCAGACCGTCGATGACGATGGCGTCATTATGGAGTTTTGCGGCATCGGTCATGCGGATGTCCTCACTGCGGATGATGAAATTTGATGTTTCAGGGCAGCGAGCGCGCGGCTCACGAATTCCAGACGGTCCTGCCCCCAGAAGAGTTCGCCATTCACCACATAAGTGGGCGTTCCAAAAATCCCGAGGCGTTCGGCTTCGGCGAGATTTCCCTGCCATTCCGCCACGATGTCTTGCCGTTGCGGATCGCGCACGAGGGCCGCGCCTTCCGAGCCGAGAACCGCCTGCGCGATGGCCCGGAGCGTCTCGAGATCGGCAATGTCACGCTCTTCGCTCCACAAGGCGCGCTGGATGGCGAAGGACAGGCTGATCGCATCGAGCCCGGCCTTCTGCGCAGCGATGATGAGCTGGGCAGCGCGTTCGATGGTGGCGCAGGGATAGAATTTCGGCGTCAGGTTGAGCGGCATGTCGAGATATCGACGCCACCGGTCCAGTTCCACGGCATGATAGCTCTGCCGGGCATCCGGGCGGCTGCGCAGCGGAATTCCGCCATTGGCCTCGATGATGCGGATGGGCCGCAGCACGATTGCGGCGCCATGTGTGCGGGCGACTTCGACGGCCCGTGGTGCGCCGAAATAAGCCCATGGCGAAGAAATGCCGTAAAATATCTCCAGTTTCAGCGCTGCTTCAGCCATTGGCATGCTCCTTGATCCTGTCCTGCGCGTCCGCATCGCGCCATTCCTCGCCGGTGATTTCAGCGGCGTCGTGGTTCATGAAAGTATCGAAATGACGGGCGCGGTCTTCGACGAAGAGAGACCGCGCGATGCCCTGCGCCAGCCGCTCCGCCCCCGGGCTTATGGCCGGAATGCCGCTGGTGATTTTCCCGTGGGATGGGACTGCCGGATAGGCGAAGCAATGGATGCGGGAAATCGCCTCCGCCTCGGCGGCCGGAATATCCGGTTTGGGCAGAAACTCGAAGGCCGGCCCGAGATAGGGATAGGACCCCAGCGCGTCATTCTCCTGCCCGGCCGGCGGCTGATAGGCATCGCGCCAGAGCAGGACACGGTCGCTCAGCGCGGTAAATTCCGGCCGCCGGGCAAAATCGACATCGAAGCCGGTGGCGAAAATGATGAGATCGGCGAAATAACGCCCCTTCGGGGTCTCGATCCCCATCGCATCGCCCACTTCCGTCAGGGTGAGAACGGGACTGCCCAGATGGAAAAACGCATTGTCATGACGCGAGACACGAAGGACGCTGTGGCGCGGCGGCGGGATCTGTGTGCGCTCCGCCTCGACCATGAAGGCCCAGCGGTCGGCATCGGGCAGGCCGATATAGCCGTGGGTCATGCCGAGGCTGGCGATACCGCCGAATTTTTCGACCCGGGGAATATCGGGCCTGCGAATGAAAAGATCGACACGGGCGGCCCCCGCTTCCAGCGCTGCAGCCGCATTGTCCATGGCCGAAGCCCCGGCGCCGACCACCGCAACGCGCTTGCCGAGCAAGGCGCTCACATCGAATACGTCGCCGCTATGGCGCACGAAGCGGGCGGGAACCGTTTTCGCCACATCTGGCAGGCGCGGCGCACCGAGACCATCGAGCCCCGTCGCCAGGATCACCCGGCGCGCCAGAACCTTGGCTGGACCTTCCGGACCCAGAAAATCGAGAGCGAGCAGGCCATCCTCGCGCAAAACGAGACCGGCAAGTTCGGTATCATTGCTCACCGGCAGTGCCAGCACAGTGCGATACCAGACCATGTAGGCCATCCAGGCTTCACGCGGTATCAGCCCCATCTCCTCATAGGCACGCGCGCCGAACTGCGCCTCGAACCACGCGCGGAATGTCAGGGAGGGCACGCCGAGCGCCGGCCCGGCCAGTTCCTTGCGGGTGCGCAATGTCTCCATGCGCGCGCTGGTCACCCACGGGCCTTCCCGCCCGCTGGGCGCCCTGTCGAAAGCCCTGACATTGTCGATCCCGGCAAATGAAAGAGCGGCAAGCGCGGTCAGCCCGCAAAGCCCGGCACCGATGACGGCGACGTCAAGCACTTCAGAGTCGTTGAGAGAGGTGCGTGGCACCCACGGCTTTGCCGGTCGCTCAAGCAGGGCGAGTTCCCGCGCAAGCCTCGCCTCCAGCGCCGGCAAGCCGCCCGCACTCACAGACACTGCGTCGGTTTTGCGATCTTTCATCATGTTATTTCTGAATTAATGAGCGTTAAAAATTCTATTTAAGCATTATAAGAAACACAGAAGCGGAGATCCGGAAAGCAAAATTCTTCTAATCATTCACGGTTTTCGGCAAATTTTGGCGCGGAAGGCTGGAATTGAAGTTCGACCCTTCGGTTTCCCGCTCAACAGCGTCGAAACAAAGCTGCACAGGTGACGGGACATCGCCAAATGCAGGATTTCGGCAAAAATCTTTCGGTTCGTAAATCATAATCGGAATAGTCTTTGCCGCGTCGATGCCCCGGCGGGGATATCGTCGCCACCAGCATAGGCATGCCTGCGTCCGCAGCCATCGGCGACGAGTCGTCGCATGCCAAAACATCAACGAAAGTGAAGCCCAATGGCAAATGATCGCAAACTGCATCTCGGCGCCTTCATGCGGCCCGTCAGTCTCCACACGGGTGCATGGCGTTATCCGGGCGCCTTTCCGGATGCGAATTTCAATTTCGCCCATCTGGCGCGCTTCGCACAACAGCTAGAGGCCGCGAAGTTCGATGCCTTCTTCATGGCCGATCATCTGGCGGTGCTGAACATGCCCACGGAAGCGCTGCGCCGCAGCCACACCGTCACCTCCTTCGAGCCCTTCACCCTGCTTTCGGCGCTCGCCGCCGTCACCTCCCGCATCGGGCTGGTCGCCACCGCCTCCACCACATTCGATGAGCCCTATCATGTGGCCCGGCGTTTCGCCTCGCTCGATCACCTCAGCAACGGCCGCGCCGGCTGGAACATCGTCACCACGTCAAATCCGGACGCCGCCCGAAACTTCGGCCGCGAGGAACAGCCTGATCATGCCGAGCGTTATGGCCGCGCGCGGGAATTTTACGATGTCGTCACCGGCCTCTGGGATTCCTTTTCCGACGACGCCTTTATCCGGGATGTCGATAGCGGGCTGTTCTTCTATCCCGAAAAGATGCATGTGCTGGACCACAAGGGACCCGAATTTTCCGTGCGCGGACCGCTCAACATCGCGCGTCCGGTGCAGGGTTGGCCCGTCATCGTGCAGGCCGGAGCTTCCGAGCCGGGACGCCAGCTTGCCGCCGAGACGGCAGAGGTGGTTTTTGCCGCAACACCCACGCTTGCGGCTGGAAAGGCCTTTTATAAGGACGTCAAGGACAGGACCGTCGCGGCGGGCCGTTCCCGCGACGGAATTGTCATCCTGCCGGGCGCTTTCGTTCTCGTCGGCGACAGCGTGGAAGAGGCCAAGGCCAAACGCGCCAGGCTCGACAGTCTCGTCCATTACGACAGCGCAATCGCCTCGCTTTCCATTGCACTCGGCCACGATGTTTCAGGCTTCGATCCCGATGGTCCCCTGCCTGATATTCCGGAAACGAACGCCAGCAAATCCAGCCGTGAAAGGGTGATCGAACTTGCCCGAAGCGAGGGCCTGACGGTGCGCCAGCTTGCCCAGCGGCTGGGCGGTTATGCGGGTCTTGCCTTCGTCGGCACACCAAAGACCATCGCTGATGAGATGGAGCAATGGCTCCATGAGGAGGGCTCGGATGGTTTCAACGTCACCTTCCCTTTCCTGCCCGCCGGTCTGGACGACTTCACGACGCAGGTGGTGCCGGAACTGCAACGGCGCGGGCTGTTCCGCAAGGATTATGAGGGGCCGACATTGCGCGACCATCTTGGCCTGCAACGACCGGCCAATCGATTTTTCAGCTGAATAAAGCGCCGTCGCGTCGATCCTGCTTGCGGTAGGGAGATTTTCCACGTCGGTCGCAAAGTTTGGCATGAGGTTCCAGAAGGGCGGATTGACCTTAAAAACACCCGCCCATACCCTTTAAATACACAAAATACATAAATTAGGTGAATTAATATGAAGGCTGAACATTCCCGCCGCCAGATCCTCAAATTCGGCATTGCCGGCGCTCTTGCCGCACCGCTCGCCACGGGCAAGGCGCTGGCCCAGAATTCACAGGAATTTCCTGCCGAGCTGAAGCTGGACTGGGGATTTTACTCCTCCCATACGCTGCTGATAAAGAACAAGGGCTGGCTTGAGGAGGCTTTCAAGGATGTCGGCACCAAGATCACCTGGGTGCAATCCCGCGGCAGCAACAATTCGCTCGAATTCCTGAAGGTCGGCTCGACGGATTTTGCCGGTTCCGCCGCCCTTTCCGCCTTTCTCGCCCGCGCCAACGGCGTGCCGCTGAAGGTGATCTATGTGGCGAGCTGGGGCGGTTCGTCCATCATTCAGGTACGCCCGGATTCGCCCATCAAGACCGTTGCCGATCTCAAGGGCAAGACCATTGCTGTCACCAAGGGCACCGCGCCCTATTTCACCCTCGTCCGTGCGCTTGACCAGAACAAGCTGTCCATCGACGACCTCAAGGTCGTGAACCTGCAGCATCCGGAAGGATTCAACGCGCTTCAGCAGGGTCAGGTGGATGCCTGGGTCGGCATCGATCCGCACACGTCCCAGGCCGAGCTTGCCGGCGACCGGGCGATTTTCGACGAGCGCAGCTGGCGCGACGGCAGCGTCTTCAGCGTCTCCGAGGCGTTTCTGGCGAAGCACCCGAAAGCGGTCGACAGGCTTCTCGGCGTCTGGGTGCAGACGCAGAAGTGGATTCGTGAAAACAACGGCGAATTCATCGATTTCGTCACGCAGGTCACCGGCAACGATCCCAAGATCACCAAGCTCACGATCGAGAAGCGCGACTGGAAGGATCCCGTTCCCGGCGAAGAATTGCTGAACTCGATCCGCATCGTCACGCCGCTTTTGGGCGACGACGTCCTGCGCCCCGGCGTCAATGTCGACAATGTCCTTTCCTCGCTGATCGATCCGGCACCGGCGAAAAAGGCACTTGGCGCATGAATTCCCATCCGCGCGAATTCCAGCGCGTGAAACAGACTGCTGATCAATTCCCTTCCCGATTGCCCTTTTTGCAGAGGGTGGGGAATTTCCTTGGCCGTTTCGACCTGCGCGGCGCAATCGTGCCCGTCGGCTCGCTCTTGCTGCTCGAACTTTTCGTTCGCCTCGGCTGGGTCAGCCCCTATGTGCTGCCGCCGCCTTCCGAACTTTACGATACGTTCCTGCGGCTTGCGGAAGGCCCCTTATGGACGAATGTTGCGGCCAGTACCACACGCGTCTTCGTCGGCTTTGTCATCGGCTCCCTGCTCGCCGTCATCGTCGGTTCGCTCGTCGGTCTGGTGATCGCCGCCGAACGTTATCTCGAGCCGACGTTTCAGGCGCTGCGGGCGGTCCCGAGCCTTGCATGGGTGCCGCTGCTGATGATCTGGTTCGGCATTGGCGAAACCTCGAAAATCGTGCTGATCGCCAAAAGTGCGTTTTTTCCCGTCTACCTCAACCTCTTTTCCGGCATCAGAAATGTCGACCGCAAGCTGGTGGAGGTGGGCGAGATGTATCGCCAGCCGCTGCCCGTGCTGGTGTGGCGGATTTTCATTCCCGCCTCGCTGCCGCATCTTTTCACGGGCCTGCGTTACGGGCTGTCGCTCGCCTGGCTGAGCGTCGTCGCGGCCGAACTTCTGGCCGCCTCGGAAGGTATCGGCTACATGCTGTCCGACGGGCGGGAGCTTTCCCGGCCGGATCTCGTCATGATCGCCATCATCTGCCTTGCCGTGCTGGGCAAGATTTCCGACAGCCTCTTCAAGATCGTCGAAGACCGTTGCCTGCGCTGGCGCGACACCTATCCGCTCCAGCAGGGAGGACGCCTGCGATGAGTTTGCTTAATGTCGATGTGCGCGAGAAGGCTTTCGGTGACACGGTGGTCCTTCAGGATATCCAGCTCACGCTGGGCGATGGCGAAGCGGCGGTTCTTCTCGGCCCCAGCGGCTGCGGCAAGAGCACATTGCTGCGCATCGCCGCCGGCCTCGACCGGCGTTTTTCTGGTGCGGTCAGGGTTCAGCAGGACGATGAGCAGGCATCGGGCTCACCGCCCATCGCCTTTGTCTTTCAGGAACCCCGCTTGATGCCCTGGCTGACGGTTGCCGAAAACATCGGTTATGCGGACGGCAGGAAATATGATGTCGGTCGCGTGGAAAGGCTGATCGACGATGTCGGTTTGAGCGGCCATGGCGGGGCGCTGCCGAAGGCCCTTTCGGGCGGCATGGCGCAACGTGTGGCGATCGCAAGGGCGCTCTATACCGAGCCGCGCATCCTGCTCCTCGATGAACCTTTCAGTGCGGTCGACGCTTTCACGCGGATGAAGCTGCAGGATCTGGTGCTGAAGCTCGTCGAACAGCGCGGCATCTCCTTCCTGCTCGTCACCCACGATATCGACGAAGCGCTCTATCTCGGCGACCGGATTTACATGATGGGCGCCCATGACGGCCGTATCCAGCAGCGGATAGAAGTGGACGTGCCGCGCCCGCGCGACCGGAGGGCGCCACAGCTCGCCAGCCTCAAAAACGAGGTGCTGACCGCCCTGCACAATGCCCATGTCATCTGAGGAACATCTCAGCCCTTCACACCCGACGAGATCATGATGGCCTCCGTCACGCGCCGCTGGAAGATGACATAGGCGATGATGACCGGCAGGGCCGCCAGCATGGCGACGGCCATCAGCCGCGCATAGGCAACCCCGAAAGCGTCGTTGACCTGGGTGATGCCCACCGGGATCGTCATCATGTTTTCGGAGGTGACCACGAGGAAGGGCCAGAAGAAAGCGTTCCATACCGTAATGAAGGTCACGATCGCCATGGCGGTAGTGATGCCCCAGTTGAGCGGCAGATAGACCCGGAACAGGATCGTGTATTCGCCGCCGCCATCCAGCACCACCGCCTCGCGCATCTCCTTCGGCACGCTGTCGAAAAACTGCTTGTAGACGATGATGACGATGGGCGTGATCAGCTGTGGCAGGATGATGCCCGCCCAGGTGTTGATGAGGTTGAGGTTCTTCATCAGGATGAACTGGGTGACAACAAGCGTCTGCGCCGGCACCATGAAGCTTGCCAGCACGATGCCATAAAGCAGCCGCCTGCCTGGGAAACGTATCTGCGACAGCGCATAGGCGCAGAGCATGGAAATGAACAGCACCGAGATCGTGACGATGACGGCCGTGCCGATGGAGTTCACATACCAGGTCATCAGCCGGGTATTGAATATCGCATTGAAATAAGCGCCGAGGCGAAACTCGTCCGGCAAAAGCGACATGTTGCCGGCAACGTTCTCATCGGCGCGAAGCGAGGTGACGAAGCTCCAGTAGAGCGGAAAAATCCAGACGAGGGCCGCCGAAAAAGTCAGCAGCGTCAGAACGAGGTTCTCGAGTTTTCTCATCGGGCTCATGAATTCCTCCGGATGCGCAGCAGCTGGAACTGGAAAACGGAAACGATGACGATCAGCAGAAAGAGCACCGTCGCCACCGCCGAGGCATAGCCGCCATTGTTCATCTGGAAGGCCTCGCGATAGACCTTGAGGAGCAGCACGAAGCTGGAATTGAACGGCCCGCCGCCGCTTAAAAGGTAGATCTGGTCGAATATCTTCAGTTGCAGGATCAGCTGCAGCGTCAGCACCAGCGCAGTGACCGGCCACAGAAGCGGCCAAGTGACACGGCGGAAGCGCTGCCAGGTCGTCGCGCCATCCAGAGCCGCAGCCTCATAAAGCTCGGCCGGTATATTCCGCAATCCGGCGATGAAGAGCAGCACATTAAAGCCGTTCGTCCACCAGATGGTGACGACGGCGACCATCGGCATGACCCAGTAGGGATTCTTGAAAACGGCGACGGGTTTGCCCGCCAGCAGCGATATGACCGGCTGGAGAATGCCGAACTGCAGATCGAGCATCCATGCCCAGATTTCGGTGACGACCGAAACCGGCAGCACATAGGGCAGGAAAAACAGGCTCATGGCAATCGTCTGCTTCACGCCCGAGAGGCGGCTGACGGCGAGCGCGATCATCAGGGCGATGACGGTCGTCGGCACGACGGTCAGAAGCACGAAATAGCCGTTGTTCTTGAGCGAGGTGACGAACAGGCGGTCGCCCAGCAGTTTCGCATAATTCTCCAGGCCGACCCAGTTTCCCTCACCGATCAGCGGCGCATCGGTGAAGCTGATGCGCACCATCTCAATCAGCGGATAAAGAAAGAAGGTGGTGAAGACCAGAACGAACGGCGTCACCATCGACAGCGCGATCAGCGATTTCTTGCGCCGGTTTTCAATCATAGCCATGGAATGTCTCCGGGAGCTTGCGCATTGCACCCTGCCCTCCGGGCTCAAACCGGAGGGCAGAGTGCCGATTACCTGAGCTTGCCCTGCAGCTCATCCTTGATCTGCTCCACGGCATCCGTGCTGCTCATGAAGCCCTGAATAGCCGGAGCGATGACGTTGAGCGCCGCGTCATAGGCGGGCGAAGCGACCCCGGTAATGGTCGTCTTCGGATCGAACACCGCCGCTTCCGCCAGCGAGGCATAGGTGGCATTCGGCTGCATTGCCTTGTATTCGCTGCTTTCGGTGATGGACTTGTAAGCCGGAATATGCCCGGCATCGGCCCAGCTGATGGCATGTTTTTCCATCCAGCCGATCACTTTCATGACCGCGGCGCGTTTTTCGCCGGACACCGTCTTGTCACCTTCGTTCGGAATGGCGAAAGCATGGGAATCCGCCCAGGTGGCGCGCTTGCCCATCAGGGGCGGCACTTCCACCGCACTCCATTTGAAGCCGAGCTTGCCGTTCTTTTCCAGATCCTTGTAGGTCGGAACTTCCCAGACGCCGTTCAGCTGGAACGCGGATTTGCCGGCGGAAAACAGCGCCACCGAGGCTTCATATTCCGCCTGTTCGGGAGCCCAGCCGTTTTCCCGCCATCTGGACAGGGTCTCGATGGCCTTTGCCGCCTTTTCGGCATTGTCGCCGGCGAGAACCTCTTTTTCGGTGACGAGTTCGCCGCCCTGTTGCGACAGCAGCGTATAAAACACGCGCCACACCCCGCCTTCGCCACCGGATTGATAGGTGATCGGCGTCTCAACGCCATTATCCTTCGCCCAGGCCAGCGCCTTCTCGAAATCCTCGATCGTCGTAATGCCGGTCAGCTTGCCCTCGGCGTCGAGATAGGGTGAGCCTTTCAGAAGATCGGCATTGTAATAAAGGACAAGCGCATGGATATCGAACGGCACGGCATAGAGTTTGCCGTTCTGGGTGGCCGCTTCCACGGGGGCGCTGAAAAAGTCTCCGGTCTTCAGCTCCGCATCCCCGAGATCCTTTTCGGTGATTTCGCTCAGCACTTTTTCTTCAAGGCCAAGCGGCGCGCGTGACAGGTGATAGGTCATGATATCCGGCCCCTCGCCCACTGCGGAGGCCGTGCGCACCTTGGTATAGAAGGGCACGCCCCATTCGAGCGTCGTTCCCTTGATCTGGATGTCCGGGTGTTCCTTGTTGAAGGCATCGATCAACGCCTTCATGCGGACACCGTCACCACCCGACAGAAAGTCCCACCAGATGATATCCTGCTTCGCGAAAGCCGGCAGGGCGCTGAGACCCAGAGCCGCACCAACAAGCAATGTCTTGATCAGTCGCATCGTTCACTCCTCCCGTTTGATCGAACATCCCGTTCAGGGATGGTTTGCTGTTTCGAAAGACGCCTCCTCGCGCCTATCGCAACCGTTTGCCGTCATCGTCGAAAACAAGGACATGGTCGGGCGAGGCGGTAAGCGATACCGACCGGCCATCCAGCCTTTCCCGCGAGCCCTGCCGCTGCACGATGATTTCCTTGCCGGTGCCGGTGCGGGTGTAAAGATAGGAAAGATCGCCAAGCTCTTCCGCGACCTCGATGACAACAGGCAGGGCGCCCTCTTCCGTAATCGTCAGATGCTCCGGCCGAATTCCGATCTCGACCCGCTGGCCGGGGGAAACGGACTGGGCAAGCCGGGCCTTGAGATGCCCTGCCCCGCCCTCGGGCGCGAGCGTCACGATGCCATCCCCCTGGGAGACGATATCGGCCCGCAGGAAGTTCATCGCCGGCGATCCGATAAAACCGGCCACGAAGCGGTTGTCCGGATCGTCGTAAAGGGTGAGAGGCGCACCCGCCTGCTGCACGATGCCGCCCTTCAGCACGAAAATCCTGTCCGCAAGCGTCATGGCCTCCACCTGATCATGCGTGACGTAGATCATCGTCGCGCCCAGCTTACGGTGGAGCCGCGTCAGTTCCAGCCGCATCTGCACACGCAGTTCGGCGTCCAGGTTGGACAGCGGCTCATCGAACAGGAATACCTTCGGCTGCCGCACGATGGCGCGGCCGATGGCCACGCGCTGCCTCTGGCCGCCGGAAAGCTGCGATGGCCGTTTGTGCAGATGCTCCTCAAGCTGGAGGATACGGGCAGCCTCGCCCACCCTCTCCGTCACCTCCGCCTTCGGCCGGCGGGCAAGACGCAGGCTGAAGGCCATGTTCTCGAACACCGTCAGATGCGGATAGAGCGCATAGTTCTGGAACACCATCGCAACGCCGCGATCCGCCGGTTCGACCGCGGTGACATCACGCTCATCGATGGCGATGCGCCCGCCGCTGGTTTCCTCAAGACCGGCGATCATGCGCAACAGCGTGGATTTTCCGCAGCCGGAAGGCCCCACGAAGACCGCGAAGCTGCCGGCTGGAATTTCCATCGAAACATCCCGGATCGCCGCGAAGGATCCGAAAGACTTGGCGACATTGTTGAGACGGACACCCATGGCCGCCTCACTGAACCTTCAGCCGCAGCACATGGTAGGACAGCGGCGGCACCGAACCCTTCAGCGCCCCGTCCTCGACGGCGACGCCGCTGCCCGGCACGGGCACGACGCGGTCCGGCTGATCCGGGCCGTTGCCGAGGCGTAGATCATATCCCGCCATGGCAAGATGCAGGCTGAGCGTGGCGGATGAATATCCGGTGAGGCTGACATCGATCTCGGCCGCTTCGGTGAGATGGCGGTTGAGCACGAACAGCGTCACCACGCCTTCCGCCTCGTCATAAACACCGGCAACATCGAGATATTTGACGTCATCGGCCGCGTTGCAATCGTAAGTCGGGCAATCGACGGCGACGTTCAGCGCCACGCCACGGCCATAAAGCGAGGCGAACTGATAGGGATAATAGATCGTTTGCCGCCATGCCGGCCCGTTCTTCTCCGCCCGGATGGGGGCGATGACATTGACGAGCTGGGCGATGCAGGCAATGCGAACCCGGTCCGAACGGCGGATGAATTCGTTGAGCAGGCCGGCGACAAACAGTGCATCTTCGAAGTTGTATGTCTCTTCCAGAAGTGCCGGCGCTTCCGGCCAGTCCCAGCTCTTGATGCGTTTGCCGTCTTCTTCGCGGATGTGATACCAGACGTTCCATTCGTCGAAGCAGATGGAAACCTCGTTCTTGGCGCGCTTCTTGGCCTTCACGTAGTCGATGACACCGGCAATCGTCTGGATATAGCGCCCGGTTTCCTCGATCTTGCCGAAATAATTCAGCGTGTCGCGGCTGTTATTGCCGAAATATTTGTGCAGCGAGATGTGGTCGACATTCTCATAGCACTCCTCCAGCACCTCGCGCTCCCATTCGGGATAGGTCGGCATGCCGTCATTGGAGCTGCCGCAGACAATCGCTTCAATCGTCGGATCGAAACCCTTGAAAGCCTTGGCGGTTTCATTGGCCAGCCGGCCATATTCCACCGCCGTCTTGTGACCGATCTGCCAGGGACCGTCCATCTCGTTGCCGAGGCACCACATTTTCACGCCGTGGGGTTTTTCCGCGCCGTGGCTGCGGCGCAGATCGCTGAGCGTGGTGCCGCCCGGAAAATTCACATATTCGAGGAAATTGCGGGCATCATCCAGACCACGGGAACCGAGATTGACGGCGAGCATCATCTCGATGCCGGCCATCTGCGCCCAGTCGGCGAACTCGTTGATGCCGATCTGGTTGGTTTCCTTGGAGCGCCATGCGAGGTCGAGACGGATGGGGCGCTGGTCGTGCGGGCCGATGCCGTCTTCCCAGCGATAGGCGGAAACGAAGTTGCCGCCGGGATAGCGAATGGCGGGAATTTTCAGATCCTGCACGAATTTCAGAACGTCCCTGCGGAAGCCGTTTGCGTCCGCCTGCGGATGGCCGGGCTCGTAGATGCCGCCATAGATGGCACGCCCCATATGTTCGATGAAGGCGGAATAAAGACGATCGTCGATACGCCCAATCCGGAAGTCCCGGTGGACTGAAACCCGCGCTTTCATAAGGCTCTCCTCCCCTGCGCATTTATATCTTAAAATATGATATAAACCATATTTGATAATATAGTTGCCGAGGGAATCCGCGCCTGTCAACCGCGAAAATCATACTTTTGAAAATTGGCTGGATCAGCCCGCGGTGCGCAGGCGCAGGACGATGTCCTGATCGTAATTCCCGAAACCGCGGCCAAAGATATTCAGCCCGCCGGGATGTTTCGCATCGGCCTTGACCTCGATGCGCAGGCGGATGGAACGGTGGCTGGTCAGATCGATATCCGCCAGCGTCACATCCGAAATCCGGGTTCCGTCGACATAGGTTCCCTGCGCGGTGATGCGCCAGGTCTTGAGCATGCCATATTGGGAACCGGAGAGCTTCCACCAGTCCGGCGTAAAGACACCGCGCTTGTCGCCGAAGTCGCCGGGTGAGGTCCAGACCCCGATTTCCCTGCCGTTGACGGATAGCGTAATATCGGATGGCCAGTTGCTGTGCGTTCCCGGCACTTCGGAGCTGACCTCCATCGAAAACTCGATTTCCTCGACTTCCCGCCCTTGTATCTTGGCATTATTGGGAAATTGATATTCCACGAAGCCTGAGGTCAACCACAGCAGCGCCGCCTTCATGCGGTCCGGATCCATGAACGTATCGGGCACATCGAGAAGGCCGATGATACCTTCCGGCGAGCAGATGCCGCAGGGCGCGGTGACCGAACTTTGGGTGTAAAGACCGAGCGGCATGGCGACCGCGATGTAATTCGATGCGACCGGCGCCTCGGGTTTCCGGAACGAAACAATGAGTTCGTCACAGGTGGCGAAGCAGATTTTCTGGTTGCCCTTGCGCGCCTTGCGCGTTTCGGTTCGCAGCAGCCCCGCTTCCTCGAGAACGGCCACGCCGGCGGAAACGGTGGATTGGGGGAGCTCCAGTCTCTGCGCGATTTCGTTGACGTTGAGGCCGCTCGCCTCATGCAGCAGCTTCAATATCTGCACGCGGATCAGCGATGCCGCCGCTTTCAGGACATCGAATTCTTTTTCAGCATCAACGAGGAGGAAATTGGGCGCCATATTCTAATCTTCAGATTTATCGATCCAGATCAGAATTTCTGGCTTAAATGCCATGCACTTGTCCAGTGCTGTTTGTCATGCGGACGCTTTTGAAAGGCGTGAAGCGCCATTCACCCCAGGCGCTTCGTGAAAAAAGAGCACCGCCACACGGTCTCGATACCGTATGGCGGTGCCCGTTTCGTCGTCAGCCGCGCTTGCGCAGGGTCCGCGTGCCGGTGTCGACGAGGTTTTGCGCCGCTTCGTCCACGCTGGCGCGGCCGAAGGCGAGCGAATCGGCAATGGGGCGCATCACGCCACGGTCGAACTCATTGGCGCCGATCGGCGCGGGTTCCGGATAGGAATCGAGCTTGCCCGACAGGCTTTCGATATAATCCACCGTTTTGCGCTCGGTCTCGTTGAGGCTCGGCAACAGGGCCTCGCGCACGACCTTGGCCGGCGGCACGCCACGCTCGACCCCGAGCACCTTGCCGGCTTCGAGATCGTTGACGAAGAAATTGATGAATTTCGCCGCCGCTTCCGCATTGGTGGAGGTGGAGGAAATGGACCAGATGAGCCCCGGCCGGTAATAATGCCCGGTCGGCTTGCCCGGCCCCTCACCCGGCAGCATGCCGATGGACAGCGTCTGTTTATTGAGTTTCTGATAACCGACAAGCTGGTTGGAATAGGCAAAACCGATGGCCGAATTGCCGAGCGTCAGGGCATTGGATTCGATGGTGTTGTCGTCACGCGTCTGGATATCGGCGGAAACGCAGAGCTTGTTCTCGCGCAGGTCCTCCCAATAGGCGAACCATTCCTTCGCATCTTCCTTGTTGAAGCCGATGGTGCCGTCCTGAAACAGCAGCTTGCCGCGCTGGCGCAGCCAGACATCGAAAACATAATGATAACGCGCGCCATAGGGAACCGCCCAGTAGTTCCGTTTTGCCGGAGCGTTCTTCTTGAAATCGCGCGCCAGTTCCGAGAGCGCCTTCCAGGTGATCTGCTCCTGCGGCACGGAGACGCCGGCTTCCTTCAGCGTATCGGCATCATACATCATGCAGAAGGAATTCAACCCGAGGCCGACGCCGTAAAGCTTGCCGTCGATGCGGCAGAGATCGACCTCGCTTTTGCCGAAGGTGGAAAGATCGAGCGACTTACCGACGAACTGGTCCAGCTCCATGCAGGCGCCACGGCCGGAATAATCGGCAATGGTGGAAGGTTCGAGCTGAAAGATGTCGGCAACGTTGCGCCCCGCCATCGATGTCGCAAGCTTGGTCCAATAGTCGGAACCGGCGATCATTTCGCCGCTGATCTCCGTCTGCGGGTTAGCCTTCTGGTAAAGGGCGATCACGTCGTTGGTGCGCTTGCTGCGGTCGGCCGATCCCCACCATACGCAGCGAAGCCGTGTTTCGGCTGCGGACGCGCGAAAACCACCCGCCGCCACACCGAGACCGGCCAGCGCCGCCGTCACCAAAAATCCACGTCTGTCGATAGTTTGCATCTGCTCCTCCCGCGTTTTGCAAATTTTTCACTGACTACTTAAATTCTTGCAAATTTTCTTAGTTTGCAATATTTGCATCATATCAGATTTTTTTGCAAGCGCAGGAGACGATATGAACGATACGCCCGACATCAGCCGCCCGCGCCAGTCGGATATCGCCCAGCGCGCCGGCGTTTCCATCAGCACGGTCTCGCGCGTTCTGGCAGGGGAAAAAGGTATCAGCGCGTCGATCCAGACCAAGGTTCTGGGGGTGGCGGCGGAGCTTGGCTATCCGTTGCGGCCTGTCACGACCCAGACCGGCGGCGTGCCGCTGGAGGGCAAGAAAATCCTTGCCCTCATGTCCGCCGAAAGGGCGACCGGCGATATCGGCGCTTTCTACCACGATATTTTCGACATGCTGCGCAGCCTTGCCCAGACGGATGGTTTCGAACTCGACATCCGGCTTTTGCACCAGAAACAGGTCGATGACGCGCTGACCCAGCGGGTCTGCGAGGTGGACGGCCTTCTCGCCATCGGCCTCGACCCCGAGGATGAAATCATCCACCGCATCACGCAGGGTGTGCTGCAGCCGGTTCTGGTCAACAGCGCCGATCCCTCAATGATGCTGGATTGCGTCTCGCCCTCCAATTTTTACGGCGGCGCTCTGGCGGCGCGGCGGCTGCTGGAACTCGGTCACCGCAAGGTCGCCTATATCGGCCCGCATCATCGCCACACCATAAGGGAACGTATGCGCGGCTTCCGCCATACCATCCTTGACGAAGAGGGAACGACCTATGAGGAGTTCCTGCTTTCGACGGCGGATAGCGGTTTTGGACAGGCCGGCGATGCGGTTCGCCAGCTATTGGCCAAAAACCCTGAACTGACAGGCATTTTCTGCATGAATGACGCGATTGCGCTCGGGGCGCTGGGGGCAGCACAGGAGCTTGGCCTCGCCGTGCCGGACGATCTTTCCATCATCGGCTTCGACGACCTGCCCTTTGCCGAACTCTCCACCCCCCGTCTCAGCACCATCCGCGTCGACCGCCGCGAAATCGCCCGCGAGGCGGTGGAGCTGATGCGCCGCCGGCTGACGGAACCTTCCGCCAATGCCCGTCAGGTGCAGCTTGGCGTGCAGCTGGTGGAAGGACAGACGGCCGGCAAGGCGAAAAAGACGGGAAAGGCGACACGCGATGCATGACACCATGACCAGATCCAACATGGCCAGACTTAATCCACTGCATGGCAATCCGCTCAAAAGCCGCGCCGATGTCCGGCGGGCGCTGGATGACAGTTTTGCGCCGCTTCTTCCCTATTTTTCGCCGGGTGGCGCAAGAGTGACGCTGAGCGGCACCGCCGCGCATTTCGACCGGGCGGCGGCCGATCTGGAAGGTTTTGCCCGACCGCTCTGGGGCATCGCACCGCTTGCGCTGAGTGGCGATCATTTCGACCACTGGCCGCTTCTGGCACGGGGAATAGCCAACGGCACCGATCCTTCCCATCCCGAATATTGGGGCGACGTGCGCCAAAGGGATCAACGGCTGGTGGAGCTTGCCGCGCTTGGTTTTGCGCTGCGGCTTGCGCCGCAGCACCTGTGGGAACCGCTGTCCGACGCGCAGAAAGACAATGTGCGCCGTTATCTGCTGACCGCGCGCGAGCGCAATTACGCCGATAATAACTGGAAGTTCTTCCGGGTGATGGTCGACATGGCGCTCGATCATCTCGGCATCGATTTCGACCGCAGCCTGACAGAAACATTCCAGAAGGAACTGGACGATTTTTATATAGCCGACGGCTGGTATCGCGACGGCAATTACCGCCGCATCGACCATTACATCGCCTTCGCCATGCATTTTTACGGCCTGATCTACGCGAAACTCAGCAAGCCTGACGATGCCTACGCCGCACGTTATCGCGAACGCGCCCGCCTCTTCGCCGGCGATTTCGCAAGCTGGTTCGACGAGGATGGCGGCACGCTCGCCTTCGGCCGCTCCATGACCTACCGTTTCGCCTGCGGCGGCTTCTGGGCCGGCCTTGCCTTTGCCGATGAGGAGGCGTTGCCCTGGGGCGAGATCAAGGGGCTTTATCTGCAGCATCTGCGCTGGTGGGCGAAAAAGCCGATTGCCGACCGCGATGGCGTGCTTTCCATCGGTTATGCCTATCCGCAGCTCACCATGTCGGAAAGCTATAATTCGGCGGGCTCGCCTTACTGGGCCTTCAAGGCCTTTCTGCCGCTCGCCCTGCCGGAAAGCCACCCCTTCTGGCAGGCGGAAGAAAAGCGGCCGGAGGCATCCGCAAAACCTAGGCCGCTCGTTCATCCCGGCATGGTGATGATGCGGACCAGCGGCAATGTCACAGCGCTTTCCAGCGGGCAGGAGAACCTCTCCATGCGCGGCGGGCCGGAGAAATATGCCAAATTCGCCTATTCCTCCCGTTACGGTTTCGGCGTGGAAGTGGACGAACGTGGTTTCAGGACCAACGGTTTCGACAATATGCTGGCCTTCTCCGAAGACGGCCTGCATTACCGCGTGCGCGAGACCAACCAAACGGCTCTGCTGGCCGGGGAAAGCCTGCGGGCTACGTGGAAGCCTTTCCCGGATGTGGCGGTTGAAACGACGCTGATTGTGGCAGACGGCTGGCATATCAGGCTGCACCGGATCGCCTCCGCCCGCCCCCTTTCGGTGACCGAAGGCGGCTTCGCCATCAACCGCAACGATGGCGACCGCGATGCCGTGCAGGAAGAGACCGGCCGGGCGACCGCCGATTGCGGCACGGACATCTCCGCCATTGTCGATCTCGGTTCGAGCGTGACCCGCCGTGGCGTGGCGCTGAAGGCGCTGCCCAACACCAATCTCATCAACGCCAAGACCACGGTGCCGCAATTGCGGGGCGAGATTCCGGTGGGCGAAACCCTGCTTGCCTGTGCGGTCTTTGCCGGGGTGACCGGGCCTGAAAGTGAAAAGGCGCTGGCGACGGTTCCAGCCCTTCCGGATATGGAGGCGCTCGACCGCCTGTTTGCGGAACGCGGCGTTCCGGTCAGCAGCATGGCGGCCACGGGAGAGCCGCAATGACGAACCCGCTTCCGCGTCTCAGCCTTGCCATGGACCCGGAGCGAACCCAGCATGTGCTGACACCGCAGGCGCTCGATAGGCTGTCGCGGAGCGTCGATATCATCGACACGGGGCGGATCTGCGATTTCCACGCCGCTTCGGTGAAGGAGCAGCTGGCGAAGACGGATATTCTTCTGACCGGCTGGGGCTGTCCGGATATTGGCGCGCGGGAGCTGGCGCTGATGCCGCATCTCAGGCTGATCTCCCATGCCGCCGGCACGGTCAAATATTTCCTGTCGCAGGCGGTGTTCGATCGTGGCGTTACCGTGTGCAGCGCGGCGGAGGCGAATGCGCAGCCGGTTGCCGAATTTTCGCTGGCGATGATCCTGCTGGCCGGCAAGCGTACCTTCGGTTTCCGGCGCCTTTATCTGGAGCATCGCGACCGCGCCCCTGTCGAGCGACTGCAGGCGCAGGCCATCGGCAATCTCGGCCTGACGGTCGGCATCGTCGGCGCATCGCGCATCGGGCGTCGCGTCATCAATCTGTTGCAGCCCTTCGATCTCAACCTCATCCTTTTCGATCCGCTACTAAGCGCCGCGGAGGCGGAAAAGCTCGGCGTGCAGCTTGTGTCGCTCGAGGAGCTGATGGCGGTGAGCGATGTTATTTCCCTGCATGCACCTTCCCTGCCGCAGACACGCCATATGATCGGCGCGGCAGCGCTTGCCCGCATGAAGGACGGTGCGACCCTGATCAACACGGCACGCGGCGCGCTGGTGGATGAAGACGCGCTTCTGGCCGAACTGAAAACCGGGCGCATCGAAGCCGTCATCGACGTGACCGACCCGGAAGTGCCGCCGGCGGCTTCCCCCTTCTACAGCCTGCCGAATGTATTCCTCACACCGCATATCGCCGGCGCCACCGGCCTTGAACGCGCAAGGCTCGGCGACATGGCGATTGCCGAGATCGAACGCTTCTGCCGCGCGGCACCCTTGCAACAGCAGGTGCGGCCGGAACATCTGGAATTGATCGCATGAGATTTTTCGAGCCGGGCCTCTGCTCCGTCACCTTTCGCTCCCTGTCGGTGCAAGCCGTCATCGACCTTGCAGCCGTAAATGGCATCAAGTCCATCGAATGGGGTGCGGATATCCATGTGCCGCCCGACGACCTTGCCAATGCAAGGGATGTGGCAGCGCGGACGGCGGAAGCCGGCCTCTCCGTCTCGTCCTACGGCTCCTATATCTTTGCGCCGGATTTTACGCCGGAAGATGTGGCTGCCGTGCTCGAAACCGCAAAGGCCCTCGGCGCCGGCCATATCCGCATCTGGCCCGGCAGCCGCAAACGCCCATCGGCCGATTACTCCCCCGGCGAACGCCGCGCGGCGACGGAGGCGCTGGCGACAATCGCCCACCGGGCGGACGACCATGGCATGACAATCGGCCTCGAATATCATCCCAACTCACTGACGGACACTCTCCCCTCCGCGCTGGAGCTGGCGCGGGATTTGGACGCACCCAACCTCTTCTTTTACTGGCAACCCGCCCCCGGCCTGCCGCTGGACGACGCACTGGCGGAAATATCCGCACTCGGCTCCCGCATCTGCCATCTGCATGTCTTTGCCTGGCTCGCCGATGCCAGCCGCCTGCCGCTTGCCGAGCGCGCGGATTATTGGCGGGCGTGCATCGCTGCATTGCCGGAAAGCGGCTGGAAAAAACCGGCTTTCGCGATGCTCGAATTCGTAAAGGGTGACGATGTCGGGCAGTTTACCGAGGACGCGGCGATTCTCAGAGACATTCTTTATAGAACATAGAACCCGCCTTCTACCTGCCCACTGGCTGAAAATAAGCTCCATCCCCTCTCTTCACATAGTGAAATTTATGCACTATGTTTTATTGGTGGCGTGGGGGCTGCATGGGCAAACTCATTCAGATCGGGAACATCATCATACGCGTCTATGCGAACGATCATTTGCCGCCGCACTTTCACATCATAACACCGGATGCCGATGCCCTTGTCGGCATCGAAACTCTGGAAATCCCGCGCGGCAAGTTATCCCGCAGGGCTGAAGCCGAAGCTTTGGCATGGGCGAGAGCCAATGGGAACCTGATTGTCGATGAATGGAATCGGACAAACCCGCGTTTTCCCATCATAGCAAAGGGAAAGAAATCATGACACCACGCGTCAAAACCATCCTGCCCAATCCGCCCTGCACGCTCACCATCGACTGGGCCGACGGAAGCCAATCGACCGCCGATCTGACTGGATGGATAGCGACCGGAGGAGAATTCCTCAATCCGCTCCGTTCGGCAGATATCTGGAAGACCGCGACAGTCGCCGATTATGGCGCGACTGTGGAATGGGACGGAGACGACTTGGCGATCGATGCCTATCACCTTTACCAGATCGCAGAGGACCAGCGGGACTTCGATGTGGAGGATCTGCGCAAATGGCAGGAGGAAATCGGCCTTTCCAATAATGAGGCGGCGGATTTTCTCGGCGTCACTTTGCGGACGTGGAACAACTATCGTGCAGGCACGCCTGTAAGCCACGCGGTCAAGATGTTGCTGCGGGCAACCCAGCGCGACCCGCTTCTGATGCATGCGCATTTCCGGCCACGCCGTCCCGGACGCCCGAAACACGCGGCGTAAGGCGGCTGCCGGCAGCGCTATATCCGCCGCCCATCCGCCCCGAACAGATGCGTCTTCGAAAGATCAAACGCAAAGGGAATGGTCTCGCCGATACGGATATGGCGCTGGCCATCCAGCAGCACGGTGGCGGGCTGGCCGTCAGGGGTCGCGGTGTAGACCACCGTTGAGCCGCCGAGATGTTCGACGAGCTGGATGGAGGCCTCACCCAGCGAGGCGGATTGCGCCTGCGGGTTCACATGTTCGGGACGCACGCCGAAGGTGAGCGGTTCGCCCTGTTGCGCGGCGACGGGTTTTTCCAGCACGATGCGCTGGCCGGCGACTTCGATGGTGCGGTTGGAACTGTCGCCCGAGGCCACCTTTGCGGAGAGGAAATTCATCTTCGGCGAGCCGATGAAGCCGGCGACGAACTGGTTGGCGGGATTGTTATAGAGATCGAGCGGGCGGCCGACCTGCATGATGCGGCCGTCACGCAGGACCACGATCTTGTCGGCCATGGTCATGGCTTCCACCTGGTCATGCGTCACATAGATCATGGTGCTGCCGAGCGTCTGGTGCAGCTTGGCGATTTCGACGCGCATCTGCACGCGCAGTTCCGCATCGAGGTTGGAAAGTGGCTCGTCGAACAGGAAGATTTTAGGCTCGCGCACGATGGCGCGGCCGATGGCGACGCGCTGGCGCTGGCCGCCCGAGAGCGCCTTCGGCTTGCGCTGCAAGAGCGGGCCGATCTGCAGGATATCGGCGGCCTTCTGCACCCGCGCCTGAATTTCCGGCTTCTTGTAACCCGCCGTTTCGAGACCGAAGGCGAGGTTCTTGTAGACGCTCATATGCGGATAAAGCGCATAGGACTGGAAGACCATGGCAATGCCGCGCTTGGAGGCCGCCGTTTCGTTGACCCTTTCGCCATCGATACGCAGATCGCCTTCGGAGATTTCCTCAAGCCCGGCGATCATGCGCAGAAGCGTGGATTTGCCACAGCCCGAAGGGCCGACGAAGACGGTGAATTCGCCCGGCTCGATCTTGAGATCGATGCCATGGATGACCGGAAAAGCGCCGAACCGCTTGACGATTTTTTCGAGCGTAATGCTGCTTGCCATGCTGTTTCTCCCGACTGCCGCGCCGCATGTTGGGCGGCGGCGACAGTGTTGATTGTCTTAAAATGCGTTCCCGATCCCGGTTCCGTTCAGCGTTTCATTCCCGTCGTGGCGATGCCTTCGATGAGCAGCCGCTGGAAAAACAGGAAGAACAGGAAGACCGGCACCAGCGACAGGTTGGACATGGCGAAAAGCGAGGTCCAGTCCGAGCTGCCGGTGGAATCCACGAAGGAGCGGAGGCCGAGCTGCACGGTGTAGGTATTGATGTCGTTCAGATAGATCAGCGGACCGAAGAAATCGTCCCATGTCCAGATGAAGGAAAAGATGGCGGCCGTCGCCAGCACCGGCAGCGACAAGGGCAGCATGATCTTCCAGTAGATGCGGAAGGGTGAACAACCATCCATGACTGCCGCCTCGTCCAGCTCGCGCGGGATGCCGCGGAAGAACTGCACCATCAGGAAGATGAAGAAGGCATCCGTCGCAA
Source organism: Agrobacterium sp. NPDC090283 (assembly GCF_044769685.1). Classification (NCBI taxonomy): domain Bacteria; kingdom Pseudomonadati; phylum Pseudomonadota; class Alphaproteobacteria; order Hyphomicrobiales; family Rhizobiaceae; genus Agrobacterium; species Agrobacterium sp. NPDC090283. The sequence goes on along the minus strand of NZ_JBIVYG010000018.1, from coordinate 59,661 downwards.
GGTACTTCGGCACGATCAGCGGCAGCGATGTGTTCACCCAGCCCATTTCCAGAAACAGGATATATTGCGGGATGAGCACGACGTGATAGGGCAACATCAAGGTGCCGAGCATCAGCGCGAACCAGAAATTACGCCCGCCGAAGCGAAGCCTTGCAAAGGCGAAGGCGGCAAGCGAGCAGCCGACCACGTTTCCTATCGTGGCCAGCACCGAGATGAAGAAGGAGTTCCAGAAGAACTGCCCGAAACTCACCTGCAGCCCGGTCCAGCCGCGAATATAACCGCCGACATCGACCGCCGAAGGGATGAGCGAGGAGGAGCCGAACAGCTCGTCCTGCGGCCGGAAGGAGCCTGATATCATCCACAGGATCGGATAGAGCATCGCGAAGGAGGCGATGATCAGCGCCGTGTGGAGCATCACCGATTTCAGCGGCGTGCGTTGCGGGCCTTGTCCGGGCCGGGGAGCGGTAACAGCGTCAGTCATCGTAATGCACCCAGTATTTCGCGCTGAGGAACGAGAAGGCCGTGAAAAGCGAGATGATGATCACCAAAATCCAGGCAAGCGCCGAGGCATAACCCATGCGGAAGAAACCGAAGGCTTCCTGGTAGAGATAAAGCGTGTAGAACAGCGTCGAATTGATCGGCCCGCCGGTGCCTTCGGAGATGATGAAGGCGGGCGTGAAGGCCTTGAAGGCGTCGATCGTCTGGATCACCGCGTTGAAGAAGATCACCGGCGTCAAAAGCGGCAGGGTAATGCGGAAGAACTGCCGCACCTTGCTTGCGCCGTCGATTTCGGCGGCTTCATACATATCCTGCGGGATCTGTCTCAGACCGGCGAGGAAGATGATCATCGGCGAACCAAACTGCCAGACGGACAGGATGACCAGCGTGTAGATCGAATAATCCGGATTGGAAATCCAGCTCGGCCCTTCGTAACCGAAGGCCTGCCACAGGATCATGTTGACGAGACCATCGGAGGCGAAAAGCTGGCGCCAGAGAACGGCAATCGCGACGCTCGAACCCAGCAGCGACGGCAGGTAGAAGATCGCCCGATAGAGCGTCAGGCCCTTGATGCCGCGGTTGAAGGCGAGCGCCACCAGCAGCGCGAAGATCAGCTTCAGCGGCACCGACAGCAGCACATATGTAAAGGTGACCTGCATGGCTGCGGCGAATTTCGGATCGGCGGTGGCGATGCGCACGTAATTGGCCGCCCCCACCCAGTCCGGCGACTGCAACAGGTCGTAATTGGTGAAGGACAGATAAAGCGACGCGAGCGCCGGACCAAGGGTGAGGCCGAAGAAGCCTATCAGCCAGGGCAGAAGAAACAGATAGGCGTGAATGTTGCGGTCGAACATCCGCTTCACGCCGCCCCGCTTCGGGAGAGCCGCGCCACGGCTCTCCCCCACAAGAGTTTCAGATCGAAAGGCCATAAACCATCACTTCCGTTTGATAACGGTTTCGGATTCCTTGACGAGGCGGTCACCGCCCTCTTCCGGCGTGATCTTGCCGAAGCCAACTTCTTCCGCCGTGCGTTTCAAAACGAAGGCGAATTCGCCCGCGCCCGGAGGCGGCGCCGGCGGCAGATCGCCGACGCCGGGGGTAATCTCGGCGATATAATCCACCATGGTCTTGCTGACCTCATCGAGCTTGCTGCTCAACTGGCTGCGCATGGATTCCGATGCCGGAACGCCGCGTTCGACGCCGAGAATATCGATACCCTGCGGGTCGGCGACCAGGAAGTTGATGAAACCGACCGCCTGCTCGATGCCGGCGCTGCCATTGGCGACGCTGATGAGCATGGAGGGCTTCAGATAATGGCCGGAAGGGCCATCCTTCGTGCTCTTCGGATAGGAGCTTATGGCAAGTTTCGCCTTGTTGAGCTTCTGGTAACCGACGAACTGGTTGGAATGGGCAAATGCGGTGGCCGCCTTGCCCGTCGTCAAAGGGTTGGTTTCGATATTGAGCTGGTCCAGCGCTTGCACATCGGCCGGCACGCAGGCGCCGCTCTTGCGAAGGTCCGCCCAGAGCGTGAACCATTTGGTCGCATCGGTCGGATCGAAGCCGATCGCGCCATCCTGGGTATAAAGCGACTTGCCGTTCTGGCGCAGCCAGTTTTCAAAGCTCGGCTCCACGCCGCTGGCATCGGCCGTGGCGTAATAACCGGGTTTCGGCTTGTTCTTGCTGAGCTTGGCGGCGTTTTCGGCAAACTCCTCCCAGGTCTGGCCGATCGCCGGCGGGGTGGCGCCGGATTTTTCCCAGGCCGCCTTGTCGAAGAAGACCGCGCTGGAATTGACCCCGAGATTGATGCCGTAAAGCTTGCCATCGACCCGGCCGGAATCGATGTTCATCTTGCCGAAATCCTCGATCTTCAGGCCCTTGCCGATATAGTCGTCGAGCGGCGCCAGCGCGCCGCGACGGCCATATTCGAAGATGTAGCGATAATCCATCTGGATAAGGTCGGGCGCATTGCGGCCGGCAACCTGCGTGGCGAGACGCGGCCAATAATCACTCCAGCCGGCAAATTCGCCGGCAATATCGAGATCGGGCTTGACCTGTTTGTAAGCCGCAATCGCCTTGTTGGTGCGATCGGCGCGCTCCTGCGACCCCCACCACAACATGCGAAGGCGCGCGGCCTGCGCCTGCGCTGACCCTCCTCCCAATGTTGCGAGCGACAGGGCCGCAAGCCCTGTTGAAAGCACAGTTCTCCTCTGAAGCATCACAGGCATTGGCAACTCCTCCCTATTGACTGCCAATTGATGATGAACGTAAACGACACTTGCCGTTTTATAACTAATTGGTTACATGGGAACACTGATCGCAAACATTGTCAAGCGGGTGCTGAAATGGAAGAAACGGCAAAGAACCAGCCACTCGATACGGCGACGGAGGAAACACCGTCGCCCAAGCGCAAACGCGCGACGACACAGGTGAGAAACCCTGAAAGAACCCGAGCCGCCATCCTTGAAGCCGCCCGCCGCGAGGTGGCGGCGAAGGGGCTGGCCGGCGCTCGAATCGATGTCGTGGCGCGCCGCGCCGGCACCAACAAGCGGATGATCTATCATTATTTCGGTGACAAGGACGCGCTTTACCTCGCCGTTCTGGAGGATACCTATCGCCATATCCGCCATACTGAACGGCGGCTCGACCTCACCCGCAAGGCGCCATCGGAGGGCTTGCGGGAACTTGCGCTTTTCACCTGGCATTATTTCCTCGACCACCCCGAATTCCTGAGCATACTCGCCACCGAAAACCTCAACAAAGCCCGTTACCTCAGGCAATCCCCCACGATTGCGGCCATGCATTCGAATTTCATTTCGGAGCTTGAGGAGGTGTTGCGGCGCGGTCGCGATACCGGCGAATTCCGCGACGGTCTCGATCCGATCGACGTCTATCTGACGATCGCTTCACTCGGCGCTTTTTATCTCTCGAACCGGTTCACGCTGTCGACGATCTTCCAGCGCGACCTGACGGCCCCCTCGGAACTGGAACGATGGGGTCAGCATATCGTCGACACGCTGCTTGCTGCAGTGCGGCCAGCCTGAGACAACAGGGCCGGATTCTCCTTTAACAACAGCAACGACGCATTTTCGCATCTGCGAAGTGCGTCGTTTTCTTTTGCGGCGCGGCGAAGACGGCCGGCTGCGGCGGCTTTCCGGACTTGAATTTTTCCTGCCAAAAACACCTTGACAGATCGCATCCTTCACGACCACAAATAACCAAATGGTTACAAATTGCCATGTTTGACGGAAGCGGCTTTCGGGAAAAGGCCGCCTTGGGAGGAAATTCATGAAACGTATCGGCGTCATCATGCACGGCATCACCGGCCGCATGGGTTACAACCAGCATCTCGTGCGCTCCGTTCTCGCCATTCGCGATCAGGGCGGTGTGCTTTTGAAGAACGGCGAAAGGGTCATGCTCGACCCCATTCTGGTCGGCCGCAACGGCGCGAAGATCGAGGAAATCGCCAGAAAGCACAATGTCGCGCGCTGGACGACCGATATAGACGCAGCGCTGGCGAACCCTGATGATACGCTGTTCTTCGATGCCGGCACGACGCAGATGCGCGGCAGCCTCCTGGAAAAAGCCATCAAGGCCGGCAAAAACGTTTATTGCGAAAAGCCGATTTCCGACACGATGGAAGAGGCGCTGGCGATTGCCCGGCTCGCCGAAAGCGCCGGTATCAAGCACGGCGTCGTTCAGGACAAGCTGTTCCTGCCGGGCCTGCGCAAGCTCGCCATGCTGCGCGACAGCGGCTTTTTCGGCAAGATCCTCTCGGTACGTGGCGAGTTCGGTTATTGGGTTTTCGAGGGCGACTGGCAGCCGGCGCAGCGTCCCTCGTGGAATTACCGTCTGAAGGATGGCGGCGGTATCATTCTCGATATGCTGTGCCACTGGCGTTATGTGCTCGACAATCTGTTCGGGCCGGTGAAATCCGTAAGCTGCCTCGGCGCTACCCATATTCCGGAACGTTTCGATGAACAGGGCCGCGCCTATGCGGCGGATGCGGATGATGCGGCCTACGCCACCTTCGAGCTGGAAGGCGGGATCATCGCCCATATCAACTCATCCTGGGCGGTGCGTGTACGCCGCGACGATCTCGTCACCTTCCAGGTGGACGGCACCCATGGTTCGGCGGTGGCGGGCCTGACCAAATGCTTCACCCAGCACCGCACCAACACGCCGAAGCCGGTGTGGAACCCCGACCAGCCACAGACCATCGATTTCTACAAGACCTGGCAGGAGGTGCCGGACAATGTCGTCTATGACAACGGCTTCAAGGCACAGTGGGAAATGTTCGTGCGCCATCTCGTCGATAACGATCCGTGGCCCTATGGCCTTATGGAAGGCGTGAAGGGCGTGCAGCTTGCCGAGCTTGGACTGAAATCCTGGAAGGAACGCCGCTGGCTCGACGTTCCCGCCCTTTCCTGAGGAGGCTGAGGTGAGCGAACTCAAGCTTCCGAAGGATGACCGCAGCATCGAGGTTTACCGGCTGTCCGGCACGCCGGTCGCGGTTGAAAAACGCAGTGCTGCGGATTTCAACCGCGTCGCTTTCGCCGCCGCCCATGTGGTGGCCGATCCCCTTGCCGATAACGACCCGTGGCTGACGCCCGCCATCGACTGGGACGCGACCCTGCGCTTCCGTCACCGGCTGTGGGACCTTGGCCTCGGTGTCGCCGAGGCGATGGATACGGCGCAGCGCGGCATGGGGCTCGCTTGGCCGCAGGCGCAGGAACTAATCTCCCGTTCGCTGAAGGAAGCAGCCAGCCGCAAGGATGCGCTGATTGCCTGCGGCGTCGGGACCGACCATCTTGATAGTGGCGGTTACGACCTGAACCAGATTGTCGACTCTTATCTCGAACAGCTTGATTTTGTTCAGGGAGAAGGCGGACGCGTGATTCTGATGGCGAGCCGCGCACTGGCCGCCGCCGCCCGCTCGCCCGATGATTATCTCAAAGCCTATGCCAGGGTACTTTCCCGCGCTGACCAGAAGGTGGTGATCCACTGGCTGGGAGAAATGTTCGATCCCGCACTTGAGGGTTATTGGGGCGCTAGTGACCATATGGCTGCCATGGAAACCTGCCTTGCCATGATCGAGGAAAATGCCGCCAAGATCGACGGCATCAAGATTTCGCTTCTCTCCAAGGAAAAGGAAATCGTCATGCGTCGCCGCCTGCCGGCTGGCGTGCGCATGTATACCGGCGACGACTTCAACTATGCCGAACTGATCGCCGGCGACGAACAGGGCCATTCGGACGCGCTGCTCGGCATATTCGACGCGATTGCGCCGGCGGCCTCCAAGGCGCTCGCCAGCCTTAAGCGCGGTGCGGACAATGAGTTCTTCGATATTCTGGAGCCGACGGTGGCGCTGTCGCGCCATATCTTCAAGGCGCCCACCCGCTTTTATAAGACCGGCGTGGTGTTTCTCGCCTATCTCAACGGGTTGCAGGATCATTTTACCATGGTCGGCGGGCAGGAAAGCACCCGCTCCACGCAGCATTTCGCCGAGCTTTTCCGGCTGGCGGACAAGGCCAATGTGCTGGCCGAACCGGATCTCGCGACGCACCGCATGAAGGCGTTTCTTTCGGTCCGGGGCATTGGCTGAGGCAGCAGAACTAGGGGAGATATCGATATGAGCCTTGAAGGCCTTTCCATCAATTTCGCCACTGTGCGTCAGGGCGGCAATTTCGGCGCCATCGTCGATGCCTGCCTTGCGCATGGCATCACCGCCATTTCGCCCTGGCGCGAACAGGTGCATGGTATCGGGCTAACGGAAGCCGCGCGGATCGTCGAGCAGAATGGTCTGCGCCTTAGCGGCCATTGCCGCGGCGGCTTTTTCCCTGCCCCCACTGCGGAAGGCCGCCGGCTCGCCATCGAGGACAACAAACGCGCCGTCGATGAGGCCGCCGCCATGAAGGCCGATTGCCTTGTGCTGGTCGTGGGTGGCCTGCCCGCCGGCTCGCGTGATCTGAAGGGGGCGCGGCAGATGGTGGAGGACGGCATGGCCGAACTTCTTCCCCATGCACGGGCCGCCGGTGTGCCGCTTGCCATCGAACCGCTGCATCCCTTTTATGCCGCCGACCGCGCCTGCTTCAACACGCTGAAACAATCGCTCGATCTCTGCGACCGGCTGGGAGCCGGCACCGGCGTCGCCATCGACGTCTACCACGTCTGGTGGGATCCGGAACTGGAAGAGCAGGTGGCGCGCGCCGGCAGGAACGGGCAGATCCTTGCCCACCATATCTGCGACTGGCTGGTGCCGACCACCGATCCGCTCAATGATCGCGGCATGATGGGCGACGGCGTGATTGACCTGAAGGCATTTCGCGCCATGATCGAGGCCGCCGGCTTCCACGGCCCGCAGGAAGTGGAAATCTTTTCGCATCGCTGGCAGGCGCGGCCCATGGACGAGGTCCTCACCACCGTGGTCGAGCGTTTCAAGACTGTTTGTTGATTATCCGGGAGAGAGACAATGCCTGAAAAGGTGAAACGCAAACGCTATGCGCTGGTCGGCACCGGCAATCGCGGCACCACCATGTGGGGCCGCGAATTGCTGGCCGGCTGGAGCGACTATGTCGAGCTTGTCGGCATTTGCGACCTGAACCTGATGCGCGCCGAACGCGCCCGCGCCATGATGGGATCGAACGCGCCGCTCTACGACGATTTCGACCGGATGATGGAGGAGCAGCGCCCCGAGCTGGTGATCGTCTGCACACCTGACGACACCCATGACGACATCATCATCCGCGCGCTGGAAGGTGGGGCCGATGTCATCAGCGAAAAACCCATGACCACCACCCCGGAAAAGATCGACCGCATCCGCGCGGCTGAGGCCAGAAGCGGCCGCCGGGTCGACGTCTCCTTCAATTATCGTTTCTCTCCCACCGCCGCGCGGATCAAGGAACTGATCGACGACGGGGCCATCGGCACGGTCACCTCGGTCGATTTCCACTGGTATCTCGACAACCAGCATGGCGCGGATTATTTCCGCCGCTGGCACGCCTTTACCGAACATTCCGGCAGCCTGTTCGTGCACAAGGCCACGCACCATTTCGATCTCCTGAACTGGTATCTCGATTCCGATCCCGTGGAAGTGAAGGGCTTCGGCCAATTGCTGCATTATGGCAAGAACGGCCCGTTCCGGGGAACGCGCTGTCGCACCTGTCCGCACAAGGGCGAGTGCGACTACTTCATGGATCTCGGCGCCGATCCTTTTCTAGATGCGCTTTATGAAGACCCTTCGGCGGTGGACGGTTATGTGCGCGATGCCTGTGTCTTCCGCGAGGAAATCGACATTCCCGACACGATGAGCGCCTCGATCCGTTATGCCAGCGGCGTGCAGGTCTCCTATTCGCTCAACACCTATATGCCGATAGAGGGCCATCACATCGCCTTCAACGGCCATAAGGGCCGCATCGAGATGCGCCAGTATGAAAAGCAGCCCTGGACGGAACCGCCGGCCGATGAAATCCTGCTGGTGAAAAGCTTCGGCGGCGGTGTCGAGCACATCTGGGTGCCGCACGAACCGGGCGGCCATTATGGCGGCGACAACCGCATGCGCGACATGATCTTCAAGCCGGGCTCCAACGACCGGCTGCGGCAGAGGGCCGGTTCGCGCGCCGGCGCCATGTCCGTTCTGACAGGTGTTGCGGCGCTGAAAAGCGCCCGTGAAGGCGGCGCGGCGGCGGTGAAATCGCTGCCGGTATAGCCACGACCGTCTGCGGCCCCATCGGCAGGTGGGCCGCAGACGGCAATTGCCAAAAAAGAACGGACGATATTCCGCAGATTACGCGCTTCTTCCATGCCGGTAAAATGATCGCCGGGGGAAGAAAGAGTGAGTCATGTCCAGTTTTGAATCCTTCGTTCCGCTCATCATTATCGGCGTCAGCCTCGTCGTGTTCTTCAAATGGGTGGGACGAGATATGAACCGGGAAGAGAAAAAGCCGCGTTCCCGCCGCTGACGGCGGAAAAGCGCGCCCGTGCGGCGTAAAGACGGAACCCGCGCCTTTTCCCGAGCGTTTTTCCTCCAAAAGGAGGACGCGACATGACGAAGAAAACGAAGCCGAAAACGGTCGACAAAGGACCTTCCAGTCCGAACGACATTCCTCCCGCCGGCCCCCACGCCAAACCCTCCCTCACCGACTATGACAAGACGCCGGGCGCAGGCAGCCTGCCGGATGAAGGGGCAAAAGACGTGTCTCCCGGCGGCGGTTGATGCGCGTTGGACCGAATGCGCACCAAGCCGGGCGGACGATGCGGCCAGCGGGAAATAGTGCCATGAACCAGATACTTAGCCGATGGGCGGTCGCTCACTGGCGCTTTTTCCTTCGCGGCCCATTGCAAAATCAAAAATTGAGCCTATATTTTCTTCATCGACCATTGCTTGTGACGTCGTTCTGGAACATTGCGTTCCCCGTCGGATTTCCTCTCAAATAATCGATCTAATCCCGCAAGGTATCGCGGGAACCACAACGATTCTACGAAAGGAAATCGTTATGAACACTGGTACTGTAAAGTGGTTCAACGCCACCAAGGGCTTCGGCTTCATTCAGCCTGACAATGGCGGCGCGGACGTTTTCGTTCACATTTCCGCTGTTGAGCGCGCTGGCATGCGTTCTCTGAACGATGGCCAGAAGATCAGCTACGAGATCGTCCAGGACCGTCGGTCCGGCAAAAGCTCGGCTGACAACCTTCAGGCAGCTTGATATTCATCATTTGATCCCGCAGACCACGGATGTACTGGCTGCAGGTTAGAATGATCGTGAGAGGTCGGGTCAAAGCCCGGCCTTTTGTTTTTGGGCCAGGGAAAGCGCGCGTCCGCGAAGAAGCCGAAGCCATGCGCCACCGCCACAAGAGCGCAAGCGAGAAAATGCAGCGCGAAGGGCTGCTGCCTGCCCCCCCGAAAAGGTTACCCCCCGCCAGCCGTTCGATACCGCTCTTCCACAAAGGAGAATGCCATGGCCGCGACAAAAGAAGCTTTTTTCAAACCCGGCAAACTATCCGCACAAGACAAGGCATCATTGACGGATAATGCCGCAAAGCAGATCATAAACGCCGAGGCCGACCAGCGCGCCCGCAAAACGGAACGCCTTCGCCAGCTTCGGGAAGCGCAGGAAGCGACTGTTATCGCCGCCGCGCCGGTTCCCGCGAAAAAACGATCCGGCAAGAACTGACTGGCCGGATTTCCAGTATTGCCCGATCGAACGGGTCTTGAACGGATTGTCTCACACCCGCTCGAGGCCGCTTGAATTCAACAGGAGGAGGACACCATGGCCAAGGGTCAATTGCGCAGCAACAAGGAAATCCGCAAACCAAAGAAGGACAAGACGAAGATACCTGCCGCGCCGCCAGCCGGTTCGCAGGTCAAACTCGCAAACGCCACGACAGCGGATGGCAAAAAGAAATAGGCGCCGTGCGGATCGGCAAGTCACGACGAATTAAAGCATCGCCATGGATGCCGGACTTGTTTTGGCCACATTGCCCATTTAAATAGCTCCCATGGCAACTGCTGGTGAGCGCGAATGAAATCGACGTTCGCAGTTGTTTTAGTCGCTTCAGACTTTGACCACGGATGTACTGGCACTGGTGTTGAGAGCGATATGAGGAAGGTCGGTGCAATATTGCCCCGGCCTTTTTTGTTGCCTGCGGCAGCCGCCGCTGCATCTTCCGCCGTCGCTAGCGGAATTAACTTGCCTATTCCCCCTAAACGGCGCAGGCTTCTTTATCGGTAATTAAAGGGCGTTGCCGCCGTCAGGCCTGTTGCACCACCAGCCCTGTCCCGCCCGTTGCCCGGCGGGAACGATCCGGAATCTCACGCGACATGCATGACGGCAAGGGCCGGAAACGGCTGCCCTGACGTTGACCGCGTTTCAAGGCGTTGAAGCGTCCTCGCACCACCTCTGGGCAACCACCTGGATGGAAGCGCGACGCTCCGGCTTTTGTGAACCCCACGAGAAAGGAGGACGTCATGTCTTCCGCATATGAAAATTGCATCATCACATCGCAGGACCTGAAAATGCTCCAGTCAGTGCTGGAAGGTCTTGGTTATGATAGCCACACCATGGATGACGAAGTCATTCTTTATAACAATGCCGCCCGCAAGGTGATCCAGCTCTTCCAGGATGGCTTGACCGACCCCGCCGATATTTCGGAGGAAATGCTGTTCCTGTTCGGCGTTCACAAACATGAACGCGTAAAACCGTGGAAACCGCTGCCGCGTTACGCCATTCAGGGCCTTCCGCCTCTTTACCGGTGATGAACGCCGCCTTTTCGTGGCGGCCTTCAAAATCACCGATGAAAATAACGGCTTGGCAAAAGCCGTATATCAGGCAACACTGAAATTGAGCGTCCCGCGCGCGATCAGGCGCGTTCTGGGAAGCTTGGGTATGGAATGTACATCCGGTGCGGTGCGGGACCATGAGCGGCCTGTGCCAGGCTTCGGTTGTTTCCCATGCCGGTAAGTTTTGCGTCTGCGTGGAGGTGAGTATGACGTATGACTGGAGCGGCCGCAAAATGCGCCGCATGCGAGCGGCGAAACTGACGATCATCAGCCTCGTCGCAGCTTTCGTGCTGACTGCCCCGATTTTCGCCCATTATTGAGGTTTGCAGCCGCAAGCCAGGGTCATACCGGCTGGCGGATTTCGCTCCGCTTTCTCAACCGGTTCTTCAGCCATTTCTGAACGGGCTGGTCGTAATGGACCGTCAGCCACCATGACAGGCACGTCGTGCCGATGAGAAACGCAATGCCGGCCGGCAAAGCGAGATTTTCCCGGTGCACCGCGGGGATCAGAAACTCCGTCCAGGCCAGAAGCGGAATATGCAGCACATAGACCGCATAGGATGCCGTGCCGAGAAACACCGACACCATTCCCACCCCGCGCCCCGGAACCGTCTTGCTGGCGACGAACAGCAACAGCGGCCAGACGACGAGAACAACCGCAAGATCGAAGAACGGCCGAAGCTCGCGCGACATCGGCACGGCCAGAATAAAACAGACCAGCAGAAGGCAAAGCGCCGCCCGAAGGGGTTTCAACTGCGGTACGCGATTGCGGAAACGGTAAATCAGCACGCCCGCAAAAAACGAGAAGAACACCCGTCCCATGCCGGCATACATTTCATGCCAGCGAAAACCGGCATGCAAACGGCCAAACTCGGCGACAGCCACCATCAGCACAAGCGCGCTGATGGCGAGCACCGCGGCGATCTGTTTCGTCGTGGCCCGCACACCGAAGCGGGCGTAAAACACATTCACCACCAACTCGTTGAAAAGCGACCAGGCAGGGCTGACGAGAAACAGCGCGCCGTTCAGGGTGAGCGTGAAAGGCGCCGGCAGAAAGAGCAGCCCCGTTACCAAGGCGAAAGCAAGCTCGCCGGGATCGATGCGACGGTGCAGATCGTCGATCGGCGTCGGCAGGCCCAGAACGTAGAGGCAGATGAAATAGGCCGCCATCAGGGCCAGGGCCAACGCATAAAGAGGGTAGAGACGTGCGAAGCGCGCCTTCATGAAAAAGCCCGGCGTCATCGCCCCTTCGGCCAGTTTCCGGCTATAAGCATGCGCGAGCACGAAACCGCTGAGCGCAAAGAACAGATCCACGGCGAGATAGCTCGAAGCCGTGCTTTTCCCGAACAGATCCTCGGCATGGCGATGGACGATGAAAAGCGCAGCCACGCCCCTTATGCCGTCGAGCAATATGAAGCGTTCCGGGGGCGACTGGACCATGGCATGGGGCTCGGTGTGGCTGGCGGATTTGAGGTTCACAAGCAACGAGCTTTACCGCGACGGGGTTCATCGCTGCCAGTCACAAACTGTTTAACGTGGCGGACGTCCCATATTATTATGGAATGCGAACGGTTGATCGACACCCTTTCGCGGCTGCGAAAGGCATGCTACGTCCGGATGTCATCGATGTTTCGCCCGTTTGACTCTGCGGCCTGTCCTTTCGAAATTCAGCTTGATTTCGCTTGGATATCTTCGGCGCAAATTCAGATGGTGCGGCGTTCGGCGGCAGGCAACTTTCGCGGAGTCTCACCATGTCCACCATTGCAGAACGTATCAGAAAAATCATCGTGGACCAGCTTGGCGCAGACCCCGCCACGATCGTGGACGACGCCAATTTTGCTGACGATCTCGGTGCGGATTCGCTCGAGACCGTGCAGATCGTCATGGAAATCGAAGAGGAATTCGGGGTGGAAATTCCGGATTCGGCCGCAAGCACGATCCTGACCGTTGGCGACGCCATCCGCTTCGTCGAAAAAAACAAGGCGTGACCGGCGGGAATTACCCCGCAGACAGCGCCGCGACGGGATCGAGCTTCGATGCGTTGCGCGCCGGCAGATAACCGAAGACAACACCGATCAGCGTCGAGCAGACGAAGGCGGCGATGATCGACGCCGTGGAATAGACCATGGCGAAATTGCTGCTGAAGGCAGAGAAAAGCGCGCCGAAGCCGAGGCTGCCGAGCACGCCCAGCGTGCCGCCGATGATGCAGACGAGCACCGCCTCGATGAGGAACTGCCGCAGAATATCGGTGCGCCGCGCGCCCACCGCCATGCGCACGCCGATTTCCGACACGCGTTCGGAAACCGAGACAAGCATGATATTCATCACCCCGATGCCGCCGACCAGCAGCGAAATCACCGCAATGGCCGCAATGAGAAGGGTCATCGTCTGCGTGGTGCTGGTGATGGTCTGACGGATATCGTCGGTATTGAGAATGTAGAAATCCCGTGTGCCGTGCCGCTGGGTCAGAAGTGTCGTCACCGCCTGCTCGGCGATCGAGGCATCGGTATCGTCGCTCACCTGAACCGTGATGCTGCGCAACGACAGGCTGCCGAGAAAACGCGACTGGACGGCGGTATAGGGCAGATAAAGTGACAGGTTCTGGCTTGAGCCGAAACCGCCCTGCTGCGCCTGCGTGATGCCGACGATCCGGGCCGGCACCTTGCCGATGAGAATGACCTGGCCGACAGGGCTGCCATCGAAGTCCGCAAACAGCGATTTGCGGGTGTTCTCGTCGATCACCACGTCCTGCGCCTTCTGCGCGACGCTTCCGCCATCGAAAAAGCGCCCCTGCGACAGCTTCGTGCCCTTGGCGACGAAATACTGCTCGCTGACGCCGTTCACCAGCGCATTCGCCTCCTTCGCGCCGAAACGCACCGTGCTGGACGTCGAGACCGTCGGCGTCACCGCCGCGACATAGGATTGCTTGGCAAGCGCTTCGGCATCGGAAACGACGAGCGTGGTGATCTTGCCCGACCTTATGTCGCCGAAATCCTTGCCCGCGAAGATTTCCAGCGTGTTGGTGCCAAGGCTCGATATGTTCTCCAGCACCCGCTGCTGCGACCCCTGCCCCAGCGCCACGACGCTGATGACCGAGGCGATGCCGATGATGATGCCGAGCATGGTGAGAAAGGTGCGCAGCTTGTGCGCCCGCATGGAGAGAAGCGCCATGCGCAACGCCTCCCGCAGGGAGGAAACGAGGCCAGCCAGACCGGAAGACCGGCCGGAAACGGCAGCGGGTCTGGCATCCTCCTGCGGTGCGGGCGTCGCATCCGCCTTGCGGTCGGAAATGATCGTGCCGTCGCTGATTTCGATGATCCGCCCGGCGCGTCTGGCAATCGACATGTCATGGGTGACGATGATGACAGTGCGGCCCTCGGCATGCAGCTCACCGAGGATGCGCAGCACCTCGTCGCCGCTGGCGCTGTCGAGCGCGCCGGTCGGTTCGTCGGCAAGAATGATCTCGGCATCGTTCATCAGGGCGCGGGCGATGGAAACGCGCTGCTGCTGGCCGCCGGAAAGCTGGCCGGGGCGATGATCGAGGCGTTCCGCCATGCCGAGGCGGCCGAGCAACCTTGCGGCATTGTGCCTGCGGTCGCCCTGCGTCTTGCCGGCATAGATTGCCGGAATTTCGACATTGCCGAGTGCCGTCAGCTCGGCCAGAAGATGGTAACGCTGGAAGATGAAGCCGAGGTTTTCGCGCCTGAGCGCCGAAAGCGCGTCGGCATCGAGATTGCCCGTTTCCCGCCCCCTGATGCTGTAGCTTCCCGATGTCGGACGGTCGAGGCAGCCAAGAATATTCATCAGCGTCGACTTGCCCGATCCGGACGCGCCGACGATCGCCACCATCTCACCGGCCTCGATGGTGAGGTCGATGTTCTTCAGCACGCTGATCGTGCCTTCGCCGGAGGGATAATCCCGCCGCACGGATTTAAGCGAAATCAGAGGTTCAACCATGGTTCAAAGCCCCATCGGCGGGCCGCCCGGCCCCGGCATGGCGTTTGTGGTGGTGTCGGTGGAACGCTCGCCGGTCACCACCCGCTCGTTTTCGGCAAGGCCGGAACGCACTTCCGCCGTGACCTTGTTGTTCAGCCCGATTTCGACCTTGCGCTCGGAAATCCTGCCATCGGCGCCGGCCACGCGCACGGCATAGCTGCCATCGCTGCCCATGCTGCCAAGGGCGGCCGAGGGAACGGTCAGCACGTCCTTCGCTTCGCCGAGAACGATATGAACCTCCGCCGTCATATAGGTGCGCAGCTTGCCGTCCGGGTTCGGCACTTCGAACACGCCATTGTAATAGATCGCCTCGGATGACGACGTGCTGGAAGAGGATGAGCTGGACGATGAAGAAGTCGAGGAACTGAAGCTGGAATCGCTGCGCACCGATTCCGGCGCCGGCTCTATCGAGGCGAGCGTCGCGTCGTAACGCTGCTGCGGCTCACCCAGCACCGTGAAATAGACCGGCAGGTCCGGCTTGACCCGCGTTACGTCCGCCTCGGAGATTTCCGTGCGGACCGTCATGCGGTCGAGCTGGCCGAGGATGACGATGGTTGGCGCGGATTGTGTGGCGTTGACGGTCTGCCCTTCCTGGCTGACGATCGAAAGAACCGTGCCTTCGATGGGCGCGGTGATCTTGGTATAGCCGAGATTGGCCTCTGCCGTTTCCACCGCGACCTGCGCTTCCTCGATCTGGGCGTCGATGGCTTGGATCTGCGCCTCGGTGACGGCGAGCGCTGCGGTGGCGCTTTCGAAATCGGCGCGGGAGGCGGCGTTCTTCGATACCATCTCCTGCTGGCGGACAAGGCTCTGGCGGTTGAGAACAAGCGTCGCCTGTTTTTCCACCCGCTGCGCCTTCATATTTGCAAGCGCTGCCTGCGCCGTGCGCAGGCTGTTCGTCTGCGTCACGGAATCGATTTCGGCGATCAGATCGCCCGCCTTGACCGTATCGCCGAGCGCCACCTTAACGGCGGTGATGCGGCCGGAGGCCTGCGCACCGACGGCGACAAGGCGAACGGGTTTCAGCGTTCCCGTTGCCAGCACCGTCTGCTCGATATCGCCGCGCGTCACCGGTGCGGTGATGTAGTCGGGTGTGGCCGCCCGCGTATATTGCGAGGACAGCCAGTAACCGCCCACAGCGAGAGCAACAACCGCCAGCAATGCGCCTGCCTTGCGTGCCGTTTTCATCTTGATGTCCTGTCCAGCCGGTTCATTCGAAGGAAGAAACCGGCGTCATATCGTGTTTCACGAGGATGAAACCCTTGTCCGCCTCGATCCATTCATAGGCAGAGGCGGATTTTCGCGCCGCGGCCTTGCGGCAGGTGCTGCGAAGACGTCTGGAATCCGTCTTTTCGCGCTGCTCCTTCGCGCAGGAGGGTTGGCGCCGCTGTTCTTCCTGCCGGGATTTCGCCGCCGGCTGTTGTACAGGCTTGTCCTTTGCCACGGCCATCGACCAGGCAAAGCTCACACCAAAAGCCGTTGCCAGCACCAGATAGAAATATCTCATCATCATCTTCCTGCTTGAAAATCACGCGGGGGATCGCAGGCGTGCGATCCCCCGGCTCCAGCCGTTGCCGGCTGATTTCCTCCTTTACTGGGGGGCAGATTAAAGGAGGAAACTTCGAAAACTTGCCTCAGCCCCGGTCCGCCTCGGGAACCGGCGGCCTCATGTCGCCATGCGGGGGAGCAAAGCCACCGCGCTCCGCAGGGCCATGACGCGGGCCGGGAGGCGGAGGCGGCATCAGGGCACGCTCGAGTTCGGCAAGCTTCAGCACCTGCTGCGGCGAAAGCTTCGGTTTCAGCGCTGCAATGGCGTCCTGCAGGGCTTTGGCCTTTTCCGCCTTCTGCGCGATGATGCCGGCCAGTTCCTCGCCCGCAAGACGCGGCTCGGGCTTGGCCTTGGTTTCACCCGACGCCGGCGGCGGCGGATTGCGCTCCCGACCGGGAGAAACGAGATCGATCAGCGCCGTGGTATAGGCACGCCAGGGACCGAGCTGTTCCGGCGTGACGCCGAGATAGATTTCGGCCGCCGAAAGCTTCGTCGCCAGCCCGAGAACATCCGGGCCGGGCATCCTGCGCATATGCGGCGGCAGCGGCCTTTCATCCGGGCCACGATCCGGGCCGAGATTGGGATCGGCGAGCGGCGGCGCGGCCTGTTCCGTCGCCTGGGGTGCGGGCGCATTCTCCTGCGCCGCCAGCGTGGCGGCGGAAACGCCCATGATTGCTGTCGCGATGACGGCGGTGGCCAGTAGCGAGTGTCTCATCTTACCTTCCTTCCGTTTTCCAACATGAAAGGACGATAGGGGCATCGCGTTTCCGGCTTTGGTCCGAATGTTTCCATGCCGCTTCCGCAAACCGCCTATTTGTAACCGAATGTTGCCAGACCGGCCCCGGAAAGCTTTCGTTGCAAAAATCCGCCGTTTCTTTTCAACGCTTATGTATAGTGGCATCAAAAGGTTGGACGATATGACGACAGTTTCGGTGACACATATATTGATCGTTGATGACGATCCGGAAATACGCACATTGCTCGCGAAATATCTCGGCTCGCAGGGGTTTCGCGTGTCGATGGCCGCCGACAGGCGTGAGTTCGAGGAGAAAATCGCCAGCTCCGATCCCGATCTCATCGTGCTCGACGTGATGCTGCCCGATGGCTCCGGCCTCGATATCTGCCGCGATCTGCAGGGTCGCCGGCCGCGCACGCCGGTCATTCTCCTGACGGCGCTGAAGGAAGATGTCGACCGCATCGTCGGGCTGGAAATCGGCGCGGACGACTATCTCGGCAAACCCTTCAATCCGCGTGAACTGACAGCGCGCATCAAGGCCGTGCTGCGCCGCGCCACACCGCAGGAAGCGCCGCGTGTCTCATCCGCCGCCTATGGTTTCGCGGATTTCACCGCCGATCCTGAGCAGCGCTCCGTCATCCGCGCCAGCGGTGAAAAGATAGATTTGACGGGAGCGGAATTCGATCTGCTGAAAGTGTTCCTCGACAGGCCCGGCCGGCTGCTTTCCCGCGATCAGCTCCTCGATCTGACGCAGGGCAAGGACCGGGGACCGTTCGACCGCTCCATCGACGTTCTGATGAGCCGGTTGCGCAAGAAACTGGATGCCGACACTCAAACGCCGATCTTCAAGACCGTGCGCAATGGCGGTTACCAGATGACGGTTCAGGTCAAAACCCTGCCGGTGCCGCGATGAGCTCGCTTAGAAACCGCATCACGGCGCTGATGATCGTCTCCATCATCGCGGTCATCGCACTTGCGACGGTTGTGGCTGACCGGACATTACAGCCGCCGCCGCCCGATGCCACCATCGAGCCGCTGGCCCGCAGCCTCGCCTTTGCCGTGACCATGGCCGAGCGTGACCCCTCCCTGCAGCAGCCCGGTTATTTCCAGATCGAGCAGAAACCGCCGGAAGGCGATCTCGACGGCATGCTTTCGGAATTTCTGGAAAAGGCGCTCGACCGCGTCGGAGAACCGCGCACCGCGATGGTCATCCGCTCGCCGGGAAACCCTGCCCCCGTGGCGGCTATCGCGCTGGAAAAAAACGGCTGGCTGGTCGCGGAAATCCCGCATATGGGTCCGCCGCCGGGTGGCTGGAAGATTTTCGGCATGTGGATCGGACTGATCATTCTTGGCAGTGCCGCCGTTTCGATCTTTGCCGCCAGCAAGATCACCCGCCCGCTCGACATGCTGGAAAATGCCGCCGCCAGCATCGGGCCTGACGGATCGCTGCCGCACCTGCCGGAAACAGGCCCTGGCGAAATCCGCGCCACAGCGCGGGCGCTGAACGAACTCGCCACCCGCCTGAAGGCGGCGATGGAAAGCCGCATGCGCCTCGTCGCCGCCGCCGGCCACGATCTCAGAACCCCGATGACCCGCATGCGGCTGAGGGCGGAATTCATCGAGAACGACGAGGAACGGGCCAAATGGCTGGCGGACCTCGAAGAGCTGGACGCCATCGCCGACAGCGCCATTCTTCTGGTGCGGGAAGAGGTCAGCCAGGACAGCGTCAAGACGATCGATATCGGCACGCTTCTCGGCGAAATCGTCAGCGACGTTTCCGATCTCGGTCATGCGGGCGCCATCGACTTCATCGAGCCGGACGCCGCCATGACTATCAAGGCTGCCCCGCTGGCGCTCAAGAGAGCCTTGCGCAACCTCATCCTGAACGCCGTCACCCATGGCAAGAAGGCGCATATCGACCTGACCGGAGACGAGAGCGAAATCGTCGTGACGATCAGGGATGAAGGCCCCGGCATTCCGCAGGAACTGATCGGGCGGGTTTTCGAGCCTTTCTTCCGGGTGGACCTCGCGCGGCGCAAGTCCATCCCCGGCGTGGGGCTGGGTCTTGCCATCGCCAGGGAAATCATCGAACGCTTCGGCGGCACGATCACCATTGCCAACCACAAGAAACAGGGCCTGATCCAGACCGTGATCTTCGCAAGGGCGGCGTGACGTCACGCCGCTGAAACAGCCTGCCCCTGCTGCTTGGCCAGAAGCAGGTTTTCGGCATAGGCCATCATCAGCGGCCCGACGCCCTTGGCATCGTCGGACACCACCGGCTCGGTCAGATAATAGTCCGGCGTTCCATCGCGATAATTGCCCTCAAAGCCGCCAAGGCCCGCGACATGCACGATGCCGATGAGGCGCGTCACACCCGCTTCATCGGCTTTCAGCCGGGTTTCCAGAAGCGCCTCAAGCGCGCGGCGACCAGCCGAGAGGGCGGCATCAGCCTCATCGCCCTGTACGAGCTTCAGCCGCGCCGCATGCAGCAAGGCATAGGCGAACATGGCAGAGGCGGATGTTTCCTCGTAATTGCCCGCAAGGCCCGGATTATCCAGAACCTGCATCCAGAGGCCGGTCTCGGTCTGCCGTGCGATAATGCCCGTCAGAAGCAGCCGTGTCTTCTTGCGTAGCGCCGCCGTCGCACCATCCTCCGGCAGAATGGTCAACGCGTCCACCAGCGCCATGGCGAGCCAGCCCACCGCCCGCGCCCATATGGCGGGAGACTTGCCGCTCTGACGATCCGCCCAGCGCTGGCTGCGGCTATCGTCGTATCCATGGACATAGAGCCCGCCACTATCCGCCGTGAGGTCGAGCGCCGCCGAAAACTGCCGCAGCGCATCGTCGATCAGTTCCGCCCGGCCCGTCGCCTGCGCATATTCGATCTGGAAAGGAAGCCCCATATAAAGCCCGTCCAGCCAGACCTGATGCGGATAACGCTTCTTGTGCCAGTAATTCCCGGCTGCAATGCGCGGATGGCTGCGGAGCTGCCCCGCCAGATGCTCCGCCGCAGCGAGGTAACGCAGATCGCCCGTTTCCACCGCAAGGGGAAAGAGGATACGGCCGGCGAGGATATGGTCGATATTATATTCCTGCGGATCGTAACCGGCGAGCGTGCCGGCCGGCGCTATCTGGGCATCGGCCAGACGGTGCAGATGGTCGTTCCAGCGCGCCTCGCCGGTGGCCTCGAACAGCTGCTGCAGGCCGCGATAGACACATCCATCCTCATAACACCAGCTTCCGCCCTTGTAATGTTTATAGCGACTGGAGAATTGATCAAAATATTCAGTGGCTTTCATCGGTTTTCTCAATCGGAATCTGACACAATGGAAACGGAAGCGTCGCTCAGCAGGGCGGGATTATCGCAGACTATATGCGCCTGCTCGAAAACAATCGCCTCATGGCGCATGGGACGCACCCGGTCGGCCATGATCGGCGGCGTCGCGATGGCCGAAGGATCGCGCGAGACGATGGTGAGATTGCGGATGGCGATGTTGCGGATGGGCGCTTCGGGAAGGCCGAGAAAAGCGCCGGCCGCATGGGAGAGATTGCGGATTTCGACGTCCTCCACGGTAATGCCGTCGATAAAGGGCGTGCCGCCATCGACCGGTGCGGGGTTTCGCGATTGCACCCATTCATCATGCCCATCGGCATCGCAATGATAGTGGACATTGACGGAAAGCGCGGTCTGCACGCCATCCAGCAGCACCCGGCGCATGGCGATATTGCTGACGGTACCACCCCGCCCGCGCCGTGTCTTGAGACGCAGGCCGCGATCCGTGCCGACCATGTCGCAATCCTCAACCGCCACATCATGCACACCGCCGGACATTTCCGAACCGATCACCAGCCCGCCATGGCCACGCTGCATCAGGCAATGACGCACCTGAACGCCGCGGGTTTCCGCAAGATGGTCGTCCTCGCCATCAGCTCCGCGCTTTCCCGCCTTCACCGCGATGCAATCGTCGCCGACGGAAAAACGCACGCCCGATATCGTGACGTTGCGGCAGCTTTCAGGGTTGAAACCATCGGTGTTCGGGCTGTCATACGGCGCGGCAATGCTGAGACCGGCGGCGATCAAGTCTTCACAGCCCTGGGGATGGATCGTCCAGGAGGCGGCGTTTTGGATCGTGAAACCGAGAAGCCGGGTTTTGCGGCAGGAAACGAGATGCAGGCCGCGCGGCCGGCGCGCGCCGTCGCGGGTTTCTTTCGGCCAGCTCCACCAGTCGCCCCGCTCACCCGAACCATCGAGAACGCCCCTGCCCTCGATGACCAGATTATCCGCCGCGATGGCATGAACGGGCGCGGCGAAACAGGCATCCGGCAAGCCTTCCCAGCTGCCGAGCATGCGGCCTGCCTCATCGCGGGCAGGCAGGATCGGCCAACCTTTGCGGCTGGAAGGGGCGCGCAGCACGGCTCCTTCGGCAAGGTGGAAGGTCATGTTGCTTTTGAGGCGCACGGGAAAGGCCGTCCAGAGACCGGCCCCGAGACGCAACGTGCCGCCCTGCGGCACCGCGGCCACGGCCCTTTCCAGCGCCTGCGCATTGGCGCGCGCGCGTGTCTCATCATCGAGCGCAACATCCGGCATCAGGGAGAATGCCGCAGCCTCGACAAGCCCGGCACAGGTGGCGGTTCCGAACTCCAGCCGTCCGAACCCTTCCGCTTCGAAGACATAGCGGGTATCCGGGGAGAGATCATGCAGCAGCGTCACCACGGTCGCGGTTTCGCCGCTCCTTTCGTCGCCATCCGCCGACGTCAGGCGCCATTCCGTTTTGGACGGAAGGAAATAGCGAGCGCCGGGCACGGCAAGGCAAAGCGCTGCCGTTCGCGCCGAAGACGCGATGATGATGGGTTCGTTCATGTTCTTTTCTCGTCTTTCGTGCCTATCCGGCCAACCTTGGCGGACATGCCTCACATCTTCCGGTAGTCGGTTAGCGAGCCCGCCGCCATGGCGGCGGCGGCGGGCCATTGTCGTCAATCGAACTTGGCAAGAACATCGTTGGTCGTATCGATGATCTGCTCCGCCGCCTCTTCCGCCGTCAACTGGCCATAGGCATATTCTTCAAGCGTATCGATGAAGCCCGAGCGGATTTCAGGATGTTCGTTGAAGGGTGACACCACCGGCCCCGACGCCGCCATGACGATGGCGTTGGCGGCCCGCACCTCCGGCTCGCCCTTGTCGCCCAGACGTCCAGCCGCGGCCTTCGAGGCGGGCAGGCCGCGCGAGGTGCCGAGCGCATCGATGCCCTCAGGTTCGTTCAGCAGGCAGTTCAGGATTTGCGCGGCCGCTTCCGGGTTCTTCGAGTTTTTCGAGATGGAAAACACCATGGAAGGTTTGCGATAAACGCCCTCTGTCACGGCATCGGCACGCTTCAGCATCGGCACGGGTTTCAAAACCTGCCCTTCCTTGAGCGGATCGGCATATTTCGAATAGGTCGAATCCCACTCATAGGAGCCAGCAATACGGCCTTCCGACCAGGACGGCTTTTCATAAAGATTGACGTTGCCATCGGCCGCTTCCTCTTTCTGCGAGCGGATGGAGCCGGTTTCGACCAGCTTGCCGACAAAAGAGATACCCTCGGCCAGCTCCTCCGGCGTCCAGGCCACGCGGTTGGTCTTGGGATCGACCAGATCCTTGCCGGTCTTCTGCACGACAGCCAGCGTCACCAGAAGCTGGGCAGTCTCCTTCACGGCATTGAAGGTGTAATAGTCCTTGCCGAGCTTTTCCTTGATGGTCCTGGTTGCCGCGAAAAACTCGTCCCATGTCTTCGGAATTTCCACGCCGGCCTTTTCGAAGGTGGTGGCGTTGAAGAAGAAGACGCGGCCGGTGGTGGAAACGGAAAGCCCCTGCAGCACGCCACTCATCGAACCGGCGTCCAGATCGCTCTCGGCCCATTGCGAAAGATCGAGCGGCTTCAGCTGGCGCAGATCGGCAAAACCTTCGCCGTTCTTGGAGAAGAGCGGCAGCCAAGGCCAGTTGACCTGAACGATATCGGCTTCGGTCTTGCCGGCCATCTGCGTGGTGAGTTTTTCCAGATAGCCATCGAAGCCGGTAAATTCGCCCTTCACCGTGTGGCCGTATTTCTCGCCGCAGGCGGCAATCGCCTTCTGGGTGGCGACATGGCGGCTTTCGCCGCCCCACCACGACATGCGCAGTTCCGCAGCACCTGCCGCCGGGGCGGTTGCCATCGACACATAAGCGGCACCGGCAAGCATCGCCATCATTCTTGTCATCGTTTTCATTGTTCTTCTCCTCCTCGAAAAATCAGGCACGCCCGTCCCCTCCTCACAGCGAGACGTTGCGGCCATCGGCCTTGTCGAAAATATGCAGCTTCTCCGGATCCGGTTTCAGCCGCAGGATGCCGTCGCGCCCGAGTGCCTCGAATTCCGCCGCGCCGACGACGCTCACCAGCTTCTGGCCGCCGAGATCGGCGTGCAGATAGACCTCGTGGCCCATGAACTCCGCATTGGTGAGTTTCGCCTGCAGCGCCGGACCATCGGCTTCCTCCACCAGCGAAAGATGCTGCGGGCGGATGCCGATGACGGCATCTGCGGGTCTGGCCGAAAGCCGCTGCTCCAGATGCGCGCCGATCGGCAGGCGTTGTCCGCCGATGACGAATTCCGCTCCGTCGATGGCCACATCCACAAGGTTCATTTCCGGCATGCCGATGAAACCGGCCACGAACAGATTGGCAGGGCGGTTATACAGCTCCTTCGGTGTGGCAACCTGCATGATGCGCCCGGCCTGCATGACGCAGATACGGTCACCCATGGTCATGGCTTCCGTCTGGTCATGAGTGACATAAATGACGGTCGAGGACAGGCCTTCCGCCTTCAGCTGGCGGTGCAGATCGGTAATGCGCACCCGCATCGAGGCGCGCAGCTTGGCGTCGAGATTGGACAGCGGCTCATCGAACAGGAACACACCCGGCTTCTTGATGAGCGCGCGGCCAAGCGCCACACGCTGCGCCTGTCCGCCGGAAAGCTGCTTCGGCAGCCGGTCGAGCAGCGGCTCGATTTCGAGAATGCGCGCGACATTGTCGATTGCCTTTTCGATCTCGGGCTTGGCGACACCGGCGATCTTCAGGCCGAAAGCGAGATTGCCGCGCACCTTCATATGCGGATAAAGCGCGTAATTCTGGAACACCATGGCGATGGAGCGCTTGCCGGGCGGCAGGTCATTGACGCGCTGGTCGCCGATGAGGATTTCACCGCCGGTGATTTCCTCCAGCCCCGCCACCATGCGCAGCGTCGTGGACTTGGCGCAGCCGGAAGGGCCGACGAACACCATGAACTCACCATCCTCGACATCGAGATTGATGCCATGCACGGCCTTGAAGCTGCCGCCATAGATCTTTTCGAGATTTTTAAGTTGAACGCTTGCCATTTTCAGCCCTTGACCCCGCCAGACGAGATCCCTTCAATGAAATACCGTTGCGCCGTAAAGAACACGATCAGCGCGGGCGCGATCGTCAGCACCGACATCGCCAGGATGCGGTTCCATTCAAAGGCTTCGGTGGTGTCGATGGAGAGTTTGAGCGCCAGGCTCACCGGATATTTGTCGACCGAGGACAGGTAGATCAGCGGCCCGAGGAAATCGTTCATCGTCCACATGAACTGGAACAGGCAGACCGAGATCAGCGCCGGCGCGAGCATCGGCACGACGATGTAAATCAGCGTCTGCAGGCTGTTGGCACCATCCACCCGCGCGGCCTCTTCCATGTCCGATGGCAGCGAGCGCAGGAACTGCACCAGCATGAAGACGAAGAAGGCATCGCCCGCGAATGCCGAGGGCACCCAGAGCGGCAGGAAACTATCCAGCCAGCCGAGGTCACGGAACAGGATATATTGCGGAATGCGGGTGACGACATTCGGCAGCAGCAGAATGGCGATGACCGAGCCGAACAGGATTTTCTTCAGCGGAAAATCAAAGCGGGTAAAGGCATAGGCCGCCATGGTGCAGGAAATCGCCGTGCCAATGACCTTCGGCAGGATGATCAGGAAGGAATTCCAGAAGAACCGGCCGAACGTATAGGGCGTCGAAGTTTGCCAGCCGCGGATATAGCCGTCCAGCGTCGGGTTGTCGGGGATGAAGCCGGCGCCGGAGAAGATTTCCGAATTGGTCTTGAAGCTAGCGCCCACCAGCCAGATCAGCGGATAGAGCATGACGAGGCCGACCGCGAAGAGAAGCACGTAGCGGACTGAAGTGGAAAGCAGCCTGAGCCTTGCCCGGCGGGCCGCCTGCATGTCGTTTAAGGTTGCGATGTCGGTCATGGCATCAGTTCCGCTTGTCGCCGGCGTAATAGACCCACTTCTTCGACGACCAGAAGGCCACGAGGGTCAGCACGGTGATGATGGTGAAGAGCACCCAGGCGATAGCGGAGGCATAGCCCATGTTGAACTTCTTGAAGGCCTCGTCGTAGATGTAGAGAGGCAAGAGGTAAGTGGACTTCAGCGGCCCACCCTGGGTGATGATGTAAGGGCCGTTGAACTCCTGAAACGCCTGCACCATCTGCATGATGAGGTTGAAAAAGATCACCGGTGTCAGCAGGGGAAGCGTGATGAAGAAGAACGTCCTCACCTTGCCCGCGCCATCGATCGCCGCCGCCTCGTAAAGCGATTTGTCGATGGATTGCAGCGCGGCGAGAAAGATCACCATGGCCGAACCGAACTGCCAGCAGCGCAGCAGCGTGATGGTGAAAAGCGCATTGCCGGGATCACCGAACCAGTCCACGGGCGAAAGGCCCACGGCGGCCAGCGCCATGTTGGCGAGCCCCTCGCTTGCGAAGATATAACGCCACAGAACCGCTATCGCGATCGAGCCGCCGAGGATGGACGGCACGTAAAATGCGGTGCGGAAGAAGTTGATGAATTGCAGCTTGTAATTGAGTATCGCCGCAATGAACAGCGCAAAGGCAAGCTTCAGCGGCACCGTCAGAAACACGTAGAACAGAGTGACGTTCAGCGATTTCATGAAGGTGCGGTCGCGGGTGAAGAGCCGCTCGTAGTTCGCAAGCCCCGCCCAGCTGGGATCGCTCATCAGGTCATAACGGGTGAAGCTGAGATAGAGTGAGCCGAGGAACGGGATGGCCGTGAAGACCAAAAGCCCGATGATGTAAGGCGTCAGATATCCCAGCCCGAGGAAGCGCTGAGATTTCATGACGCTCCTCCCCGCGTCCCGGCGGAACGCGAGTGACAGAATTCAATTTCGTACAAGTGATTCTCCCGGAACGGCCGGCGACGGGCGCATGAAAGCGCGTTGTCTCGTCGCGACCGATCTCCTCCCTCATTGATACGGCGCGTAAAAGCGATTTATGCGATGACAAAACCAAATTTCCGCGCCAAGGTGAATTAACAAAGACGAGGAAAAAGATGGACGAAATTGAAGGTGGCATTCTGTCGTCCGTTCCGCCTGCGGCGCTCAACCTCAACCTGACGCGCGCAACGATCAAGATGGAGCATTCGCGCACCTGGCAGATCGACAAATCCAACCCTGTGGATGATCTCGTTTTCTGCCTTGAAGGGCGCGGGCATTATCTCGTCGATGGCGAGGCGCGGGTGCTGGAACCCGGTGATGCGATGCTGATTTTGAGAGGGCAGCGCTTCGTCGGCTGGAACGAGCAGGCCGTGACCTATCGCGGCGTGGCGCAACATTTCACGCTGGATATTTACGGGCGCCACAACCTTATCGCGCAGATGGACCTGAAGCCCAAACTGCGGCTAAGCCGCTGGCCGCTTCTGGAACCGCTGGTGCGCCACTACCGGCAGAGTGCCCCGCCCTCCTCCGTGACACTCGGCCAGCACCATCTCTTCATGGTGCTTCTGATCGCATTCATCGAGGATGCATTCCTTGGATGGGTGGATCGCCCGAGCTTCCAGGTGGAGGGGGCGGAAGCGCTCGACCTTGCGGTGATGAAGGCGATCACCATGATTTCGGCCAATCCGCTGGACCCCGACATTGCCGGCCGGGCGACCGATGCGGCGCCCTATAATCGCGATTATTTTCTCCGGGAATTTCAAAAGAGAGTTGGACGAACGCCGCGGAAATATCAGGAGTTCAAGCGCATGGAACGCGCCATGCATTTTCTTGAGGCCGGGCTTTCGGTCTCCGCAGCGGCCGCCGAAGTGGGTTATGGCGACCCCTATTATTTCTCGCGCATGTTCAAACGCACGCTGGGTTTGAGTCCGCGCGACCACATGAACCGGATACGCCGCAGCCGGCACGGCAATCTGATGGCGTTTGACGAGCATGAACAGCAAAGGCTGCTCGCCTCCGAAGCGGAAAAGGCCCCGGCATAGCGGGGCCTCGATACCACCTGTCATCGCGGCTTGGACTATGTCGCCGCAAATGGCTTGAGCTTGAACAGGGCCTCGGGATTTTGCACCAGTGCACGATGACGGGCCTCCTCATCCGGCAGCCAGCCAAGAACCAGTTCGGCAAGACGGGCATCATCGGGATAGGCCGCAGTCTCGCGAATGGAATTATGCGGCCAGTTGGTGCCCCAGACGATGCGCTCCGGCGCATGCTCGGCGATCACCCGCGAAAAGCCGGCGACATCCGCATAGGGCCAGCTTTCCTGCGAACTTTCATAGACGCCCGCAAATTTGAACCAGAGATTGCCACGATCGATGAGCTTCAGAAGCGCCGCCATCTCCGGGCCATCGTTTCTGATGCCCTTGAAGAACTTGCCATGGTGATCGAACACCCAGCGTGAGCGGATTTTCTGAAGGCGCGACAGGTGATCAAGCAGCGTATTGCCATCGAATTGCACCGCCACCATCCAGTCCGCCGCATGCGCCCTCTCATCCACGGCCTCAAGCTCGGAAAGGTTCACGGCGCCACCCGGCAGATCCATGATACGCGCGCCGACCGTGCCGGCGGCGGTGAGTCTCTCCATGTCCTTTTCGGTCGTGCTCGCATCGATGATGATAACCGCGCGGGCCGCCTCGCCCATTTCGGCGACGCAGGCGAGCGTGTTGCCGTTATCGCGCTGATGGGCGTTGCCCTGCGTGATGATGACCCGGTCGATGCCGAGCCATTGCATGAGGCTTCGGTACTCCGCCGGCCCCGGCAGAGCGCCCGGCGGCAGGCCCGGTCCGCCGGGAAGGGCGGGATAGTGGCGCAGATAGAGATGCATCTGCGTATCGACGGCCCCCTTTGGGAAAGCGGGCCGAGGCGCCGTGCCGCTCAGTTTTCTGACAAGTTCGCTCACGGGTCTGGCATCCTGAATTCGGTCAATGCATCGCGGTTGATCTCGATGCCGAGACCGGGACCATCGGGAATGGCGACAATACCGTTTACCGCCTCGAGAGGCTCACGCAGGACGGCCTGACGGAACGGATTATGGGTGCGGTCGAACTCCATGATCGGTTCGATGGGGTTGACCCGCACCGGATCGGGCGTCATCGCCGCCATGAATTGCAGCGCGGCGGCAATCTGCACGCCGGTCCCCCAGACATGCGGCACGATGCGCACGCCGTGCAGCGTGGCAAGCGTGGCGATCTTCTGCGTTTCGGAAAAACCGCCGCAGCCGCAGAGATCGGGCTGGAGAATATCCACGGCACCGGCGGAAAGCGCCTGCCACATGCCATAACGCCCATGCCAGGTCTCACCGCCCGCAACCGGTATCGGCTGACCGGCCCGCACCCGGGCATAGGCCTCGAGCTGTTCGGGAACCACCGGCTCCTCGAACCAGTCGATCCCATATTCGGCGGCGCGCTTGCCAAGCGTGATCGCTTCGGTGACGGTGTAGCCATGATTGGCGTCGATCATCAGCCGCATATCCGGTCCGATCGCATCCCGCACGGCGGCGATGACGCGGATATCTTCCTCGATGCCGAAACCGATCTTGATCTTGCAGGCATGAAAGCCTTCGGCCCGGCGCTCCGCCATCTCCGAGGCATTGTCGGACACGCGGTCAACGCCATCGCGCTTGAAGCTGCCGGTGGCGTAGGCCCGCACGCTTTCGCGCCAGCGCCCGCCGAGCAGCATCGAGATGGAAGCGCCGTAATGCTTGCCCTTGATATCCCAGAGGGCAATATCGATGCCTGATAAGGCCGTGAGGCTGAGGCCGCGCTGGCCCTGATCGCGCAGGGCATTATAAAGCACGGCCCAGATCCTTTCGGTCTGGCGCGGGTCCTGGCCGATGAGCCAGCCGGAATAAGCCTGAACCACGGCGGCGTTGGGTCTCGCCGGGCCAAGGCATTCGCCCCAGCCGACGGTCCCGTCATCACATTCGATTTCCACCAGAATATGGGCTCGCCGGTCGAAACGCATGGAGGCGCTTTCGAATGGCGTGTCCAGCCGGTGTTCGAGCAGATGCGTGCGCACCGCTGTGATTTTCATGGCTCCCCTCCTGCCTTGTCTCAATCAGGCCTTGCGCTTGTGCGTGCCGATCAGGGCATCGAGCATACCGATTTCCTCATTGGTGAGGTCCTTCAGCGGCGCGCGCACCGGACCGGCGTTGAAGCCCTGCAGGCGCACACCGGCCTTGACGGCGGAGACGGCATAACCCTTGGCGCGGTTGCGGATCGCCATGAACGGATAGAAGAATTCCGTCAGGATACGCTCGCAGGTGGCGCGCTCACCGGCACGCAGCGCCGCGTAGAACTCGTTGGCAAGGCCGGGTACGAAGTTGAAGACGGCCGAGGAATAGGTGGTGAAACCGGCGCCGAGATAGGCTTCGGCAAACAGTTCCGCCGTCGGCATGCCGCCGAGATACATCAGGCGATCACCCATCTTGGCGGTAATCTGACGCACGAGGCCGATATCGCCGGTACCGTCCTTGAAGCCGACGAGGTTCGGGCACTCGTCGCATAGACGCGCCAGCGTATCGGCCTGCAGCACGGAATTGTCGCGGTTATAAACCATGACGCCGATGCCGACCGACTGACATACCTTCTTGATATGGGCGTAAAGGCCTTCCTGCGGCGCATCGATGAGATAATGCGGCAGCAGCAGGATGCCATCGGCACCGACCTTTTCCACCGAGCGGGCGATATCGACGGCAATCTCCGTGCCGTAACCGCAGCCGGAAACGATGGCGGTTTCGCCGGCCACTTCCTTGGCGGCGGAAACGATGGTGGGGATTTCATCCGGCTTCAGCGAGAAAAACTCGCCCGTGCCGCCGGCGGCAAACAGCACCGGCGCTTTATAACCGGCGAGCCATTCGACATGCGCCCTGTAGCTATCGGCCGCAAAACGACCCTCGGCATCGAAATGGGTGACCGGGAAAGACAAAAGACCGGAGCCGAGCGCCGTCTTGATTTGTTCAGGGTTCATCATCGAAATTCCTCTGCAAGTTCACTGACTGAAAGCCACCTAAGCCGCTTGCCACATCTTTGTCAACAACTCATCATACATCTTGTATGATGAATTTCGAAAATCTGTTACAGATTAACGCGCCAGCCAGCCGCCATCGACATTGAGAATGGCGCCATGCACATAATCTGCCGCCGGCGACGCCAGAAATACCGCCGCGCCGGCAATATCCTGCGAGTGCCCCCAGCGACCTGCCGGAATGCGCTCGAGGATGGCCTTGTTGCGGGCGGCATCCGCACGCAGCGCCTCGGTATTGTTGGTTTCGATATAACCGGGGGCAATGGCATTCACATTGATGCCCTTGGCTGCCCACTCATTGGCCAGAAGTTTGGTGAGACCGGCAACGCCATGTTTCGCCGCCGTGTAGGACGGCACGCGGATGCCACCCTGAAACGACAGAAGCGAGGCGATATTGACCACCTTGCCGGAGCGGCCTTTCGCCAGCAGCTCTTTCGCGAAAGCCTGCGTGGTGAAAAACAGCGCCTTGAGATTGACGTCCATCACCTCATCCCAGTCGAGTTCGGAAAACTCGACGGAATCGGCGCGGCGGATGATGCCGGCATTGTTGACGAGAATATCGAAACCGGCGTCAGCAAAACTGTCCTTCGCCGCCAGCGGATCGGCAAAATCGATGAGCAGTGCGCTCGCCTTGCCGCCTTCTTTTGCGATGATATCAAGCGTTTCATCCGGCGCACGGCGGGCGGCGCAGACCACCTCTGCGCCAGCGGCGGCAAGACCAACAGCAATCGCCTGGCCAAGACCGGTATTTGCGCCCGTCACAAGCGCCTTGCGCCCTTCAAGCGAAAAGGGGTTCCTCATTTCATATCCCCCGGCTGGATGAAGTCCATGTCGGTGTAATCGACATTGTCGCCAGCCATTGCCCAGATGAAGGTGTAAGAGCCGATGCCGGCGCCGGAATGGATGGACCAGGGCGGCGAAATGGCGCCTTCTTCGTTGGAAATGAACAGATGGCGGGTCTCCTGCGGCTCACCCATCAGGTGCAGCACACGCGACTTTTCATCCATGCCGAAATAGAGATAGGCCTCCATGCGGCGATCATGAATATGCGAGGGAATCGTGTTCCAGACCGAGCCGTCCTCCAGCATCGTATAACCCAGCACCAGCTGGCAGCTTTCCATGACCAGCGGGTGGATGAACTGGTTGATGGTGCGCTTGTTGGAGGTTTCGGTCGCGCCGAGCTTGACTTCCTTGCTGTTGGCGAGCGTGACGAGCTTGGCCGGCAGACTGCGATGCGCCGGGCAGGAAGTGATGTAGAACCGGCCAGCGCCGTCAAAGGTGACAGCACCGCTGCCCGCACCGAGGTAAAGCACATCGCCGCGATTGAGCGTGTAGGTTTCACCGCCGGCTTTGACGGTGCCGGTCTCGCCGACATTGACGATGCCCATTTCACGTCGGTCGAGGAAGGACGGCGTCTTGGTTTCTTCCACCTTGTCCAGCGTCAGCGGCGCGCCGTTTGGCACCGCGCCACCCATCACGAAACGGTCGTAATGGGTATAGATCAGCCTGATTTCACCGGAACGGAACATGTCGTTGGCGAGGAAATGCCGGCGGAGCCCTTCGGTATCCAGCGTTTTTGCATATTCCGGGTTCACGGCCTGCCTTGTTTCGACGGTCAGCATCAAACTCATCCTTCATGATTGTTGCGTATGGCACATAATATATGTTATCCGCTTTTTGTACGATCTGTATGACAAGGTCAAGAGGCGGCACCATATCTCGACCATTTCGGAGACGTGCAAACGCTGAGGGAGAATGGCAATGAAACGGCTTCTTGTTACTGGTGCGGCGGGCCAGCTTGGCCGCGTGATGCGTCAACGCCTTGCGCCGATGGCGGAGATATTGCGCCTTGCCGATCTCGCCCCGCTCGATCCGGCAGGGCCGAACGAGGAATGCGTGCAATGCGACCTTGCGGATGCGAATGCCGTTGATGCCATGGTCGCCGGTTGCGACGGCGTCGTCCATCTGGGCGGCATAGCGGTGGAGAAGCCCTTCGAGCAGATTCTTCAGGGCAATATCATCGGGCTTTACAATCTTTATGAGGCCGCCCACGCCCATGGCCAGCCGCGCATCGTCTTTGCCAGCTCCAACCATACGATCGGTTATTATCCCCAGACCGAGCGGCTCGGCCCCGATGTTCCCGTGCGGCCGGACGGGCTTTATGGCGTTTCCAAATGTTTCGGTGAAAATCTTGCCCGCATGTATTTCGAGAAATTCGGACAGGAGACGGCGCTGGTGCGCATCGGCTCCTGCACGCCGGAACCCAACAATTATCGCATGCTGTCCACGTGGTTCTCACACGATGATTTCGTGTCGCTGATCGAGGCGGTGTTCCGCGCGCCGGTGCTCGGCTGCCCCGTCGTCTGGGGCGCATCGGCCAATGATGCCGGCTGGTGGGACAATTCCCATCTCGGTTATCTCGGCTGGAAGCCGAAGGACAATGCCGAAACATTCCGGCAGCATATATCGGAGACAATGCCGAAGCCGGCCCCGGAAGATGCGTTGGTGCGGTTTCAGGGCGGCGCCTTCGTCGACAACCCGATCTTCAGGGAGACGTGAGATGTCGCACGGACGTATGCCGCGCCAGAGGCGGGATTGCATGCCGGGCCGCGAATGACGTATCGAGGAACGGTGCACGCAACCGACATTTTTTAGAACGGCGACCAAGATGACAAAAGCGACGACCTCCGAACCGGCAGCTCCACAGGGCAGAACACTTGTGGTGAAGGTTGCCGAGGAGCTCCGCAGCCAGATCGCCAAGGGCCGTTACAAGACGGGTGACCGCCTGCCCTCCGAAGCGCAGATGACGCAGGAATTCGGCGTCAGCCGCACCGTGGTGCGCGAGGCGATTGCCTCGCTGCGCTCCGACGGTCTGGTCGAGCCGCGCCAGGGTGCCGGCGTCTTCGTGCTGGAGCCAGCGCCGGCCGAACGGCGTCCTTTCCACAATGTCGATCTCGCCCGCGTCTCGTCGCTGATCGAAATGCTGGAACTGCGTACCGCCGTGGAAGGCGACGCCGCGGGTCTTGCCGCCATTCGCCGCTCGCCGGCGCAGGAGGAAAAGATCATCGAAGCATTCGATGCCTTCCGTGCCAGCGCCGCCAAGGGCATTCCGACATCAGAGGCGGATTTCGCCTTCCATCTCGCCGTTGCCGAGGCGACCAACAATCCCCGCTTCAGCGAATTTCTGCAGGTGCTGGGCCCCACCGTCATTCCGCGCCGGGCCGTTGCCGAAAACGGTTCGGAGACCGTGCTTTCCCCGGCCGATCTCGCTCGGTTGGTCGGCGAGCACGAAGCGATCCTGATCGCGATACAGGATGGCAACGAAGAGGCGGCGAGAAGCGCCATGCGCAACCACCTGAAAAGCAGCCAGACGCGTTACCGCGCCATGCTGCGTGCACCACGCTGAGACTGCCCGCCTGAACCGCATTGCAAGATTGAGGAGAAACCCATGCAGCAGCTTCCGACATTCCCCACCGTTTCGCCCGACGATGGCGTGGAAAGGACCGTGCTTTCCGAAGCACCGGAGCTTATGGTGGTGTCCTTCCGCTTCAAGACCGGTGCGGAAGGCAAGCTGCACAGCCACCCGCACGTACAATCCACTTATGTCGCCAGCGGCAGTTTCCGCTTCTACCGCGACGGCGAGGCCTACGACCTTCAGAAAGGCGACAGCCTTGTCGTGCCCGGCCATATCGAGCATGGCTGCCTGTGTCTGGAAGAGGGCGAGCTGATCGACTGCTTCACCCCACGCCGCGACGATTTCCTCTGAGCAGGCGCTCAGTCGACAGATAAATCCCTCAGAGTGCGTGGCAAATTGTTCATGCACTCTGCGCCTGATGCCGTGACGAGGAACTGGTCCTCGATCATCAACGCGCCCAGCCCTTCGCCATAGAAGGGCGCTTCGAGCGCGACCACCATGCCGGGAAGAATGATTTCCGGATTTTCATGGGAAAAGAACGGCCATTCCTCGATGCCGACGCCACCGCCGACGGAATGGCCGAAATGGCCGCGATAATATTCGCTAAAACCATCCCTGCGCATCGAGGCCAGCATGGCGGCATGTACCGCGCCGAAGCTGTTGCCGGGACGAAGCGCTTCCAGCCCCGCCGCGAAGGCAGCTTCCAGCGCCTTGAAGATGGCCGCCGCCAAAGGCGAGACCGGTCCCCATGAGAAGGTTCTCGCACCATCGGAGGAATAACCGTCGACCAGCGTGCCGACATCGGCCTTGATCAATGCGCCCGGCGTCACCACGGCCGCCATATCCGATAACGCCGACCCGACGGATATGTAGTCCCAATGTCCGCTCAGTGAAAAACCGGATGTCGCGGCATGGGCCTGCGCGCCGGCCTTCCAGGCGGCGGAAAGCCCGCCGAGCGCCGCCCCCGGCCTGACGGCTGCCGCCATCGCGATCAGCCCGGCTTCAGCGGCCGCTGCCGCGTGCCGCAGAAGCTCGATCTCGCGTTCGGATTTCACCGCACGCAGGCGGCGCAACACGGCCGAACCATCAATCCAGTTCACATCGGGAAGCGCCTGACGCAGCGCCAGAAAATCGGCGGCCGGCATGAATTCGAGATCCGCGCCGATGCGCGCGGCAGACAGCCCGCGTTCCCGCAGCAGGTCAGCCAAAAGGCCGAAACAGGCGCCACGATCGAATGTCTCCGGCCGCGGCCCGCCGGGCGCCTTGCGGCGATAGGCATCGTCCACCTGCGCGATGGTTTCCACATCCGAAAGATCGACCATATCGATCCAGATGCGATGGCAGCGCAGATCGATATCCGGTGCCGCTTTTTTAACGAGCGGGGCGGCATGATCGCTGACGACGGCCGCGAGCCGCGCACCGGCATCGGCCGGCACCAGCGCAATCGCCGAACCCGCCCTGCCCCACATGGTCGCCACGCCGGCATGAGCACCGAGCGCATATCGGAAGGCTTCAGGCTGGAACAACACCAGCGCGTCGATATCCGCCTCCCGCATCAGCTGCTGCGCACGGCTTCGGTCGATATCGCTCATGGGAACTCCGGTAGAGGGTTTGCCTGCCGTATTTTGCGACGTGTTTTATGAAACCACGCTTTAGCAGTCACCGGGAGAGGAATGAAGGGTAGAAGATGATATCTCCACCCCGAGGATCGTCCGTTGGGGCGAGCGGTTGCCACGAGTTTCTTCTCCCCGCCGGGGAGAAGTCCGCGACAGCGGGATGAGGGGGCAAGGGTAGAGATATCCGGTGAGGGTGCCCCCTCATCCGACCCTTCGGGCCACCTTCTCCCCGGCGGGGAGAAGAAATATGCCGCAACGCCTTGCCCTATCCGATCGGAGGCAGCGGAAAGCCCGCCACCTCGATCAACTTTCACGCCTCAAGCCGCTTCACCTGCTCCGGCGTCAGCGCAATATCCAGCGCCGAAAGGCTGTCCTCCAGCTCGGCGATGGTGCGCGGTCCGATCAGCGGGATGACCGGAAAAGGCTGGGCGATGACATAAGCGAGCGCGATATGGATCGGGTGCCGCCCAAGTTTCTGCGCAAGCTCGATTGCCCGGTCACGGCGGACGAAATTGCGGTCGGAATACCAGACGCGGACGATTTCCTCATCGTCCTGCTTGTCCCGCCCTGCCCTGTCGGTAAAGAAACCGCGCCCCTGGCTGGACCAGGCGAAATTGGGAATCTGGCGGGCTTTCAGCCATTCCTTCCACTCGTCATCCGATGCCGCCACGCATCCTGCCCAGATGGGATCGAGCATTTCGGCAAGCGAGAAATTGTTGGAAAGCGCGCCCGGAGCCTGTTTGCCATTCTTCCCGGCATAGGCGGCCGCCTCGTCCATGCGCTCGCGCGTCCAGTTCGAACCGCCGAAGATGCCGCGTATGCGACCGCGCCGGACTTCGGCATCCATGGCATCGACGAATTCGCCGACCGGAACGTCCGGATTATCGCGATGCATGAAATAGGCATCGACATAATCCGTCTTCAGCCGTTCAAGCGACTGATCGAGCTGCTTCGCAATCATATCCGGATAGCAGAGCGGCGAATGCGCACCCTTGCCGATCAGCACGATCTCTTCGCGCGGCACGTTGCGGCTGGTATGCCAGTCGCCGAAAATCGCCTCGGTCCTGCCTGCGCCATAGACATAGGCCGTATCGAACAGATTGCCGCCCGCCTCGTAAAAGGCATCGAGCGTCAGGGATGCGGCAGCGAAATTGGGGAAGAATTCGAAACCGAGCGCGACCACGGAAGCAGGCTTGGCAAGGCCCGGTATCTGCCGTTTGGGAACCGCATTGCCGGCGACGACCTTGCCGCCGGTAATGTTGGCAACACGCGAGGTTGCTTTTTCAATGCTGTATTCGAGCCCGACGGAAGCCCGCCACTGGTCCATGACACGCAGGTTGCCGAGGCTGTCGGCCCAGGCCATGCCGGGTGCCGCGAATTCGTGTCTGCCCTGGCGGATCGCCTCGCCAGCCGCATCGACCTCGAAGGAATAAAGCCAGCGATCCTCCGGCAACTCGATGGTTTCGACCTTGTCTCCACGGATGATGTCGATCCGGCCGGTGCCTCCCTTGTGGCCGGCGGCGAACCAGAAATCCTTGACCTCGATACGGCCTTCCGAACCGATGATGCGCAGCACATTGTCCTGCGCCGCCATGATCGAGCACGAGACTTCGGCAACGATGCCGTTTGAGAATTTCAGCACCGCCGAGGCCCATTCATCGACTCCCGATTGGCCGAGATGGGCCGCACCCGCCACTTTTTCCGGTTCGGCGAAGGGTTTTCCGTCTACCGCACCGGCAATCATTCGTACCATCGAAACCGGATAACCGCCGACATCGAGAATGCCGCCGCCCGCCGTTTCATTGGCGAAGAGCCGGTGATCGGCCCGGAAAGAGCCCATGTTGAAACCGAAGCTGGAACGGATGATGCGGATATCGCCCACCGCGCGGGCTTTCACCAGTTCCAACAATTTCGCCGTCTGCGGGTGCAGGCGATACATATAGGCCTCGCCGGCAAAAACGCCGGCCTTTTTCGCCTCGTGGAAAATGGCATCGGCATCATAGGCGGACAGAGCGATGGGCTTTTCCACCAGTACATTCTTGCCGGCGCGGATGGCCTTGATCGCCCATTCGGCATGGCCGGTATGCGGCGTGGCGATGTAGACGGCGTCAATATCGGGATCGGCAAGCAGCGCATCGTAACCCTTCACGATGCGCGCACCGGCGAAGGCGTCGGCAAGGCCGGGCTTGTCCGGATTACGGGTGGCTATCGCCTCTAACCTGCCGGTGCGGGAATGGGCGATGCCATCTGCAAAAGTCCTGGCGATGGTTCCCGGGCCGATGATGCCCCAGCGGATCGGTTGTTCGGTCGTCATGAAATCCTCGTCTTATGTCAGTGCTTGGGAAAAGTTTCAGCGCAGGCGGTCGCCCTTGCTGTCGAAAAGGAAAGCCCTGCGGGCGGAAAGGCCGACCGTCAGCCGGTCGCGATTGCCGACATCGCGCGATTCCGGCCGTTCGATGATGAGCTGCTCGCCGCCTTCGGTACGGGCATAAACATAGCTGGTATTGCCAAGATGTTCGGCGACATCGACATGAACAGTGAGATCGGCATCGCCCGCGCCCGCATCGGCGAAATGTTCGGGCCGGATGCCGAGTGACACCCTGGCACCGTCGTTCAAACGGGCCGCGACCGGCAGGCTCAGCCGCACCGCAGGATCGCTGTCGAGCGCGAGTGTCACGCTCTCCGCGCCGCTGCCGATGATGGTTGCGTCGAGAAAATTCATCTTCGGCGAACCGACGAAACCGGCAACGAAGCGGTTGGCGGGATCGTCATAAAGATCGAGCGGCGCGCCGACCTGCTCGATATTGCCCGCCCGCAGCACGACGATCTTGTCGGCGAGCGTCATCGCCTCGGTCTGGTCATGCGTCACATAGATCATCGTGGTGCCGAGTTGCTTGTGCAGGCGGGAGATTTCCACGCGCATCTGCACCCGCAATTCCGCATCGAGGTTCGATAGCGGCTCGTCGAACAGGAAGACCTGTGGTTCGCGCACGATGGCGCGGCCGATGGCGACGCGCTGGCGCTGGCCGCCGGAAAGCTGCTTCGGCCGGCGCTGCATCAATTCGTTGATCTGCAGAATTTCGGCGGCGCGGTTGACCCGCTTTTGCGTATCGGCCTTGGGGTTACCGTTCATTCTAAGGCCGAAGGAGAGGTTTTCGGCCACCGTCATATGCGGATAAAGCGCATAGGACTGGAACACCATGGCAATGCCGCGATCTGCCGGATCGGCGTCGCTGACCGTTCTGCCGCCGATCACGATATCGCCACCGGAAATATCCTCCAGCCCGGCGATCATTCTGAGAAGCGTGGATTTGCCGCAGCCGGAGGGGCCGACGAAAACGACGAACTCCCCGTCCTTTACCTCCAGATTTGCGCCATGGATCACTTCCAGCGCGCCATAACGCTTGACCACGTTGTTGAGCGAAAGTTCCGCCATGCGGCCCCCTTACTTGACTGCCCCGGCGGAAATGCCGGCGATGAAGTGACGCTGCAAAGCCACGAAAACCACGAGAACGGGTGCGGTGAGCAGCACCGCGCCGGCCATGATGCCGCCCCATGACACTTTGGTGAGCCCGATGAGGGTGCCAAGCGCCACGGGTGCGGTCATCATTCCTGGGCGGGAATTGATGAGAAGCGGCCAGAGGTAATTGTTCCACGAGGCCAGGAAAAGAATGATAGACAGCGCCGCCATGGTGGGTCGCGCCAATGGCAGGGCGATGCGCAGGAAGATCTGCCATTCCTTGACGCCCTCCACGCGTGCCGCGTCGAAAAGTTCCGTCGGCATCATCGAGAAGGATTGCCGCATGAACAGTACGCCGAGCGAATTGAACAGCGGCGGCACGATCAGCGCCACCCAGGTGTTGGCGAGCTTGAATTCCCGCGCCACCATGATGAATTGCGGGATGACGACGACGGCAAAAGGCAAAGTGATGGTGCCGAGAATGATGGCGATCACCACTCCGCGTCCGGCAAAGCGGTAACGCGCCAGCGCCCAGCCGGCCATTGACGTCAGGAACACCGAAAGCACGGTGTAAATGACGGCGACGGTGATCGAGATGAACATGGCCCTGAGGAAATTGGTATCCGCCTGCAGGTTGTTGAAATTCTCGACGAAGTTGGTGGATGGAACCAGAACAATGTCCGGGCTGAAAATGCCGTAATCCGGCATGGTCGAGAACACGAACATCATCCACAGCGGAAACAGCCAGATGATGGCGAGCGGCGTCAGCGCCGCATGCAGGGCGATTTTCTGCCAGAACAGCGATCTGGATTTCGATCTCATTTCGGCTCCCTCCCGACCCAGAGATTGAGGAGTGAAATGGCGATGGCGAGCGCCGCCATGGTATAGGCGATGGCCGAGGCATAACCGAAATTGAGCGAGGTGAAGCCCTGGCGATAAAGGAACAGCCCGAGCGTCTCCGTTCCGCCGCCCGGCCCACCCCTGTTGGTGATGAGGAAGGGTTCGGCAAACAGCTGCATGGTGCCGATGACCGACAGGACGACGCAGAAGAGGATGATGGGTTTGAGAAGCGGCAGGGTGATATAAAAGAACTGCTGGCGCTTGCTCACCTTGTCCAGCGTCGCCGCCTCGTAAACATCACCCGGAATGGATTGCAGCCCGGCCAGAATGATGATGGCGTTATACCCCGCCCAGCGCCAGGTGACGGCGATGATGACCAGCGCCATGGCCGCATTGGCATTGTCGAACCATGAGACCGGCGAAAGGCCGACTGACGTAATGAGTTTGTTGATGATGCCGAAATCGGCGCTGAACATCAGCCGGAACACCGCCGCATAGGCGACCTCGCCGACGACGACAGGCGCAAAAAAGGCAAAACGATAAAGCGGCCGCGCCTTCAGGAGCGGCGAATTCAACAGCACCGCCATGACGGTGGCGAGCGCGATCATCACGGGCACCTGAATGACCAGAATGATCAGCGTATTATAAAGCGCATTATAAAAGGCCGGATCGGAAACGAGCCGCCCCCAGTTCATGGAAGGCGCAAACCGCCACGGATTGATCCGCGTGTTCTGGAACGACAGCATGAACGAGCTGATGATCGGCCAGACCCAGAAGGTGGCGAAAATCAGGAGATAGGGCGCAAGGAACGCATAAGCGATCCTGTTCCTTGACGGCATGACGACCTCCAGATGCCGGCGGTTCGGCCGGGTAAATGGAAAAGCTTGAAAGAGGCCCGCCCCCGTTTTGAGGGCGAGGCCATGACAAGGCGGCGCGGCCTATTTCTTCTCCCCGAGGGGGAGAAGGTGGCCCGAAGGGTCGGATGAGGGGGCAAGCTCTCGGTCTATCACTGACGTGGCCCCCTCATCCCGCTGCCGCGGACTTCTCCCCCTCGGGGAGAAGAAATTCGTGGCACCCGCTCGGCTCCTAAACCACCGGCTTACTCCGCTACGGGAAGCCCCGTCGCCGTTTCGATCTGCTTGGCCGCATCATCAAGCGCCGCTTTCGCATCGGGATAACCGCCCGCGAAATATTTCGTCTGCGTCGCCTTGTAGATCGCATCCGCATCCGACTGGAACGCCGTGCCGCGGCTCGGCACGATCTTCGGCAGGGTGGCGAGAATGTCGGTCCACACCGCCTGCCCGCCCCAATAGGGCTGCTTTTCCTTGACGAAAGGATCGTCGATGGCGGACAGCAGCGAAGGAACGAGGCCGAAGGACTTCAGCATCGTCACCTGCCCCTCATTGGTGGTGAGCGCGTAATCGATATATTTCCAAGCGGCTTGCCTGTGCTGGGATGTGGAACTGATCGCCAGCGACGAACCGCCGAGATTGGCCGCGTGCGGACCGTCAGGCGTCAGGCTCGGCATCAGATAGACGCCCCATTTGCCGGAAAGGTCGGGTGAGCCGGAACGGACCGTGCCTTCATACCAGGCGCCGTACATCTGGCTTGCAGCCTTGCCTGCCGTGTTTGCCTGGATTTTTTCGTCCCAGATCGCGGCCGTGATGATGCCCGCATCCTTCATTTCCTTGACCTTTTCCAAGGTCGCGACACAGGCCGGCTTGTTGATGGTGATGTTCTGCCCATCTGTCGAAAAGTAACCGCATCCCTGCTCATTGGCGATCATGCGGAACCATTCGCTGTCGCCGTTAAAATCGGCCTGCGCCATGACGGTGCCGGGATTGGCGGCCATGACCTTCTTGCCGGCGGCGATGAAATCATCCCAGCTTTTGATGGTGGCCGGATCGACGCCTGCCTTCTCATAGAAGTCGCGGCGATAAAAGACAGCCACGGGGCCTGAATCCCACGGAACCGCATAGGCGACACCGTCAACCTCCAGCTCCGTGCGCTTGAAATCCGGGAAAAGCGCCTGTTTCTCAGGCGTATAACCAAGCTCGGTCAGATTGGCGAAACAATCGGGAAAGCGGCTCCAGAACAGTTCCGCCTCGAAATTTTCGATGGTGACAATATCCGGCAGCCCATCGCCACCGGCTGCGCAGGCGGCCAGCGTCTTGTCGAAAACCTGATTATTTCCAAGATCTTCAACAACGATCTTAATGTCAGGATTCTGCTTGTTGAAGCCTTCGACCGTGGATTTCAGCGCGGAAGCCGCGACATTCCAGCTCCAGATGGTGACGGTTTCTGTTTGCGCGAAAGCCGGGGCTGCGAGAAGCAGCATGGCCGTAGACGCGCCAAGAAATTTCAAGCACATTGAAAACCTCCCTTTTTCAATTGCCGTTCTTCAGCGAACATGGGCACATTAGCGGCGGCAGGAAATCTGTCTCGTAAAAAGGGAACATCGATTTGGCGGAAAGTAAGATTGCTGAAAGAGCCTTCTACCAGCCGGGAGCGAGCAGCATCGAAGGCATGCCGACGACGCTTCAGCTTTTCCATAACCACCCGCCCATCATGCTCCGCCCCCACTGGCATGCTCAGGTGGAGGTGAATTATGTGATGTCGGGATCGGTCCATTACCGCATGGGCGACCATGAACTCTCGCTCGATGCCGGCCAGATGTGCATTTTCTGGGGTGGCCAGCCGCATCAGATGGACCGCTCCTCCGAGGATTCCTTTTATGCCGGTGCGCATCTGCCGCTCGTGCATTTCTTCCGCATGCGCCTACCGGCCGCCGTCTCCAGCCAGCTGATGGGTGGTGCTACGATGGTGAGCGCTGAGACCGACAGGGCGGATTCGGAAAATTTTGGTCGCTGGTTCCGTTACGTTACCTCGGGCGATCCGGCAAAGGCACAACACGCGGTGGAGGAATTGCTGCTGAGGGTGGAGCGGATGTTCCTCGAGCCCTATTCTGTCATATCGTCCGCCGCCGATGGCAGACGCCGTGAAGATGACGAGGGCATGGCGCCCTCCATCGGCGTGGTGCGCATGTGCGATTTCATCGCCGCCAATTTTCTCGACGATATCGACGCAACCGATATTGCCCGCGCCGCCTCGTTGCATCCGAAATATGCGATGAACCTGTTTCGCAAATCCACCGGCATGACGCTGATCAAATATTTGACGCTGCTCAGGCTTTCCCGCGCGCAGGCAATGCTGATGATCGGCAAGGACAATATTTTGCAGATCGCCATGGAAAGCGGCTTCGGCTCGGTCAGCGCCTTCAACAAGGCCTTTCGCCAGATATCAGGCATGTCGCCTTCCGATTTTCGCCGCGATATGCGGGCGGCTGCGGCTTAGATTACCCTCATTCCTGTGCTCGTCACAGGAATCCAGCCGACGCGCGTCTGCGCGGCGAGAAGAGTCCTTTCAGCCCAAGGACTTGGGCTGGCTGGATCCCTGTGACGAGCACAGGGATGAGGGCGAGTGAGCACCCCCAACCCTAGCCATTCATCTCTTCAAAATCGGAAGAAGCAGCGCTGCGCTGCCGCGCCGCCTGACGATAAGCCCGGGGCGAGCTGCCCAGCATTCGCCGGAACATGGTGGTGAAAGCCGGGATGTTCTCATAACCGGCATCCAGCGCCACATTGGTCACAGCCTCGCCCGCCGCAAGCCTTGGCAGCGAGGCGAAAATACACGCCTGCTGCCGCCATGTGACGAAGCTTACCCCCAGCTCCTTGCGAAACAGCCGTGTGAAGGAGCGCCGGCTGATGCCCATGGCGGCCGCCCAGTCATCGATCTCCACCCGCGCCACAGGCCTGTTCAGGAAATCGCGGCATAATCCGGCAAGGCGCTGATTGCCGGGAAATGGCAATCCGAGCGGGCGTTCCGGCAGACGGTTGATTTCGTCCAGCAACAGCGCCCGCACCAGACCGCGCCGATGGAAGGCGACCGGTTGATGCTCTTCGCTCAGCAATTCCGCAATCAGGCTGGAGGCAAGTGCGGTGATTTCCACCACCCTTGGCACCTCCGCCTGAAACAGGTCGGGATGAACATAGATCGAATGCATTTCCACCGTCGAAATGGTCTCCGATTCATGTTCCAGCCCTGCGGGAATAATAAGCCCGTGTCCGGGCGGTATCATCCAGCGGCCATCTGCGGTGCTGACCAGAACGACGCCCTGATGCGCATACCAGATCTGCGTCCGGCGATGGCTGTGGACCGGTCCCAGATGTCCCTTGGAATAGGTGCGGCAAAGCGCCAGCACCGGTTCGTTGGTGCCGTCGATCAGGTTCAGCATATAGTTGTGGTCTTCGGCCGAGAAGGAGCCGTAGATCAACGATTTGATTTTTGCCATTTGGCCCACTCACAAAGAAAATCGTCCAGAACACAAATGCAGGCCAGAAACAATATGAATAAAAGCGGGAAGAAATAAAGACATGTTTCCCGTCTTCCGCCGGGAACCCGAGAGGACTTCATCATGGCCACTGTTACCAGCGCCGGCAACAGCTTCAATCCGCAACGCACGGCGTTTTCGATCATCGCAGCCGCAAGCTTCTGCCACATGCTGAACGACATCATGCAATCGCTGCTGACGTCGCTTTATCCGCTGCTGAAGGCGAATTACGCGCTCGATTTCATGCAGATCGGCCTGCTGACCTTCGCCTTTCAGGTCACCGCCTCGCTGCTGCAGCCGGTCGTCGGCATGGTGACGGACCGCTGGCCCATGCCCTTCTCCCTGCCCGTCGCCATGCTG
This sequence comes from Agrobacterium sp. NPDC090283, assembly GCF_044769685.1. Classification (NCBI taxonomy): domain Bacteria; kingdom Pseudomonadati; phylum Pseudomonadota; class Alphaproteobacteria; order Hyphomicrobiales; family Rhizobiaceae; genus Agrobacterium; species Agrobacterium sp. NPDC090283. The sequence continues at coordinate 15,186 of NZ_JBIVYG010000018.1, read as the reverse complement.
TCCACCTGCGCCGGCCTCATCACGCTTGCTTTTGCCCATAGTTTCGAGGTTCTGGTGATCGGCGCCTGCCTCATCGGCATCGGTTCGGCGATCTTCCATCCGGAAGCCTCCCGCGTTGCGCGTCTCGCATCCGGCGGCCGTCATGGTCTGGCGCAGTCCTTCTTCCAGGTGGGCGGCAATACCGGCACGGCCATCGGCCCGCTGCTCGCCGCCTTCATCGTCATCCCGCTCGGCCAGACGAGCCTCAGCTGGTTCTCGCTGATCGCGCTCGTCGGTTTTGGCGTGCTTTCCTGGGTTGGCGTCTGGTACACCCGCCACCGCCGCGCAACGGTCGGCAAGGCGCCGGCCAGCCGCACGCTTCCCCTTGCGCGTGGCACTGTCATGATGACGCTTCTGGTGCTGGTGGTTCTGACCGCCACCAAGAATGCCTATCTCGCCAGCCTGTCCAGCTACTTCACCTTCTACACCATCGACAAGTTCGGTCTTGGTGTTCAGGACGCGCAGGTTCTGCTGTTCCTCTTCCTCGGCGCTTCGGCACTGGGCGTGTTCTTTGGTGGCCCGATCGGCGACCGTTTCGGCTCGCGCGTCGTCATCTGGTTCTCGATCCTCGGCGTCATTCCCTTCGCGCTGCTGCTGCCCTATGCGAACCTGTTCTGGACGGCCATTCTCGTCGTCGTCATCGGCTTCGTGTTCTCCTCCGCCTTCTCGGCCATCGTCGTGTTCGCGCAGGAACTGGTGCCGGGCCGCGTCGGCCTCATCGCCGGCATGTTCTTCGGTTTCGCCTTCGGTTTCGGCGGCATCGGCGCTGCGGTTCTGGGTGTTTATGCGGATAAGGAAGGCATCGAATTCGTCTACCGCATCTGCTCCTACATGCCGCTGCTCGGCCTGCTCACGGTGTTCCTGCCGAAACTGCCGAGCCACCGCTAAAAGCCTCGCGTTCAACGCTTTTCAACACGGCGGTCACCTGTGATACTCAGGTGACCGCCGTATTCCGTTGAGCAAAGCCCTACCCATGCAAATCCCGATAAAATCGATCCTCGTTTTCCACGCCGCGGCAAGGGCGGGCAGCATTTCCCGGGCGGCGGAGGAACTGAGCGTCACACCATCTGCCGTTTCCCAGCAGATCCAGTTGCTGGAAGGCCAGCTCGGCACGACCCTGATGGCGCGAACCGGCCGCAAGGTGACATTGACCGAAGCGGGCGAGCGCTATTTCTCGATGATCACCGCCCAGATCGAACAGATATCAGACGCCACCGACAGTATTCGCGGCTTCCGCTCGGTCACCACGCTGACGATCCGGGCGACGCCGACCATCTCCAACAAATGGCTGCTGCCGCGTCTCGGCTCGTTTCTGGAGGAGCACCCCGAACTTGAAGTACGCCTCGACGGCACCAACGAGCCGACCGATTTTTCGCAGGAACTCGTCGATATAGAGCTGCGCCATGGCGATGGCCGCTGGCCGGGCCTCTTCGTCGAAGGGCTGGTGGAGGAGGAATTCCTGCCGGTCTGTTCGCCGAATTATCAGGGTGCGGGTAAATTTCTGCCCGAGGAATTGCAGAACCAGCGGCTGATCCATTCGGTGAAGGCGCAGGCGCAATGGAACCACTGGTTCCCTCTGGCCGGCGTGACAGCCGAAAAGCGCTGGCGGCGGGTCCTGTTCGACCGCAGCCACATGGCCATCGATGCCGCCGTTCTCGGCATCGGCGTGGCGCTGGAAAGCACCTTGATGATGGAGCGGGAGCTGCAGGACAAGATGCTGGTGCCGGCCGTGACGGACGCGCCGCGCATCAAGCTCGTCACCCAATGGATCGTTTGCCCGCATTCCCATCTGCGGCAGAGAAAAGTCATGCTGTTTCTGGAGTGGATGCGAAAACAACGCGACGAGTGGCAAGCCCGTCGCGTTGTCTGATGGTTCAGGCAATCCGTTTTCGCGTCAATAAAGCCCCATCAGCCGGATTGGCCCGAGCGTCAGCACCGGGAACAATACCAGCGCGAAGATGGCAAGCGTCAGCACCGTCATCGGCGCCAGCGAACCGCGAATGACATCCTCGATCTTCATATTCGCCACCTGTGCTGCAGCAAACAGGCAGACCCCCACCGGCGGCGTCACCAGCCCGAGTGTCAGCGTCATGACAGTCACGATCAGGAAATGGATCGGATCGATGCCCAGTGCCTCGACCGGCGGCATCAGCACGGGGATGAGGATGAACATCGCCGGGATCGCTTCCATGAAGATGCCGATGATCAGCAGGAAGACGAAGATGACGAGCATGCCGGTCATCGGGCCAAGGTTCATCGCCTGCAAAAGCTCGGCCGCCTGTTCGGGCAGCCCATCGAAGGTGAAGACCCAGGCGGCGAGCTGCGAGGTGGCGGCGATGAACAGGATGGTGCCGGAAATGCGCGCCGTTGAGATCAATATTTCCGGCAATTCCCGCACCGGCAGCGTGCGATAGACGATGACGCCAAGCACCGCCACATAAACCACCGCGATGGCAGCTGCCTCCGTTGGCGTGAACAGGCCGCTGGCAATGCCGATGATCAGGATCAGCGGTGTCAGCATCGGCAGGATGGCGCGCAGACCGGTGACGACCACCAAGCGGAAATTGAACGGCGTCGGCGGATTGTAACCGTAATGCACCGAATAGAAGTGGTTGAACACCAGAAAGGCGAAGGCGATGAAGAGGCCGGGCACCAGACCGGCGATCAGCAACGTGCCGATCGACACGTTGGCGATGGAACCGGCAATCACGATCAGGATCGACGGCGGAATGATCGAGGAGAGCGTCGAGGTGCAGAGTGTCATGCCGACGGCATAACCCTTCGGAAATCCGTGCCGCTCCATGGCCTTGATCTCGATGGCGCCGACCGAGGCGATATCGGCGACGGACGAGCCGGAGACGCCGGAAAAGATCACCGATGAGATGACGTTGACGTGGCCGAGCCCGCCGGGAAGCCAGCCGACCATGGCCTCGGCGAAATCGAAGATGCGCTCCGCCACCCGCCCCCGCTCCATGACCGTGCCGACCAGAATGAACAGCGGCACGGCGACAAGAAGGAAGGAGTTCATCGATGAGAACATCGTCTGCGACAGCAGGTCCATGGGCATGGAGGTGAAGAGCCACAGCGTGCCGACACTGGCGAGCGCCAGCGCGATGGCAAGCGGCACGCCGAGCATGCTGAGACCGAAAAAGGCGATGAGAAGAAAGACCGACATGGCTCAATGTCCTGCTGAAATGGAGATATCGGCATGGGCGATCTCGTCCGCCGGAAGGCCAAGCTCGGGAAGCGCTATGAGCTCCCGGCGGCTGCGCAGCGATTCGATGATGGCGAGCACGGCGATGATGGCGGAAGCGGGCAAAACCATGCCGATGGCCCACATCGGGATCGGCAGGGTGGCGGCGGTCTCGTTCATCATGATCTGCTGGCGCACCAGGGTGAAACCCGTCCAGCCCATCATGCCGAAGAAGAACACCGATGAACCGACATAGATCGGCACCGCCAGCCGCCGGAAGAAGCGGTGGAACAGCACCAGAAACACCACGACACGGGCGCTTTCCACGGTGCGGAAACCGGCCGCAAGGCCAAGGAAGACCATCCAGATGAAAAGAAAGCGGGTTGCCTCCTCGGTCCAGGGAAGCGGACTGCCGATGAGGCGGCCGATGACCTGAAGAAGCACGACGATGAGAATGCCTGCACAGGCTGCCCCCGCGGCTATATCGGCGATGAGTTTTACGATGGTGCCGAGCACCGAAGGTTTCGTATCGCGCATGACAATACCCTTCCACTGCTGAAACCGGATATCCGGTAAACGAATGCCACCCTGCCTTTCCGGCAAAGCAACGCCTGCTGACGTTTGGGGACGACCGGCCTGCCAAAAGATGCAGGCCCGGCCGTCCAACTGCGGGAAACGTCAGTTCGTCTTCAGGAAAGCCTGCGTCTTGTCGAAGAACGCCTGATCTTTCACCAGCGCCGAGAACTTCGCCGAAAGCCCGGCCGCGACCTCTACGAAGGCCTTGCGTTCGTCATCGGTCAACGTGTTGACCTCCATGCCGTTCTTCTTCAGCGTCTCAAGCGACTTGTCTATATCGGCAGCGTCGTTCTGCGCTTTCCAAAGTTCGGTTTCGGTGGCAGCCTCCTTCAGCGCCGTCTTGAAGCCCTCGTCGAGACCTTCAAAGCGGGCCGGGTTCACGCCCAGCACCCAGGCGTCAGCAATGTGGTTGCTGATCGTCAGATATTTCTGCACTTCGTAAAGCTTGGCGCTGACAGGCACGTTGACCGGATTTTCCTGTCCATCAACAACTTTGAGCTGGAGCGCATTGTAAACCTCGGCGAAGGCCATCGGCGTCGGCGCAGCCCCCATGGCGCCGAAGAATTCGACCCAGAGCGGATTGTTCGGCACCCGCAGCTTCATGCCCTTGAGATCAGCCGGCGATTTGATCGGCGCCTTGGAATTGGTGATCTGGCGCAGCGGCCGCGACCAGAGATCGAGCCCGAGAATGCCGATCTTGCTCAGATCGGTGGAAAGCTCCTTGCCGAGATCGCTGTCGAGATAGACCCGGAGCTGGTCGATATCGCGGAACTGGTAGGGAATGGCGATGGCCGTGAATTTCGGATTGAAGGTCGCGTAAAGCGAGGTCGAATTCAAAAGCATGTCCAGCGAACCGCCGGCCAGCTGCTTGACGCCCGCCGAAGGGTCGCCGCCATAAAGCGTGCCGTTCGGGAATACCTTGATCTTGAGTTTACCGTCGGTCTTTTTCGAAACGATCTCGGCAAACTTGTTGGCGGCGAGCGTGATTTCGGAATTGTCGGCATCCGGCGTCGAAAGCGTCAGCGTTTCAGCCTGCGCGATGGATGCGACCAGCATGGTGGCGGCGAGAGCCAGCCCGTAAAGTTTCGAAATTTTCATGTGTTCCTCCCTTGTTATCTATGAAGCACGTCCGGTTAAAACGGAATCTTTGGACGTGCTCTATCTCTTTGTTTTAGCGCATTATCCGGACGTAAAACCGCTACGCACTTTTACTGGAAATGCTCTGGACAGTTTCGAGCGTTCCTCCGAACGCATTCATGCGCTTAATCTCAAGGATCACACCGCTGTGATCAAGCTCACCCGCGCCATGCTCGACCATGGAGCGGAACAGCCGGTCAACCTCCTCGCCGACCGGTAATTTCAGGCCACGGCTTTCGGCGAAAGCCAGCGCCGTGGACGTATCCTTCACCTGGTATTTCGCCGGGCCGCCGGGGCGGAAATCGCCCTCCACCATGCGTTTGCCGTGCTGGCGGAAGACGGTGGACTCGGCAAAACCGCCCAGCAAAGCCTGACGCACCAGCGCCGGGTCGGCTCCCCCCGCTTCAACCAGCGTCAAAGCCTCGGCAACGGCGCAGATTGTCGAAGCGACGATCAGCTGGTTGGCAAGCTTGGCCAATGAGCCGCAACCCACCGGCCCGACATGGGTGACGCGGCCAAGGCAATTGAGGAGTGGCCGCAATGCATCCACATCCCGCTGTTCACCACCGGCCATGATGGCGAGCGTTCCCTCGATCGCCCCTTTTTCACCGCCGGAAACCGGTGCGTCGACATAAGCGACGCCATAAGCCTTTGCCGCCTCCGCCTGTTCCCGTGCGCTGTCGACCGGGATGGAACTCATCACCAGCAGAATAGCACCGGGCTTCATGGTGGAAACGACACCCGAGGCACCGAACAGAACCTCGTTGCAGACCTGCCCGGAACTCAGCATGCAGATGACGACATCGGCTTCGGCCGCAGCTTCGGCAGCCGTGGCCGCCGGCTGCACGCCCTTTGCCGCCAGAACCGCAGCTTTTTCAGCGCTGCGATTCCAGGCTTTGACGGAAAACCCGGACTCCGCCAGACGCCCCGCCATCGGAGCGCCCATGATGCCCGTTCCGATAACGGCGATCCGGCGAATGTCAGCCATCGTTTCCATCTTTCAGAGCCATTGCCGGTTCAGGAAACGCACCGGCAGTTCTTCTTCGATGAGGGCGGGAAATGCTTCCCGAAACCGGTCGAGATGTGGTGTTTTCAGATGATCGTCGAAAGCCTGTCTGTCGTCATAGACCTCGTAGAACACCACGTTGTTTCCGGTTTCCGGCCGCACCACATCGAATTGCCGGCAGCCCGGTTCATCCTGAACCGAGTGCCTGGCGTCATCGCGCGCCGCATCGAGAAAGGCGTCCATCGCGTCGGGCTTCACCCGGAATTCTGCGATCACCACGAAAGCTCCCTTCGACATGTCCTCTCTCCCGTCCATTACGCCGCAGCGTCCTTTTGCGGACGGAACTGGTTTTCCATGTCCTGGCGCAGCTTCACCACATCGAGATCATTGACCAGCTCCACATCGTCGAAGCTGACGATCTGGTCTTTCTTGATGGCGCGCTTCAGCTTGACATTATGGGCAAGGCCGATCGGCAGCGCCTTGATGTCTAGGCTACGGGTGGCGGGAATGGCGTTTGCCCAGACCGCGTAACCGCCCTCGCCGTCGAGCATCTCGCCGGGCTGCATGTCCTTCTTCGCGGTCGCCACCGCATCGCCGCGGAACTCCCTGGAGCAACCGGTCGCTTCATTGCGCAGCACGGCGGAAAGCACGCTGATGGAGGTTTCCAGCCCGATGATGTGGAAGGGGCGCCACATGGAAGCGTACCAGCCGGAGGGATCGGTCAGCAGGCCATATTGCTTGAAGCAGGCGCGGGCATATTCATTATGCGCCTTGAAGGTGACGAAAACGCCGTAACGAATGTTGTTGAACACCTCGCGTCCATCCGGCTCCTGGCTCGCGGCAATATCGACCAGACCGGAGCGCGACATACGGCCGCCATCGGCAGCGGGGCGGAAGACGCGGGCGAGATCGTGCAGGCCGGCGGGCGGGAAGGCCAGACCGTCATCCGGGCAATCCAGCCCCGTGCCGTTGGCGACGGCCGCCATTTCAATGGCCGCCTTGGTGCCGTCGGTGAAGGAATTGTACATTTTTGGATTGAAGTCGCCCTTGGCCACTTCCTCGTCCGTCCAGCCGAAATAACCCCAGACCGTGTCCGGCGTCGAATAACGGTAACGCGGCTCGAAATTCATGCCCTTGCCGGCGGAAACGACCTCGAAGCCGGTGGCTCGCGCCCAGTCCACCAGCTCGCAGATCAGCGCCGGCTGGTCGCCGTAAGCCATGGAATAGATCAGGCCCTTGGCCCGTGCCTTTTCAGCAAGGATCGGCCCGACCATGACATCGGCTTCGACATTGACCATGACGACGTGCTTGTTGTGCTCAATGGCGCCCAGTGCATGGCGCGCGCCGGCCAGCGGATGGCCGGTCGCTTCGATCACGCATTCGATCTCGCCGCAGGCGAAAAGCTCGTTCACATCGTCGGTCACATAGGTCTTGCCGCTCTTCAGCGCATCGGCGCAGTTCGTCGCGTCGTAACGCTCCTTCGGCCAGCCAACGCGGTCAAACGATTCCCTTGCCTTGCCGACATTGAGGTCTGCGACGGCGACCATGTGGAAACCGGCGATGCGCTGCGCCTGCGCCAGCACCATGGAGCCGAACTTGCCGGCGCCGATGAGACCGACCCGGACAGGTTTGCCGCCGGCTGCACGCGCTGACAGAAGAGAATAGAGATTCATGTTTTGACATCCTTCGCTGGGGAAATTGCTAGCGAGAATGTCCAGACTGCCCGGCGAAGGCCATGCGATACCGAGGCTGCGAAGGTTCACCCCTCGCGGCGCTGGCCACATGACGTTTCTGCGTTCCTCCCGGATCCCGGCACACACTTGCGCCGGCTCTCGCGGTCGCCTCCCAAAGCAACCTTGAGACCAGAGTAGGAGCGTTCAGATATTAGTTCTATTTAGAAAATCAGATTTTTCGTTTAGTTTATCTAACAAGCATCAGGCCGATTTGCGCAGCATCAGATCGGCGCTGAGCAGGATGCGTTCACGCATCCGCGTCGTGCCATCCGTCTCATCATCCAGCTTCTGCAGCAGAAGCTCGATCGACAGCCTGCCGATCTCGTTATAATTCTGCGCTACCGTGGTAATCGGCGGGCAGGCATAACGCGACAGCGGATGGTCGTCATGGCCGGCAACCCTGAGGTCGTAATCCGCTCCGTGGCCAACCTTGATGCCCTTCTGGAAGGCGGCGGCGATGACGCCGAAGGCGATACGGTCATTGGCGCATAAAATGGTGCGCGATGGCAAATGCCCTGCCCCATCCAGCAGCCTGCTCGCCTCATCAAAGGCGAAACGCTCGAAATCCCAGGTGACGATGCCGGGAACATCGATGACATGCGGCTCGAAGCCCAGACGCTGCATCGCTTCCTCATAGGCCGTGCGGCGTGTCGCAGCGTTGGTATTGACCTGCGGCATATCGAAGAAACAGGGCGGTTCGCCCGAACGGCAGAGATAATCCACCATCAGCCCGACACTCTGGCGGTTGTCCGTGCCGACAAAGGCCGAAGTCTCATCCAGCGGCGAATCGACATAAACGATCGGAATGCTGGCCGCGAGCTGCTCCAGCGTGGCGCGATGGGATTTGACGCCGAGCGGCGCGATGATGGCGCCCGCCACATTCATCGACTTGAAGGTGCGGATCGCCCGGTCCTCGATTTCCGCCTTGCCATCCGACGATAGCACGAAGGCAAGGAACCCCGCCTCGTTGGCGATAAGTTCGATGCGGCTCGTCAGCGCCATGTAGAACGGGTCGGTGGAGTTCGGAATGATGATGCCGATGATATTGGAACGGCGGCGGTTGAGGTTGACGGCGAAGATATTCGGCCGGAAGCCCGATTTCTTCAGCGCATCCTCGATGGTGTCCCGCGTCTTCTTGCGGACCGAGGCCGGATCATTGAAGTATTTCGAAACAGTCGGGCGGGAAAGGCCGACGAATTCCGAAAATTCTTCCATCGTCCTGATAGATTTGGCCAAAGTGCTTGCCCCCATGAAATATTACATGTGGTACTCTATATCGACCGGCCTTCGCACGAAAAGCCGGTCGAATGGTTATCAACGGCCAAACGATCATTCGGCCGCAAACTGCACTTTCATCGTCGCCGGATCAGACGGTTTTTTCGTAAAGAACGGCAGCATTTCCGAAAGCGGCAGCCGGTGCGACACCAGCCGCGCCATGACATCGCCATCCGTCTCCAGAATGGCAAGCGCCTGCGGTATGTTGCGGTTCAGCGAATGGGAGCCGACAAGCTTCAGCTGACGCCGGAAGATTTCGAAAGGCGCCACCGAAATGCGGGCATCCGGCGCGCAGACGCCGAAAAACAGCGCGGTGCCGCCATCCGCGACCAGCGGGATCATCGCTTCGGCAACGGCGGCAATACCCGTCGCATCGGCCACAAAATCAAAAGATTTTTGTTGCCGCAAGAGCGCTTCCGAGCCCGAAACCGCCACCTTGAGCCCAAGACTTTCGGCAAAGGCCAGCCGGCTTTCATTGATATCGGCCATCGTCACCGTTGCAATGCCGCGTGCTTTCAGCGACAGGGCAAGCAGCAGGCCGATGGGACCGGCGCCAAACACCAGCGCGCTTTCCGGCACCACGCCACTCTCACCGATGCCAGCGCTCTGCATGCCGTTGACGACGCAGGCGAGCGGTTCGGCAAGTGCCGCGACATGATAGGGCATCGAACCGATGCCGTGCAGGTGATCCGCGCGCACAACGCTGAATTCGGCAAAGCCGCCATTGTGGGAAACGCCATAGGCCTTCAGCGTGCTGCAAAGGTTGGTCAGCCCCTTCCTGCAGCTGGCACAGGTGCCGCAGGGCAGATTGGGATCGACGGCCACACGGTCGCCAGCCCTGAAGCCTGTCACATCGGAAGCCACGGCTGCAACTTCACCGGCATATTCATGGCCGGGGATAACGGGAAACGCGCCGTCACCATAACGCGCATGCAGCACGTCTATATCGGTGTGGCAAAGCCCCGAAGCCTTGACCCGCACGAGCGCGTGACCCGGCGGCAGATCGGCGACGGGGAGTTCCGCCAGCACGGCGCGTCCCTTCTCGACGAATTGAATGGCATGCATGGTCATCTCCGGCTTTTCAGCTCATCCAGTTGCCGCCGTCGACATTGTATGTCTGGGCGAGAATATAATCGCTGTCGGCGGAGGCGAGGAAAACCGCCAGCCCCTTGATGTCATCAGGCGTGGCGAAACGGCCGATCGGCACGGATTTGGCCACCGCCGCCTTCTTCTCGCCGGGCTTTAAGCCTTCCCACTTGGCGAAATGCGCATCGACCACTTCCCAGTGCTCGCCATCTACGACGCCGGGCGCAATGGCGTTGACATTGATGCCGTGCTTGACGAGCGCCAGCGCCGCCGACTGCGTGGCGGAAATGATCGCCGCCTTGGAGGCGCAATAAAGCGTCACCAGCGCCTCGCCGCGCCGGCCGGCCTGGCTTGCCATATTGATGATCTTGCCGCCGCGCGCGCGCTCGATCATGACATTGGAGACGGCCTTCATCATGAACAGCGGTCCCTTGAGATTGATGTCGAACACCCGCTCATAGCTCTCTTCGGTAATGCCGTTGATCGGCGCCATATCGAAGATCGCGGCATTGTTGACGAGAATATCGATGCCGCCGAACTCCTCATCCACCGCCTTCACCACCGCATCGATCTGAGCGAGGTCGGTAACATCCAGCCGCACCGCCTTCGCCGAAGGGCCGATGGCGGCGGCAGACGCCGTGGCGCGGGCAATATCGATATCGGCGATGATGACCTTTGCGCCCTCAGCAGCGAAAGCCTGCGCAAAACCAAGGCCGATACCGCGGGCAGCGCCGGTGATCAGCGCAACCTTGTTGTTCAATCTCATGTCGATCTCCGTGATGCATGGCGGGTCAATTGGCCATGCTCGTTTGTTGTTCGATGCTTTTCCTCACTCCCCTCATTCCTGTGCCTGTCACAGGAATCCAGCCGACGCGGCTCTCACGCGGCGAGAAAGTCCTTCCAGCCCAAAGACTTGGGCTGACTGGATTCCTGTGACAGGCACAGGAATGAGGGCGGCGGGTCTGTGTCCACCCATGCCGCCCGCCACCAGAAGGCGAACGGGCGGCACGCCGGGAGGACGCGGCTACTTGATGTAGCCCGCGCGGGTCATGTCACGTTCGACCTGTTTCTGCGCGCCTTCGAGCGCCGCATCGACCGTCTGCTGGCCGGAAAGGGCTGCCGCGATCTGCTGGCCGACAACCGTACCGATGGACTGGAATTCCGGTATGGCGACGAACTGCACACCGGTATAGGGCACCGGATCCTTGGTCGGCTTGGACGGATCGGCAGACATGATCGCCTTCAGCACCGTATCCGCGAAAGGCGCAGCCTTCTTGTATTCCGGCAGCTCATAGGTGGATTTGCGCGTACCCGGCGGCACGGCCACCCAGCCCTCGCTTTCACCAACCGTCTTCACATAGGACTTCGAAGTCGCCCATTTGACGAAGGACTTGGCGGTTTCAAGCTTCTTCGTGCTGTTTGGGATTGCAAGGTTCCAGGACCACGACCAGCTCGAACCGTTCGGCGTTACCTCCACCGGCGCACGCGTAAACGCGGTCTTGTCGGCAACCTGGCTCTGCTTGGGGTCATAAACGCGGCCCGCCGCCGAGGTGGCGTCGATCCACATGGCGCAACGGCCGGATGAAAACAGCGTCTGGTTTTCGTTGAAGCCGTTGGCGGCCGCACCGGGCGGGCCGTAGGAGGTCATCAGCGCCACATAATCCGCAATCGCCTTTTTCCACGGCTCGCTCGTCAGCTGCGGTTTCCAGTCCATGTCGAACCAGCGGCCGCCATAGGCGTTGATCATGGTGCCGAGGAAGGCCATGTTTTCACCCCAGCCCGGCTTGCCGCGCAGGCATATGCCATATTGCTGTTTCGACTTGTCGGTCAGCTTGGCGGCGTAATCCTTGATCTGGTCGTAGGTCGGATTGTCAGGCATCTTCAGGCCGGCGGCGTCGAACAGATCCTTGCGGTAAAGCGTGAACGAGCTTTCGGTGTAGAACGGCACGGCGTAAAGCTTGCCGTCCACCGTCAGGCCCTTTTTGATCGGGTCGAGCAGATCGGCGTAATCATAATCGTCGCCGAGATCGTCGACGGGCGCCAGCCAACCCTGCTTGCCCCAGATCGGCGCTTCGTAACCGCCAATGGTCATGATGTCGAACTGGCCGCCATTGGTGGCGATATCGGTGGTGACGCGTTCGCGCAGGACATTCTCTTCCAGCACGATCCAGTTGATCTTGTTGCCTGTTTCCTTCTCCCAGGCGCTGGAAAGCTTCTGCATGATGATCATGTCGCCATTGTTGACAGTGGCGATGTTGATCTCTTCCGCCTGCGCCAGCCCGGCCAGAAGCCCGGCCCCAACCACAGACGACGACAGAATTCCAATGAATTTGCTCATGATACCCGCTCCTCCTTTACGGATGTCCACGCATAACAATACATGCGTAAATTTTTTATCTCGCGAAATCGCATCCATTGTCAACATCCAAAAATAAATCATCGAGCAACCGAACCACCCGAAACCCGCATAAATCCTTGTTTACACCAGTATATTCACTTCATAATTTATTATTTCGCGCATTTCCCTTGCTGCATTGCAGCAGATATTTCATCCATTAATATCTTGACGCGTGTAAACTTTAACTGATATCCGAGAAAATAACAGACCGGAAATGCACCTGCCCGGCAGGACGGCAGCACATGCTTATGGAGGAGACGATGAGGCAGGCATCTACACTGGCGCCGCAGACCCAGGGCCCGACCATCACGGCCGGCGAAATCCTCGTGGAGATCATGGCGACGACGGTGGGAAACGGCTTTCTCGAGCCGCAAACGCTGATCGGCCCTTTCCCGAGCGGCGCACCGGCCATCTTCATCGATCAGGTGGCGCGGTGCGGCGGAACCGCCGGCATCATTGCCGCAGTCGGTGACGACGATTTTGGCCGACTCAATGTCGAAAGACTGCGCCGCGACGGCGTCGATGTCTCGGCCATCGCCACTATTCCAGATCGCCCGACCGGCAGCGCCTTCGTGCGCTACCGTGAGAACGGCGCACGCGACTTCGTTTTCAACATCGCCCATTCGGCGGCCAGCGAAACGCAGATGACCGATGAAGCGCAGGCGCTCATCGAAAAAGCCGGCCATGTGCACGTCATGGGATCGGCCTTCGCGATTGCCGGCATTGGCGACATCATTCTGGAGGCAATCAGGAGTGTCAGGGCACGTGGCGGTTCGGTGTCTTTCGATCCGAACATCCGCAAGGAACTGGCGCAGGGTGACGAAGGCCGCAGGCTGATCGACGATCTGCTTGCCGTCACCGATCTCCTGCTGCCGTCAGGCGAGGAACTTCAGGCCGCCTCCGGTCTGGACGATGAGGAAGCGGCGATAGAAAAGCTGCTCGCCTCCGGTGTCGGCGAAATCGTGCTGAAACGCGGCGCGAAAGGCGCAAGCCATTTCAGCCGCGCCCATGGGCGCATCGACGCCCCCGGCCTGAAGGTGGCGGAAATCGACCCGACCGGTGCCGGCGACTGTTTCGGTGCAACCTACCTCACCTGCCGCCGCCTCGGCATGCACCCGGCAAAAGCGCTCGCTTACGCCAATGCATCGGGTGCCCACAACGTCATCAGGCGCGGCCCCATGGAGGGCGCTGCCAGCCTTGCCGAACTCGATGCCTTCATGGCCGCGCAATTGTCGGAGGAAGTCCTATGACCGCCATTCTGGAAAATCTCGCCGCCGCCCGCCGCGCCGGCAAACCCGCGGGCATCACGTCCGTCTGTTCGGCCCACCCCGTCGTCCTGCGCGCCGCAATCCGCCGCGCCGCCGCCAGCAAGACAGCCGTGCTGATCGAGGCGACCTGCAACCAGGTCAATCATCTCGGCGGTTATACCGGCATGACACCGCGTGATTTTGTTGCCTTTGTCAACGGCATCGCGGCGGAAGAAGGACTGCCCGGCGAGCTGCTGATTTTCGGCGGCGATCATCTCGGCCCCAACCCCTGGCGCAGGGAGAAAGCCGAAGAGGCGCTGACAAAAGCCGCCGCCATGGTCGAGGCCTATGTGGCATCGGGTTTTCGCAAGATTCACCTCGATGCATCGATGGGCTGCGCCGGTGAGCCGGCGGCGCTGGATGACGTCACCATCGCCAACCGCGCCGCCAAACTTGCGGCCGTTGCCGAAAAGGCGGCCACCGATGCCGGCCTGCCCAAACCGCTTTATATTCTCGGCACCGAAGTGCCGGTGCCTGGCGGTGCCGACCATGTGCTCGACACGGTTGCGCCGACGCAGCCGCAGGCAGCGCGCAACACCATCGACCTTCACCGCGAGATATTCGCGCAGCATGGTCTTTCGCAAGCCTTCGAACGGGTCATCGCTTTCGTCGTGCAGCCGGGCGTGGAATTCGGCAGCGACAATGTCGTCGCTTACGATCCGCAGGCCGCGGAAGCGCTGAGCGCCGTTCTGGACGGCGAACCGCAGCTGGTGTTCGAGGCCCATTCCACCGATTACCAGACCGAGCCTGCCCTTGCCGCACTGGTGCGCGACGGATATCCGATCCTCAAAGTCGGTCCGGGCCTCACCTTCGCTTACCGGGAAGCGCTTTATGCGCTTGATATGATCGCATCCGAAATGGTCGGCACCTATGGCGACCGGCCGCTGGCACGGACCATGGAAAAACTGATGTTGAGCGCGCCGGGCGACTGGCAGGGCCATTACCATGGCGACGACATCACGCTGCGATTGCAGCGCCACTATAGTTACAGCGACCGCATCCGCTATTACTGGACGCGGCCGGAAGCGTTGCAGGCCGTTTCCGCCTTGCATAAGGCGCTGGATGGGAAGACAATTCCCGAAACCCTGCTGCGCCAGTATCTCGGCGAATTACCGCTCGCAACAGTTGCGGGCGAGGACGCGGAAGAGATTTTGATCGCGGCTGTGGATCAGGTTCTGGCGACCTATCACGCGGCGACGGGCGAAGGCCGCCACTGACGGCAATCATAAATCCGGATGCCCCTGCGGCAGAGGCCGCCGGAGCGAAATGGGGGGAAGTGCGAGCGGTTTTCATTTGAAATCCCGCTCAAACTCATAACTGTATCCGTGAGGGAGGACGACTAATGGCAACTCGAAACACGAGCGGTCTGGCGCGGGTGATGCTTGCGCCATCGGTGCTGTTATTGCTGGTGTGGATGATCGTGCCTCTGGCGATGA